>JBLHWZ010000494.1:0-3030 GCA_047629415.1 Bradymonadia bacterium | reverse complement strand
GGCGTCGCCAAGGACAGCGCCGAGGCCTGCTTCTTCGACGTATCCGCCGTCTAGCTGGAAGTCGAGGTTGAGATTGAGTCGTGAGGTCGGGCGTGGGGTCCGAATCTGGATCTCACCAGACGCGTTGAGACGAATGTCAGTTCCGCTCGCCTCGAACTGCTCAATTCGTACGTCCGAGCCTTCCATCGGTGCGCGGATGACCACGTTGCCGAAGTCGGTAGCCGGCAACGGGATGAACCCACCAAACTGGGCGAACGCCTCGGCCTCAAGGTTGCCGGGTCCAAAGACCAAACCGGCGATACCTAGCTCGACGTCGCCGCCAGTGATTCGCCACTCGTCGGTCCATGTGATCTGGATTGTCCCGCTCGCCGCTCCTTGGGTCGGAAGTCCTGTTGCGGCTTGCAAGGGCGCGATGCCGCGCAGCTGCACGTCGAAGAGCTCAATCTTCAGGGCGCGGCCGGCTTCATCAGGTCCAAAGTCGGCGCGAATTTCTCCGTCGTCGATGCGTAGGTCCGCGCGGACGCGTGGATTTCCCCGCATCGCCGAGAGCAAGCCAACACGGATTCGAGCGCTGTCGAACCGCATCGGGACACGGAACTCATCGGGCTCGAGCGGAGCTGTGGACTCGATGCTGACGCCGATCAGCCTAACCCCGCTCAGCCCCGAAAAGCGTGTCTGCTCAATCTCGATGTCATACTTGAACTCGAGGGCGGCCTCCGCCTGAGACTCGATCACGCTCGTGACGAGCGCCATCGGGAACGTGAGGCGGAGCCCAACGATGAAGACAACAACGAAGAGCACGGCAAACAGGGCGCCTTTCTTCAACATTTCCCTCATTCTTCTTCCTCCGCAGCCAACGGCGCCTGATCGTAAGTGACCAAAGTCACCTCCAACTCCAGTCCCTCTGCTCGACGCGCAGGGGCGACTGAGACCTGGCGCACGTAGACGAGTTCTTCAGCGGTTTCGACCGAGTTCAGGAATCGGAAAACCTGATCGGGCTCTACGCTGTTCCACTCCGCAGTGGTCGAACGCATTGTGACGCCGTCGTCCAGGTCGAATTCGTTATCGCGGAACTCTTGCGGGCGTCCCATTGAAGCGCGCCCGGACTTTCCTTCGATAAACGTCGAGAGCCGGACTTCGTTGTCTGCTAGCTGCTCGCGCAGGATCGCGTTCCGACCAGCGTTGGCCTGGAATTCCTCGCGGTTCCCAACGAGCAGATCGAGGGCGTCGCGCTTCTCAGCGATGTCTTCCTGAATGTCGGAAAAAGTGATGCTGACATTGTAGCCAATCAGCACGCAAAGCATCGTGCCAACCGAGAGCACCATCACGATGAGCAGCTTGCGCTCTCGCTCGGTGAACCGCTCCATCAGCGTATCCAGCTTGTCCATCAACGTAGGTTTTTCGTTCATTAGTCGTCGTCCGAGCCGCAGAGCGCGCCGTTGATACTGAACTCGAAGTTCTCACCGGATGCTGACATTTCGTTTCGATTCACGCTCGATACACAATCGATGGCAGCGAGTTGCGTTTCGAACGTGTCCACTGACTCCGCGGAATCCGCGACTCCCTCCACGCGGTAGACGCGGCGCTCAAGGTCGACCTCGAACGCGCCTGCTTCTACCTCGTATCCCAAATCAGCGGTCTCGATGAACGCGTTCGCGATCTCGGACCAGAGCGCGAAGGCGGACTGTTGGGGAAGAAACCGTGGAGGACTGGCTTCAAGGGCGAACCTGCCACGGATGCGGTCTCCGTTGGTCACAGCTTCACCAAAGAGTGGTTCCGTAGCTTCGGCGAGAGCATCGTCGAGCGCGGCCGACTCGGCCTTCAACATAACGATTCGGCCGGCGACAAAGGCGAGGCTCAACATTACGAGCACCACGATGGCACCCAGCATCTGAGGCAGGCGCGACCGGATGTGTTCGTAAGAACCCTTGAACGAGAACGGTCCGATTCGGGCGTTGAGATCAGAGCCGTCCACCCCTGTAACTCCCCGAAGGCCCAATCCGAGCGCAGTCGCGAACTTGTTACCAACCTCGGTAAACCCGGCGATCGAACTCACGTTATCGAAGGGCAGGGGACTCGCCGGAACCCCAAGGCTTTGCCCAAGGTATTCGACGAGGCCCGGCAGCAGACTCGAGCCACCGGTCACATAGATGTGCTCGACGCTTCGGCCCCACTCGCTCGCGTGCCCCTGCAGGGTCCGTCGAAGCTGTCGGATGAGAGGCTTCGCAGCACGCCGGCATGCGTTCGAGATGTCGGTTGCGTCGTTTCCGGTCGCCGAATCGACCTCGTCAGTGCCGACGTCGATGAACCCCTCGCGATGCTTGCCTTCGCGCGCCGTGAGAGGGTCGAGACCGAAAACGTCGGCAAGAGCAGCGGTGAACCGCTCTCCGCCTCCAGAGAACGTTCGGGCGTACTGCAGGTCTTTGCCGTGGAACACGACAACACCGATCTGTTCGGCTCCGACGTCGATGATCGCGACGGGCCCCTGGCCCTCGGGAGTTAGCGCGCGCCCAACTGTCAGCAGAGGGAAGGGCTGCACGTCCAAGACCTTAGGGTCGACGCCAACGCTCTCCAACTCGGCGAGCATAATCGCCAGCCGTGCGGGTTCGATCGCCGAGGCATAGACCGCGTATTCGCCGGACTCGTGGCGGCCGCCGACCATGCTGTCGAGCAAGACCTCTTCGACGTCCGTGGGTAATTTCCCCTCGAGCTGGGGCGCCAGAATCGGCTCGATCTCGCGCTTCGAGCCAAAAGGAAGCTCTAGCCGAGTGATGAGCGCGTCCCCGTGCCGCAGGGCCGCGAATACAGCGTCAGCCTCGAAGACCCCACGACTTGAGAGCGCGCGGAGTGCTGCCAGCGTAGGTTCCCCGAAGCCGTAGAGCTCCGTCGGATCCGCGATGGGCGCCTCAGCCTCAGGAGGCCCCTCGGCGCCGTCAGGATCGGCGTGCTCGGGCTCCTCCTCAGACGGGGGCAGGACGATGGGCTCCTCAACAACCTCAACTACCTCATAAGAGCGTAGCGAAGTCTCGA
>JBLHWZ010000493.1:0-3038 GCA_047629415.1 Bradymonadia bacterium | reverse complement strand
CCCCATCTACGTTGTTGACCCGCAGGGCGCCCGTGTTGCGGGCGCAGTTGTGTTCGTCGACCGCACCGATCCGCCGATCCGCGAAATCTCGGATGAGTCGGGTCGGCTCATGGTCCGATCGCGCCCTGGAGTTTGGCTAGATGGCGAAGCGATGCATGAGGACTGGGGCCGGGGATACCTTCGGTTCTTCGCGCATTATGAAGAACAGACCGATGCTCCACGAATCGTTCTTGGGGAGCCTATTGGCGGCGACGATCCCGAAGTCCTGCAAAACGAGCTGGATGGCTGGGGGGTCGGCGTCGTCCCTGATGGAAGGGCGCTACTCGTCGATTCGATTGCCGACGGAACTCCTGCGGCAGCGATTGGTCTGCGTCGCTTTGATCAGGTCCTCTGGGCGCGGCCCGTAAACGAGTTCCGCTATTCGATGGGGGTGCGTCGAAACGGCGAACTGCTCACGTACGAAATGGTAAGAGAACCTGATGGCAACTGACTCTCCAACCGTCTCACTACTGCTGATCGGCACTGAACTCCTCACGGGGAAAATCGTCGACACCAACGGCGCCCATGCGGTCAAGAAGCTGAGCGCGCTTGGCGCGACGACGCTGGAAGTGCGCATCGTGCTCGACACGACTGAAGTCATCGCAGCCTCGATCAACGAGTTGAGAGCGAAGTCGGACTACGTCATTACCAGTGGCGGAATTGGTCCGACCCACGACGACCTGACGATGGCTGCAGTTGCGGAAGCCTTCGGCGTACCGTGCGTGCATCGGCCATCGCTGCAAGACCATATCGACCGAGTCTTCGGCGAAGATGTCGTCCGGCATCGGGTCTGGAGTAGGATGGCGAACGTACCGGATGGCTGCGAACTCCTGCACGAGGAGGGCATGTTCTGGCCGGTCTACCGAATGGAAAACGTGTTCGTCCTACCGGGTGTCCCACAGATTTTCGTACGCCAGTTCGACTTTATCCAGGAGAACTTTCGCGGGCGCCCAAAGAGCCTGACTGTACTCTACATGCGACTTGGGGAAGGCCGCATCGCCGAGCCTCTCCATGCCGCCACTCGCATGTTTCCCGATGTCGACTTCGGGTCATATCCCGTCATCGACACCCCAGAATTCCGAACTCGGATAACCGTTGAGGGTAGAGAGCAGACGACCTTCGACGAGGCAGTCGCCTGGTTGGAAGAGCGATTCGCTGGCGACATTGTGCGCACAGAGCGAGACGCTACGACGCTGGCCCTGCCTGAGTCCGATTAAGATAGAGTTCGGTCAGATCAGCGAACTCGGCCGGAATTCGTTGCGCTAAATCGGCCGGACCCATGGACTCGACGACGTGTCCGCGCGCCATGATGACGACTCGGTCTGCCATAGTGTGGACCATGTCTAGGATGTGACTCGACAGCAAGACAGCGCCACCGGCGTCACAATAGCTTCGCAGCTCGTTCTGCAGAGCACGCGTCGACTCTGGGTCCAATCCTGTGAACGACTCGTCAAGGAGCACCAGGGGTGGCGTAGGGAGCATCGCACAAGCCACTGCTAACTTACGCTTCATCCCACCGGAGAGTTCACGGACCATCCGACCGCTCGCGTAGCCCAGGCCGGTGACCTGAAGCCAGCGCTCGATCTGCTGCTCAGTCTTCGACTTGTCCACCCCGTGCACCTTCCCGACGAGTCGGAGGGTCTCGACGCAGGTCAGGTAGTCGAAGAGTGCAACGTCCTGAGGCGTCAGCGTGCAGGCACGCTTTCGATCCTCGGCGTTGTCGAGGATCCCTCCTCCGATCGAGACGCTCCCGCTGTCTTGAGACTGAAGGCCTGCGATCGTCCGCATCGTTGTGGACTTTCCCGCACCATTCGGTCCGATGAAACACGCGAGTTCCCCTGCGTGAACCTGAAACGTGACGTCGTCGACAGCACGGTTTGCGCCGTAGCTCTTGGTGAGGCTTTGGATATCGAGAACAATCATTGTGCCTCCGGCGAACCGGTTGAGATGATTCGCAAACGGAAGAGGGTGTAGGCGAGGAGAAGGTAGCCAGTGGCGACCCCGGCTAGAACGGGAGCGGAGCCGAGCGCCATTGATCCGATCGCCGCGAGGATCGCGAAGATGACGACCCCACTTCGAACGGTTGCTCCTCGGATGTGCACGAGCACCAAGGCGAGCAATGCGGCAGCAACGGGCGTCACCGCCTCTGCAGCAGCTAGTCCTGCTCCGATGCAGGCAAGGGCAAGCGGAACCGCGTGCCGCGCAGCAATCATGGTGGCGGCGACTCGGCGGGAGCTTGCGCGATCAGCGCTAGAAGCCAGCATGTGCGCGAGCCCAAAATCGACCTCGCCGGGGAGCGCTCGAAGTCGTCGCAGTGGGGCGACGATCAGCACCAGCCACAGTCCCATAAGGCCGCCGACTCCGAAGGGGGAGACGAGTTCACTCGCCCAAAGGCCAAAAGCGCCGATAACAGCGACAACTACGGTGGATGGGAAGAGGAATGGCGAGCTGCGTCTCGCCTGGAGAACGTCTTTCCGGAAGAACGCGGCCACCTTCGGTCGAAGGAGCGGCTCAACTCTTCCGGCCCGCTCACTGTTGCCAAAATAGTCGTATCCAGTGTCCGGTGGCGGGACCTCGGCGTCGAAGAGGCTGGCCTGAATCTCGTGGAAGTTCTTTCCGAACCCTTGCAAGCCGACAACAAGCACACCCGCCGCGGCAATCAGGGGAACCCCGACACCCACGAACATCGCGTTTGTAGGCTGCAGCTGGCCGCTCTCTGCGAAGACTCGGAGAGGCTCCTCGATGCCGAGTTTGAGAAGCAGCAATAACCCCGCGATTGTTCCGAAGGCAGCTCCCGGCGAGAGATGATGGACCGCGCCACGGCCATTCACAGTCCCTCCGGTGAGTTTTGCCGCGAGAGTTGTCGGATCAACGGTGGCCGCCATCGCGCTGACGATCACACCGAAACCCGCCATGGGGACTACGAGCGCCGCGGCGAAGACGTAAGCCGCCGTCACGGCTGCATAGGCAGCCGGAGAACGGCCCAATGGTACCGCTAC
>JBLHWZ010000492.1:0-3041 GCA_047629415.1 Bradymonadia bacterium | reverse complement strand
GACCGCCGCCAAGTCAGCGACAGCTCCCTCAAGCTCGGCGTCAGGAATTCGGGTTTGGACGACGGACATCGGATTCGAACTCGTCATTCAGACCTGCCTTTTCGAGAAGTAACAATACGTGTTTCTGCAGCGTAAGGATCGACTTATCATCGATCCATGGAGCACGGACGACCAGCCACGCTTCTCTCTTAGGGACCGCGTGTAGCGTCATCAGAGTCTTGGCGTAGGCACTCTTCGCCCGCGAAGTCATCTGCGGGTCGTATCGCCGTGCGAACTGGCCAACCGCATGCGAGAAGATCTCATCGGCCGCGTCGGCCGGCGGAACTTCTTGCCCGATCGACAGATAGAAGCGGCCCTCGAACCGCTCTTTTAGCAGACTCGCAGGAGCGGTGAGGTTCGCCTCACGACGAGCTCCCCCATATCGAGCGAGGTTGAACTCGAACTCGCTGAGGGGCTTCACCCGCCGAGCTAGTATGCGAGCGTCGAGCCACGCGGGACGCTTTCGCGGGAAGAGGGTCAGCAGCAGCTGAACGCTGCCGAGCGCGAGCAGGACGGCCGCGAAGTGGAGGACGCGCGGCTCCACCGTTAAGTTCCGCAGTCTTGCCTTGAACCGGTCCAGCGCACTCGCGAGCGCGCTACGATCTACTGTGGGCTGGGTGCCGACAGTCCCGGTGAGCGTTCCATCTCCTGCCACAACCACCACCCGACACCCGCCGCTCGGGCAGAGGGTGCGCAGGACGTTGAGCACGAATGATCGATTTCCGGCGATTGGGAGCATTAGGTTGGTGAGCAGGCTCGGGTCCGAGAGCAGGACCGCGCGCCCGTCGCCCAGCGACATATCGTATACCGCTCCCGATCCGTCTGAAAACGCGAACACCGGCCGGCCGTTGCCGCTCATGCTCGCGGGGTGATTCATGGCGATTCGCCGAACGCCATCTGAGATGACGTGCTCGCCGACGGGTCCGATCAGCGGAAGGTAGGGATTGCCATCCAACACCTCGCCTCCCTCGTAGACGGCGCCGCTCCGACTCAATGCAAAGGGCTCCAAGAGCGCCTCGCTGGAGCCAAAATCGTCGGCGACAAATGCGGTTCCGCCGAGAGAAATCCAGTGAGCAAGTGCTGGAGCATCCAGTGGCGTTGTCGGATGCACGATCACCATGACATCTTGACCAGGGGTCAGCTCGTCGAGGTTCACGTCCTCCACTTGGTCCAGCGAATAGCCACCAAAGTCAGCCAGTACTGCGAGCGACGACATCCCGTTCCAGGCTGTCTGTGTCACATCGTAGGCCGCGAGCCCTTCGGCTCGTGCAAGCACGGACCACGAGCAGAGGACGACCGAGAGGGAGACACAGAGAGAAGTGGAGTGCATCACTGAAGTCCCCTCGTCGCGTCGGCCAGCGCGCGCGCGACCTCGACCGTCTCCAGTTCGCCTCCGCCACCAAAGTAGACGTCGTCCACCAGCAGAGTGAGCGCCTCGAGCGCTTCGGCATCGGCGGCTGTTCGCTGTGCAGTCTCTATCAGCCGATAGAGCTCACGGCGGTGAGTAGATGCTCGCAGCGGTTCTCGCCTGAGAGTTCGAACCTCAGCGAGCGTCTTCCGAGTGACGGATCGCACGGAGATCTTCCCCCACCAATTTCCCTGCTCACCACCGATACCGCTGAGCACCTCCCGAAGAATGTCCCGAACCTCCGCACGCACGGACTTCAAGCGAATCACGGCGCGGCGGCCCTTGCCCGGATGGGAGATCGCCCCACGGTGCGGCAGGTAACCCGGTGCGACCGCGTGAAACGAAAAGCCCTTCGGACTGGGGATGACAACGACACCGCTAGCAGCACTTTGAAACGTCGCATCGGAATCTCCGACGTGGATCGTCGCCTCGATGGGTTTCGAATCCTCAGCATCACGCACCACGACTAGAATCGAGCCTGCGACGACCTCAACCTCAGGTTCGGTCGAGACGCCCGCTGCCGTGGGTTTCACGACAGTGCTCTTCGGGCGAGAACGGCGCATCTCGCGAACGACGGCGGCGAGAATCACGAGTGCCAGCAGTATGGCCACGGCGATCGAAATCGCCCCAAAGATGCCGGAGGGTGATGGCGGACGTTCTAGTAGGAGCGGTTCGCTCGAAAGTCGCAGCTCGCCCGCGTCCGGAATGAACGTCGCTACAATGCTCGACCGGTCTCCAAGGCTCGACTCCGGCACGTCAAAGCGGGCAACTGCGTTCTCCGAAACCAGACTGGTCGCCAACAGGTCTCCACTTCCGCTCAACTCGATGGTGCCGCCCTCAAGTCCTCCGTAGCGGTCAAAAACCTCCACAAAGACGGACCAGCTGCCATCGAAAAATGGCTGGCCCCGCACGAACTCGGCACGTACGCGAATCGTCGGCTCATCGAATCGACGCATCGCCGCATACGCCTCACCGTCTCGAAAACGACTCTGCCCTTCTGCGTGCGCACGGACCGAGCACGGGCCCACTGCGTCTCGAGTGAAGCGAAACTCCGCATGGGCGACCCCATCAGCGCCAACCACCGCACCTTCCGGGATCTGGCCACAATCCGACTCGAACGTGATCGGTGTCCCTGCCGCTGGGGTTCCGCCCACGAACACCTGAACCTCCACTGGAACGGTGGCCTCACTCACCGGTACGACAGCCGGGGCTACAATCAGTACGCGTGGCGAGCGCTCGCGCACGGACACACTCTCTTCCTGGTCGTCTGAGCCGGTATATATATCGCCGACGAACTGGCCCTGCACATGCCACTCGCCCGCTGGCACAAGGCGTGTGAACCGAAAGTACCCAGCAGAGTTCGTGGTCGCTTCGGCGGAGAAACTACCCTGCAGGCCGTCCTCTTCGCTCCTCGTGTTCTCGCCCACGATCCTCACGCGGCGGTAACCAATCCCTCTGCCAAGGTCGTCGCGCACGCTGCCCTCGACCACTAGCTCTCGCCCCAAGGTCTCTACCCTAAGGTCCAGCGAGGACCTGCTCATCACGTCGATCGAGACCGCGTACACAAGATTCGACGGGCCGCCAGCGACAACCA
>JBLHWZ010000491.1:0-3046 GCA_047629415.1 Bradymonadia bacterium | reverse complement strand
GCCCACGGTGAAGGCGAGGAGTGGAACACCCGGATAGAACTTTCGAGTGGCCCATACAAATACGAACGCGGCCCACAGAGAGACTAGCGCCCCGTTCCAAAGGAGGCCTGCGCCCAGGCGTCCCACGTACGCCCAGCCTGCGCCCGGAGAGATCAGGGAGAGGCCGAGAGCCACCCAGGTAAGACGTTCTCTGGGCTCGCCAAGATAGTGGGATTCGATATCTGCGCTTTTCACATGGAGAGGATAGCATTGCTCGCGGCATCGCACACGCACGTGCGCGGGCTTGACAGTCCGGGGCTGCAATCCAATAGCAGAGCGCTCAAGCGTTGAACGTGCGCTCCCAGATGCAGGCTGACATGAACGAAACCACGAATCCGATAGAAGCTCGCGCCGGGACCGGCATTGCCGGAGTCGTGCTAGGGCTGACCCTCGCTGTCGCCACGGTCGCGGTTTTTAATGGTTTTCCGCGTTACGACTTCTTCCAGACCGCCTTGGCGATGGTTGGTGCGCTCGTCGCGTTGCTCATTGCGGGTCGCCGCGGCGTGCCCCGTGCCGTCTTTCCAATGGCGGCGACGCTGGTTGCGATTGCGCTGTACGCGATCGTATCGGCAGCCATTCAGGGTACTGCTGTGGGATTCGATTTGGCGACGCTGCTGGTGCTGATGAGTGCCGCCGGAATCGCTTCGGCGCTCGCAGGTCCGAAGGGGCGAGCGCACGTCGTTGTCGGTTCGGCAGTAAGCGCTGCGTTCTGCATGGTTGCTGTGATTGCGGATGCTTTGGGTTTCGCGTTGGTCCCGGAGATTCCGTTCGCAAGTGTTTCCGTGGCGGCCTCGGCCGGAACGTTCGATGACCCTGGAGTGCTGGCCGCATTTTCAGTCATGACAGTTGCCCTTGGGGCCGTCGGCTTCTCGTCTGGCTCTCTACGGGCTGGTGCCGTCTCCATTGTTTGTGGAGGTGTTTGCCTGGGGATGGCCGGGTTCCCGCCCCTGATCATCGCTCTCGGTATCGCTGGGATTGCCGGTTTCGCCCTCGGGGACGCGAAGTTAGGCGGAGCGGTGATTGTAGGCGTTGCGATAGCGGGCCTTAGCCTACTGTTGAGCGGTGCTCGGTTCGAAGCGGTGCCCAGTGTGGACAGCCCTATTGTTGAGACGGGGGTGGAGTGGCCATACGGAGAGGAGCATGCCGTCGAATTCTTCCTTGATGGCGTGGTCGCCTACGCAGCAGCGTCGCAGCCTTTTGGCGCTGGCGCTGGTGCCTACACTGGCGAGGTAGAGGCTCACGTTGACACCGAGCACGTGTTCGCTCGAAATTACTTCGCGGGTCGGCCAACGAGTCGTCACTCTCCGTCCGCGGCCGCGGAACTTGCGGGTGATTTCGGATTCGCCGTGCCGCTCGCGATGCTCGTCCTCTTGTGGCTCGGTTTGAGAAAGAATCGGGCGGTCGGAGTGGTAGCCGCGATCGTTGGGACGGGAGTCCTACTGATCGGTCCCGGAACCCTCTCGGGGGTCACGATGCTCCTCCTCGGGACACTGTTGGGCTTACCGTTTGGCGAAGAAAATGACCGAACGAAGGGTGCGTTTTCCGTTGTCGCAATCGTTGCGCTAGCTGGAGTTGTCTCTCTAGTTCACCAAGCGCAAACCCTTCGTTGGGGCTATTTCTCTGAGTCTGCGGTGACGTTCCTCGAGCATCCGGCTGGCTCGCGGGAGCAAGGACTAGACTACGCTCAACGTGCGGCGGCGGTGCAACTCCGATTCACGAGCGAAATGAACTTGGCCTCTGCGCGAAGAGGCGCGGGAGAGACCGACCACGCCGCGCTTCGCGAGATCTACGAGCGAGCAGTGCAACTCCGTCCTCGGAGCGTCTCCGCGAGGATTGCGCTAGCCGACGCCTACGTCCGCGAGAGCGTTCGTTCCCCAGACGTTGAGGAGAGGGTCGCGCGCGTTGGACGGATGTTCGAGGTCGCGATGACGATCGACCCGAACCACGTCCGCCTTGCGCTCCTGCGGGCGAATGCAGCGGCAGCTTCATTCGAGTTCGAAGCGGCACACGAAGCGCTCGAGGCACTCGCGGCCAGAGACATTCCGGACCCGATGCGTCTCGAAGTATTAGCGCGCCTCGGCGAACTCTACGAAGATGCGGAAATGCCGGCGGAGTCTAAGTCTGCTTACGAACGGGCGCTGCCACTCGTGCGGGATGCAATGACGGTCGGCCGCTACGAACAGAATATTCGTAGCCTCGAGCAGTGGATCGAGTCCGGCGTCCGCCCCCAGGTGCAGCGCGTCGACCCCCACCTTGGACACAATCACGGGGGGGAAGGCGACGGGTCAGACGACAGTGGCGGCGCAGCCGAACACGACGAGGGTGGCGACGACAGCGAGGGGCATGACGATGACGGCGAGGGGCATGACGATGACGGCGAGGGGCATGACGATGACGGCGAGGGGCATGACCACGACGGCGAGGGGCATGACCACGACGGCGAGGGGCATGACCATGACGGCGAGGGGCATGAGCGTCCTTAGTGTCGTCGATCGGTCGAACGTTCGGCCTATGGCCTGGGCCGATCGATCCGTTCGCTCGTAAAGTCCAGTTGAGACGCATTCCTGTCGCCGGACGTTTGTATCTCGAAGACGGCGGGTCTAGTCTCGTGGGCGTGAGTTCATATGCAATCTGACCAACAAAAGACACTTGGGCAGCGGCTGGTCGATGCCGGTGTTGTCACCGGTGCTGAACTGGCCCGAGCCGAGACGGACCGCAGTCGTGTCTCAAGTACTGGCGTTCGGCTCGTGCTTTTGGGTGCGCTCAGAGATGTAGATCTGGCCGAATTCTTTGCTGACGAAACATCTATTCCGCGTGCGACGGAACAGGAGTTAGCGGGGTGCATGGAGGTCTTCGACATGCTCCCGTTTGAGGTCGTTTACGACTCCGCGGTGTTACCGATCGCATATACTGACAATGGCCAGCTGGTCGTTGGCGTCGTCGATCCGCACCAAGCGTCGAATCTTGAGGAAGCTCAGTTCTTTGCGGGTCTTGAGTTGGAGATTCG
>JBLHWZ010000490.1:0-3069 GCA_047629415.1 Bradymonadia bacterium | reverse complement strand
CTCCTCAGCATAGAAGAATTCCGGAGCGTCCAGAATCTCCGTGCTAATCCCGCAATACCCAACCGGGTTCAGCGCCGCCTGGTACCCCTGCTTCGACGCCTCTGCGGCCTCCTTGTGGGCAGCAGACGCCACGTAAATCCCTGAGCGATACTGGGTTCCTACGTCATTTCCCTGGCGCATGCCTTGGGTCGGGTCGTGGCTCTCCCAGAACACTTTCAGCAGCGCATCGAACGAGACCTTGGCGGGGTCGAACACGACGCGGACTACTTCGTTGTGGCCGGTCTGGCCGCTGCACACTTCCCGATACGTCGGATGATTTGTGTGGCCCGCGATATAGCCGGCCTGCGTGGAGTAGACGCCCTCTACCTGCCAGAACTTTCGCTCGGCACCCCAGAAGCATCCCATGCCGAATGTGACCTCTTCGAGGCCTGCTGGCCATGGCTCGAGCATGCGGTTCCCGTTAACGAAGTGTGTCTTCGGAACGGCGAAGGTTCGCGCTTTTCGGCCAGGCAGCGACTGATCGGGCGTGGGGATGGACAGCTTCTTCTTGGCAAACATCGGACCTCATTTGTGCGGACTGAGCGGTGCGGACTGAGCGGTGCGGACTGAGCGGTGCGGACTGAGCGGTGCGGACTGAGCGGTGCGGACTGAGCGGTGCGGACTGAGCGGTGCGGACTGAGCGGTGCGGGCTAGACTGCGCAGCCTAAGTCGAGCGGCTCGCCAACCTAACGACGAACTCGCCTCCGGCAAGCGAGGCGGCGCCTCAACGAAGACAGACGCCGCCGGGGCCGTACTTGTCGCAAAATGCCTCACGGTCGCGCGGCGAGATGCTCGTCACACCGAAGCCCAACAGCGACGGGTCCGGAACGATGCTGTCTTCCAGGCCCACAGCAAGGCCCACCGCGCGGGTCATCATCGGCTGGATGCAGTCCAGGTCAGCAGGAACGAGCGCCCTCTCCCACCCGACGTGTGCGCCGGTGATCCGGTCGTCGCGGACGTCAAACGAGAAGCCGGCCAGCGGGCGCCGACGCAGGTAGCTGTCCTCCGGCGCGACGATCCATCTGCCGAACGAGATTCTCCCGTCCCGATCGTTCGGGATGACGTCCACAGACTCCGGCTCGCCGAAACACAGATCGCTGCATGACTCCGCTTCCCAGGCCGCCAACGCGCGCTCGATGTACGGAAGGTAGTCCACGTACTCCGCGAGGTAGATGACGGGCACGCAGCCCCGATCGCGCCAGCAATAGGGGCTCGCATCGAAGGTCGAGGTCACATCAAGCGGATTCGCATATCGCTCGCAACTCAGCGGCGGTAGCGCGTCGGCATCGAGACCAAGGTCCGAGCCCGCGTCGCGCGCCGCCTCGAAGGACTCGGAGTCCAGCCCAGTGCGTCCACAGGCAACAACAAGCGTGAGCAGCCAGATGGTGAGGAGTCGTTGAGGCACAGCTACTCAACGACCGGGTTATCCAACGTGAACGTCGTGTGAACGTGATAGTCGATGTAGCCGGAGATCATCTCGCGCGCGGCGGTGGGAGGATCATGGAACTCCACGCCAAAGATTTGCGGGTTGCCGGACCTCCACCGAACACGAGCGAAGACTTGCACGGCCCCCATGTGCTCGGGAAGCTCAAACTCGACCGAGGTCATCGCGCCCTCAAAGAGCACGGCCGCGGCGGAACTCTCGTATTCTTCTGCCGTCGGCTCGACCTGGGTCGCGTCTAGCTGCAGACCGCCCAACGAGAGGTCGATGACTTTGGCGCGAAAGCCGCCGCCCGGTCCCGAGATTGTCGCGATGATGTTTATTGCTACACGCTCGAACGAGCGGCGATCGAAGAAACGGCTGCTCATCTTCTGGAGAATCCGGGTCGGCGGTTGGAGGTCGTTGTCGATTCGTCGAGTAGCTTCCGATAACTCGCTGCTCTCGCTGAGCTGATCTTACCAGCGTCGACCTCTGCCTGCACTGCGCAACCCGGCTCACCGGCGTGTCCGCAGTTTCGGAATTTGCAGTCTTCCGCTGCATTCTCGATGTCTCCGAACGCCGAGGTGATTCGCTCGGCCGTCGTCCAAAGCTGCAGCTCTCGCATCCCGGGCGTGTCGATGAGGACACCTCCGGACGGGAAGGTGAGAAGGGTCCGGTTTCGCGTCGTATGACGACCTGCGTCGTCGACGGCGCGGACATCTGCAATTGGCATGACCTCTTTGCCCATCAGGCGATTCAGCAGGCTCGACTTGCCGACGCCCGATGAGCCGGTGAACGCGACGGTCTCACCTGTTTGGATCAGCTCCTCCAACTCTGGGATGCCTTTTCCGCTGTGCGCGGAGGTGACGATGACCCGCAGCGAGAGCAATGCTGGGTCGAGCTTGTTGAGAAACGGCGACGGGTCGTCGATGGCGTCCGCCTTATTGAGCACAAGCACCGGTTCCGCTCCACTTGAGTGTACCGCGGCGACGTACCGCTCGATTCGACGAGGGTTAAACTCCCGATTCAGAGACGAGACGATGAAAACCCGGTCGATGTTTGCGGCCAAAATCTGTGGCACATGGTTCTGCCCTGCAGCCCGGCGAAGCAGGACCGAACGACGCGGGAGCAGATGCGAGATCATCGGCGGGCCATCCTCCTCGCCTGCTCGAAGGGCTACCCAATCGCCGACGGCCGGACGATCGAGTTTGTCGTCCACATCACGGAGGCGGCCGACGAGGAACGCGTCTGCATGACCCTCTTCAAACTCCACGCGCACGCGGTCTTGGTACTCGACGCTGATCCGAGCGGGGCGCGCGTCGGCACCTAGATCGAGAGACTCATAAACGGCCTTCCAGCGTGGATTCCAGCCGAGGGAGTCGAGTCGTTTTCCCATCAGGATTCCCATGAATATTTGTACGCCGATGCGTCTCTTCCGGTGTCTTTCATGAAGCGGATGCCCCTGTGAAAGGCGGCATCGTCGCGACACCCTCGGCGCTCACTCCAGACCCGAGAACGACGACCTGAACGGTTCGCGCGAGGGTCACGATGTCTAGCCACAAGCTCCAGTTCTCGATGTACCAAACATCGAGTTCAAACTTCTCGTCCCA
>JBLHWZ010000489.1:0-3080 GCA_047629415.1 Bradymonadia bacterium | reverse complement strand
CCTCAATCCGGTGTTCGCGCCCATCTCGGAGCGACTCACACGTGGCCCCTGCGAAGACCAGGTCACCATCGGCATCGGAGATCCATCCATCACTGATGTCGTTCGGGACCGCGACTCCGTCCACCAAGACGGATACGACTCGGCCGCCGTCGGGCCCGTCCGCGATTGAGTAAGCGCAGGGGACGAGCCCCCCTGTAGCTTCTCTCAGTGTCTCAAGAAGCACCGGACCGTCGTCCACAGCGTAGTGTCGACCCTCGATGTCGGTGCCTCCGATGATCGCCATCCGGTCCATCAGGTCGCTGACGATGTCCGAGCCGGGGACCCCGACGACGAAGGTCGAGATTCCCAAGTCCGTAAGCTGGGTCATCGTCTCGAGTGTGCGTTCGTCGTCGAGGCAATTGCCCCAGAACTCCTCGCCGCAGTAGGCGCCCGGAATGCACTCGCAGCCATGTCCTTCGAAGACTGGGTTGCAGCCGGGTGCGCCGTCCGTGGCCAGCAGGATGTAGTTGTTCCCATCTGGAAAATCTCGAGCGAGGAGCTCGCCAGCGAGGCGGAGACTGGGCGCTGTCGGGGTCCCACCGGCTGGCTCCCAGCGGGCCAACGCGGAGCTGATCTCAGTCGAGACGCGAAGTCCAGGCTCGACCGAGACGGTCCCAACCGCGCAGGCATTGGAGGCCGGATCAGGGAAGAGCACCATTCCAAAGCGCACGACCTCATCGAGCGCTCCCGTGACGTCGCGGACGGCGGTAGTGACGCCGTCCCAGCGCGTCGGATTTTGGATCATGCTGTACGAGCGATCGACGACGAGTACGACGTTGGGAATCGCTGAGTCGGTCGGCTTGAGTAGAATCGGGATCGTCTCGGTGCAGCCGGCATCGACCTCTTCCTCGACCGGCACGTCCGCAGTTGGGTCCTCGATGCCGCCATCCCCTTCTGTGTCGGCCGCCGCCACAGGGTCCTGCGCTGTGTCCCCTTCCGTCGCGTCCGCGACTGGAGCATCCTGGGGCGTATCCGCGGCTACAACGGCGTCGCCGACGGTGTCAGGGCGGCCATCAGGCTGTGCCTCTGTGTCTTCGGCGGTCCAAGCGTCAGGTGCGTCGTCGAAGACCCTTGTGACGTCCGGCTCGCGATCTGTCACGCGGCGCTCGTCCGCGGAGGAGCCTGGATTGCTCGAGCAGGAGGCCGAGAACGAAACCGCGGCGAGGAGCGCCACGAGGGCGCCGGGAGCACGTCGTTGAAGCATGGAGGGATGCTAGTGCGCTCGATGGCTGGACTCCAGGGTGGCGATCGGAGACCGCGCCACGGTCGACGGGCCGCTCTTTCTGGCCAGTGAACGCGACGTGCATCCGCCGACGTTCAGAGGAAAGACACGGCCGTGCTGCGGACTGCACACCGGAGCCCTGCTACGGCCGATGGCCAGGGCCGGCATTGACCAACACTACCCGCGCATCGCCTTCGCCTGGTGAGCCACGTGCTCTCGAATGAAACTCGCGATGGCGTTCGAGCGCTCGGTTCACACCGTCGACCTCGAACGGTTCGACGTGCACGCGCCGGGGATCGTTGTGAACCGGGTCCCGTATCGATTGATTGGTCGGCCCGTTCTGCTCGTCTTGTTGATGGCCGGCGGAGCATCAGACCGGCGGACGATGTATCGGGAGCGCGGTGGCTCCGGAGGCCAGTCAGTTGGAGCTGTTGCTCTACAGCTCGCTTTGGTTGACGGTCGAACGACGCCCGCGGCAGCGGAGGATTTGTCAGGGTTTGTTGCGCGAAACACGCCCGAAGCGAGTTCAAAACTGCTTGATCTCACGCGTACGATCAGCGTCTCGAAGTCGACGCTCGACCGGTTTGACAAGTCGTTCAGTTCGGCCTGGGAGCCACTCCCCGTCGAGCTTGAGGAGGAGATTCGTCTCGACGAGTTGCGGTCGGCGACGAGACCAAACAATGGTCCTGAATGGATCACGTCCTCATTGGGCGGTTGTATGGTTCGGATGAAGGGCGCTCCAAACACCCAGGCGCGCCCAAACATCCTGACGTCCTGAATGGGCATCAGGAGGCGACCTCCGAAGTGGTGAGCTTGTGCGGGACCGATTGTGAGCGGATCCGATCCATCGGCCACGCCCGAATGCCCGACTCGAAGAAGGCTACACTGAGCGTGCAGCTCCTCGCCGAGTTGGGGGCGGCCCTTGAGCGCAATCCGAACGCCAGAGTAGTCGCGATGTCCGACTCCGCGGCGGAGAACTGGCGGATCCGCCGCGAGATCGCAAAGAACCTTGGTATCGAGCCGACCGAGGTCACAGCCTACTTCCACGCAGCCGAGCAGGTCTCAGACGGCCTGAAAGCCTCTGGTCTCAAGGACGACGCCGTCGAAAGGTGCTGCGAGCGCCTGAAGGACGAGCACGGCGGCGACGAGGCTTGCCTGGCGGAGCTCGTTCGACGGGCCGCAACCAAACGCGTGCAACGCTCAACGACACGCCTGAAGGCCGTGCAACGCGAGATCACCTACTTGAACAATAACATCGACCGAATGAACTACCGCACACACCAGGACGCTGGCCCCCCGATCGGAACCGGCGTCCAGGAGGCCGCATGCAAGACCTGCATTGCGGTGCGTCTCAAGCTCTCCGGGATGTCGTGGCGCAAACAAGGTGGCCAGGGCGTGCTCACAATGCGGTCGCTCGAACTACCCAACCGTCTCGGCTTCGCTTGCACCAGGCTCACGCCATACCTGCGGTCGGCCTTCACGGTCGATACCAATGCGGAGCGGCGCAAGCCCAGCGCTCTCCGCAACGCAGCCTAGCTAGAGCCGCCATTGCGGACCCGCACCCGGGGCAACGCGCTGCGGCCTCCAGACCATTTCCGTTCGGGCTTCTCAATCACCCACGGCGAAGGAGCATGGGAAGATCAAGCCGCCTATGAGGGCTACCAGTCGGGGCGCAGTTCTCCAACGATTCGGTGCTCTGCCTACCCCGCAAATGCAACTCCCCCTACCCCACGCTCCTGGTGCGCAGACCGGCCGAGTTCTCGCTTTTCACACCCTCGCTGTCCTCAGGTCCACCAGACCTCAAACAGCTCGTCTTCGG
>JBLHWZ010000488.1:0-3088 GCA_047629415.1 Bradymonadia bacterium | reverse complement strand
TCAATCGGCATGGGGAGCCAAGCGATCAACGCGGAGCGGGCGTGATCGCCGCCCGTCGGTTCGAACTCCTGTTTGGATTCGACGAGTCATCGTGAGCGACCACGAGCTGGGTCCGTCTCAGACTTGCTCCTGGCCAAGCGATTGACGCACGCTCTCCAGAATCCACAACACGCGCGGGTCGTCACTTCGGCTGGCGTCCCAGTAGGCAGCGATCTGCACTGCGGGCAGCTCGAATGGTGCGCTGACCACCCTCACGGTGTGGGTATGTGTTGCGTGCTCCAACGCGCTCCGAGGGGCCGTGAGCACAAGGTCCGTTTGGGCGACGATGCTCGGCGCCAGAAGGAAGGACTCGACCTCGGCTACGGTGCGTCGCGTGCGCTCCCCAAGGTGACTGTCGACGAGCGAACCGCCACGGCCGGTAGGGCTGATCACGAGATGAGCACACTCCAGGTAGGCGTCCAGGTCGATCCGATCGCCGAGAATTCTCGGGTGGTCGGCCCGAACGAGGCACGCGAACCCGTCGTGGTAGATCCGGGTTCCTTCTACGCCGCTGCCGAGGTCCAGTAGCGGCCCGAGTGCCACATCGACGCCCTACTCAACCGCATCGACAATGCGCGCGGCGTCGAGCTGCTCGATGCGTAGCCGCAACCCCGGAGCGTCTCGTTGGATACGAGCCACAAGGTCCGGGGCAATGCGGGCGGCCACATGCCCGGGAGCGGCCAAACGCAGTGTGCCGACGGCGGTCTGCGGGTCAAACACGCCGGCAGTTCGCACGAGCCGCTCTAGGTCGGCCAGGTTACGCCGCAGTCCGAGTCGAATGGAGAGTGCGTACGGCGTGGGGCGCATCTCGTTTCCGACTCGTACGAGTAGCTCATCGCTGAGCAGCGTTCGCAGGGAGGCGAGATTTCGACTCATCGCGCTCTGGGTCACACCGACTCGCTTGGCGGCGCGTGTGACGCTTTTCTCGCTGAGCAGCGCATCGAGGGAGAGCAGTAGATTAAGGTTCATGCCATCAAGCGGGCTGCTCATGCGACGGTTCCTGTGATGCTCGTGACCGCGTTGTCCAAGAAGTGATCGACTCGAATTTCACGCAGGCGGGTCTCTTCAGGCAAAGCGCAGGGACGGTCTGATTCCGTTTCGGCGCCTTGCGCCCCAAGCAGTTCGAGGGTGGCCGGCTGCGCTCATGATGCCATAGTCGGCGACGAGGTCGACCCTCAATGGGATCGTACCATCCACTTGGACGTCCAGCGGCCACGGTGTGTCGCCCGATGACTTATCTCGACGAGGCGCCAAGCCAACTGATCGCTGAGACACGGGCGCGGGTCATCAAGACTACGTTCGAGATGGCCTCTGTCGTCCTGTTGCGGCCTCACTCCACTCGGCACGAGGGGCCCGACGATCGTACTCCTCGATTCTCGTGCTCATGGCGACGTTTTCGCCAAACCGATCACACACAACCGGAGTCGGGACGTTGACCCTCTCGCAGCATCAAGGTACGATCCGATTCATGAAAGTCCCCACCGCCGCCCTCTTCGTCGCCCTTGGAACCCTCTCTGCCGGGTGCCCGGTTGGCGACATCGCGACACAGCCGGTCCTCGACACGAGCACCGACGCTGACACCGACGCCGACGCCGACGCGGGTTCGGACAACGATGCCGATACGGTTTCGGCCTCCGAGAGTCTCGATGACGATGCTCGTCTGGGGGCGCTGCGAGTGCCTTCCGAGCTTGTCCGCGCCTAGCAGCAACGTAACGTGATGGCTGATCAGCGGCCGATATCAGACGCGTGGCTCGCGTGGATTACTTCCTCACTGCTTCGCAACCGTCCTCAGGATGAGATCGCGGGTGTGCTGGTTGAGCAGGGTCTCTCGGCCGAGGAGGCCCGCACCAGGGTTGCTGAGATTGCGGACAGCCCAGGGCTTGATGCCGTAGAGGCCGCGATCGGACCTGTGCGACGAGCCGCGCTTCTTCGACGCTCAGTCTTACGCAATGGCAGCCGCGAACTGTGCCGTATCTTGCCGGATCCGCAGCTCTATCTAAATGGTTTTGCGGCTGCTCAGACGCCCGTTGTGATTGAAGGCATCACTCGCCCGTGGCTGGTGCTGAACTTGACATGGCAGAGCCTCCGCGAACGCTTCGGGGCTGAGACCGTCACCGCGCTCACAGGCCGGCTAGGCGTCACCGGGAACCCAGACTTGGAGTGGGAAGAGCATCGCACGGAACTCACGTTCTCAGAACTGCTAGACCAAGTGTTGGATCCCGAAACCGGCAACGATACGTACGTGACCGCGCGCTGCAAACTGTCCGAGGGCCCGCTTAAGCCGCTGCGAGCAGACCTTACGGTCCCGAGCCAGTTTCTGACTGAGGCCGACGGCGGAACCGCCTTTATCGTGGGCCCGGCAGGGGCCGAGACGCAACTGCATTTTGACATCAGCACCACACTCTTGTGCCAGCTCGTGGGACGGAAGCGCGTGTGGTTAGTACCCCCAGAAGAGGATGTGACCTCCACGCAGCTCTACTGGGCCGATCCGGTCGACCTGGACGACCCATCACTGGCCGTTCGGGAAGTGGTGATGGAACCTGGTGACGCCCTCTCCATTCCTGCTGGCTGGTGGCATCGGACCCTCGCGGAAGAGCCGTGCTTCACGGTGACCCTCTCCAACGTCAGGCAAGCGAACAACCGCCACGACTGGTTCGTGGACCGGTAGAGTTGCTCGTCGAGGAAAACAGGCGGGGAACAGTTCAGCGTGGAACGCTGGACTTCACCGGGTTCGGTACCTCGCGATCAAGCTCGCGGCCCGGGATGATCGTAATTCGGACGCGAGCGGTGTCCCCAGACGGCCCACCACCCTAGGCCCAGGCGATGCCATGAATTGGTCTGAGGAAGCTCGCCAATGGGCCTCCAGCACAGGCTAGAGAATTATCGGGAACGAACCCGTTTGCGGGACCGGACCTCCGCCCAGAGTTTGTCCAGGTACCAAGCGCGCCGGTCGCCGTTCGAACTCCACGTACCCAGGCTGAAAACAGAACATCAAGGTGTGGGGCGTCGCACTGCGACTCGGGATGACGAACGTATCGGCAAACTCGTT
>JBLHWZ010000487.1:0-3109 GCA_047629415.1 Bradymonadia bacterium | reverse complement strand
CAATCATGAGGGGCTTCTGTGAGCGCTGAGAAGCCATCTCAAGGACGTCGGTCACGCCACTTGGTTCATGAGCAGGGATTGCCTCGGTGGCTCCTGCGCCGTTTGCATTGACTGGCGGAAGTGCTGCGACGGGGATTCTCTGGGCGCTGGCGAGCGCCTCCATCATCTCGAGAGCGGTCTCGTAGCGCTCGTCCAACGGCTTCGCGCAGGCCTTCTGTACAACGCCTGCAAAGGGAGCGTTTAGCGTCCCCTCTCCCAATGGCACTGGCTCAGCGGAGAGGTGTTTTACCGCGAGCATCATGGGCGAGTCCGCCTCGTACGGGGGTTTCCCCTCAAGCAGCTCGATCATCATGACGCCGAGCGAATAGACGTCGCTCGCGGCCACGGTGACGTGGTCCTTAATGCGCTCAGGCGCCACGTAGTGAGGCGAGCACATGACTTGCCCAGTCGCAGTCAGCGACGTGTCTTGTGAGTCGTCGAGCGTCTTCGCGATGCCGAAGTCGAGGACCTTCACGTAATCGGTTTCACCGGGAAGATCGGCCAGGAAGACGTTCGCTGGTTTGAGGTCACGGTGGATAATGCCCTTTGAATGGGCCTCTTGCAGACTCTTGAGAATCTGGAGTGAGATCTTCCGAACCCGCTCAGGTTCGAGTCTACCTTCGGTTTCCAGGATCACGTCAAGCGGGCGCCCGTCCAAGAGCTCCATCACGAGAAAAAGGCAGCCGTTATCGGTCTCGCCTGCGTCGAAGATAGTGATCGAGTTGTGGTGACGAAGCCGCGAAACCGTCTCTACTTCACGCATGAAGCGCGAGGCGAACTCGTTGCGGCGGCTCATGATCGGGTCGAGCACCTTGACCGCGACCTTGGCTTTCGTCCGGGCGTCGTACGCGCTGTAGACGACCGCGAAACCGCCCTCACCAAGCACGTCCTGAATCTCGTAACGCTGTCCCACCACAACACCCTTGGTGGGCATCTGGGGATCGTCGGCGAGTCTGTGTTGAGTTTGGGTCTCGGACATTGATATCGCGGGTCGCGGAGCGTAGCTGAGACGCTAACAGAGATGCTGGATCGCTAACAGATATGGTAGGTCGCAGCCAGAACGGAACGGGAAGAGGGGCCATTCCGCACAGCAAACGAGCGACGCGATAAATCGGTTGAACTCCCCTGGTCGAAACGCGGCGCGCTCTCTCTAGAACCCGATGTGTACCGCTGCTCCTGCGCCGCCTCGCGAGAATGTTGGCATCACTCGGACCTCGGCGTTTCCGCTCGGTTCGTCGTTTCCGCCGCCCTGAACGGCAAGCCAGATCACGCCGGCTATCGCGGTCGCGCCACCTACGCCATAGAGGACGCCAATAATCGGCTTTGCGTTATTGATGCTCTCTTGGGCCCGTGTCAGCGCCCGCCCGGCCTCCGAATCTACCGCGCAGGACTCGCCGCACGCCTCGTCGGCATCGTTGAATTCACTGATCGTGCTCAACATCGACATGTCCCAAACGAAACCTGCGGCTGCGATTGCAAGGCCTGTACTCAGAACGACGACGGGTCCAGTCCGACTCGGCGCCTCGGCAACCACGAGGGGGTCCTGCGCATCCGCGATGCATTGGTTCGCGTTGTCGAGCCACGTCTGGGAGGCCTGCTCGACCAGCGGACGTGCGGCGATGTCAGGGTGCTGCGTCAGAGGCTCCAAGATCGCACGCCCTGTCTCGCATTCACCGAGTTCCACCCAGAGCGCTCCGGCGATCTGCCGGTTCGTCAGCATGCCATCGATCAGGAGTTGGCGGTCTTCATCCGTGAGTTGATCGTCGTGGGCGAGCAGCGAATCGATTGTATCCGAGAGCGCGACGCTCAGGTCGGCAGACTCGCGGCAGATGCGGTTCACCCGGGTCGTGCTTCGGTCGCCCGAGTCGCATTCCGCAGACTTCTCATCGAACTCGGTGGCCTGAACATCGTACTGGTCCCAGAGCGCGTCGACGTCCACCTCCTGGGCGGAGGCGACGGATGCCGTGCCAATCAGCGCAGAAGTAGCGAGGAAAGAGAGGAGTGAGCGTGTCATCGAGAGCCTTGTGGTCGGTGCCGTTGTCCAATGTCTAGTCTCACACACGCCAATAGACCGGTCAAATCCAGTGGGCGCTGCGCGTGCCAGTTCCTTGCTGACAGAGCAAGAAGAGCATGCTCGCGCCTACCTCTCTACGCGCAATTGCGCGTCGAGGCCCACGTCCGAGACCAACGTCTCTTCACCGTCTGGCCACTCAACGCGGATCTCGACGTTGCCCTCAAGGTCACCGAACCCGAAATGTGCTTCAGGGACCGGAGTCGAGAGGAAGGCGCCGCTCGCCGAGATGTCGCGGCGAATCCAAGCAGACTCCGGTGTGGCTCGAGCCCATACAGTGGCTCCGACAGCGTGTGTGTTCGGCGAAGTAGTGTCTCGTAGCGAGACCGTAAGCCAGTGGCGAGACTCCAAGCCTTCGTTCACAAAGAAGGCTGGTTCATCGGTATTGTTCACAACGAACAGATCGAGATCTCCGTCACGGTCGGCATCGAACGGGACGAACGCTCGTCCGCGTCGGGGGTTGACGAGGCTCAGCCAGTCCGCCGATTCAACAAACGGGACTTCTCCGCCGTTCAGCCAGAGACGCATGCCCCCAAAACGGTATCGAGTCAGACGCGCGCGCAAGGATTCCAGCGAATCGTTATCCCAATGCAGCCAGTATCCCCCGGTCATACCGATATCGAGGTCACCGTCGAGGTCCGCGTCGAACATGGAAGGGCCCCAACCCCAACCCCCGTCCTGCACACCATACTCGGTGGTGCAGTCCTTGAACTGGCCTGCGCCGTTGTTGAGGTAGAGTCGGTTTCCGGTGCATCCCCAGCTGACTTCGCACTCGATCCGTTCCTCGCCATAAATCGCGCTTACGAAGAGATCGAGATCGCCGTCGCCATCGATGTCGCCAACGGTCGTCCCCATTCCGTTCTCGTCGGTGCGAAGGCCGTTCGATTCCGGCGACTCTTCGAACCCGGCGCCGGTCCATTCCCAATAAGTGCTGGTCCCGAAGTCTGCGGTGAGCAAAAGCTCGATCTGGTTGTCTCCATCGAAGTCGAAGAGAGACGA
>JBLHWZ010000486.1:0-3247 GCA_047629415.1 Bradymonadia bacterium | reverse complement strand
CTTGCGACGAGCTGTTGACCAAAGAGCCCTGCGCCCCGGGGGTTGTCGATGCTCTGCACGATCTGCCACTCGCACGGCGGCGGACCGAGGTCCTCCTCCACATCCGGCTCAACAGTATCGGCCTCCGACGAATCAGCTTGGGCGTCCGCGATGTCGACTCCTAGATCCTCGTCCATGCCCGAGTCTGGCGGGGCGTTGACTCCAATCTCGGACATTGAGCCTCCGAGGTCGTTCATCGATTCGACGAAGCCACTGATGTCGATACCCTGCGTCTTCTGACACCCACAAATCGCGATCGGAAGAAAGAGGAGGGGCGAGAGAGATTGGAAGCTAGTCTTCGACATGTTGCTCTTGGGGTCACGTTACGGACTTAGGAGAGTATCCTCTGCTATCGCGCAGTAGCAACGAGAGCGGTGAGTCAACTTCAGTTGGAGGTCTGGGCGACGAGTATCTGCCATTTCCGGGCGACGAGCAGCTCCCCTTACGTCGGTAGGACGTTGAAAAACCCCCAATATTCAGTGCTGTCGGCGGGGACACCATCCCGCGAATTCCGCTGCCAATCACGAGCTAGGCCCGCGCACAAAGGCACCACTTCCACGCGGCTTGAGTGCCCAACACCACTCATCAACGCCCGATCGTTTGGCAGACATTTGACGTCCTGCTTGCCGACGGAGCCGGATTCCGACCGGTGTGGAGCCGGACGGAGCGTGTCACCGGCCAGTCGAAATGGAAGGCACGTGTGACAGCAGTCGGTACTGGTGCGACCGAAGCCGGCGATCTGCCAGGCGAGCACTGGACGATCGACTTCTTCCTCGGTGGCCTGCCTTTCGACGCTGAGGACGAGAACGCCCCTGCTCGCTGTGTTCGAAGCCTCTGACCGATAGCTGGGACGGAGCTAAGTCTCCGCCTCCACGAGGTCGCAAAACTCCGCGCCAATTGCGAGTCGTTTGCTCTTCTTGGCTTTGTCGAATCGTATACGACAAAGCGCTCATCCAACTCAGACATCGCTGGCGGCGTCCAAGCCTTGAGTCTGATTATGAAAGAAGAGACCCTCAGTCTGATCGTGAGCGACGAGTTCAAGCATGGTGCCCAACTGACAGCGGAGGTGTCGGCAGGCGTGGTGCCTACCGACCTCGAAGGTGCGGACGATGGCCTTGACGACAAGTGCCGTACGGTGTTCGTCCCTTCGAACTCGATGGGCCCGGCGTCCGCGAGACGTTCGAACGACTCGCCATCACGACGCTCGTTGTGATGACACAGCTCCGCCAAGCGCGGCGCAGACTCCTGATGCACATATTGACCGATAGCAATTGCCCGTGGCCGGCTCCGACACCACCCCCACCAGCCACGTCAGAGCTCAGATGAGAGTTCGAAGCGAACCCAACCGGCACCCGCGCCTGATGGCGGTCATGCGGACCACGTTGACCGCTCTGGCCGCGCTAGTTGTGGCGGCGCCGCTAGCAGCTGAGTCCGTCAGCGAGGCCGAAGTCGAAATCGAAATCGAAATCGGGTTTGAGGAGCAGGCTGGGCTTGGCGAAGAGATCGAGGTCGAGGTCGAGGAGGCGGTCGAGACCACGCCGCTGCCCCTCCTCGTCATCGGTAGCCACAGCGCCCCACCGGGCGACGTGCGCGGGCTCGAGAGTCGCCCCCGGGTCGAACCGGAGGACCTGCTGCTCGCGCTGCCGCGCGCCGTCCTCTTCCTCCCCCGGCTCGTCGTGGTGGCCGCTTTCGCGCCCTTACGCGCCGGCCTTCGGGCTTCGCAGCGCGCCGGGTTCATACCGAAGGCTAGCGCGGCTCTGCGATGGAACGAAGCGGAGACGTTCGGGATTCGTCCAGTGGTCTCCTTTCTCTCATCGGATGGATTCTCGGGAGGCGCGACGCTCTTCCATGAAGACTTGCTCGGCCACGACGAGGAGCTTCACGTCTCCGCACGATTCGGGGGTCGGCACGTGCAAGCCTACGAACTCGGATTCGAGGGCGAGCGAGTTGGTGGCGGCCATCTGTGGCTGGAGACCCTAGTACGCTACGAGTCGAGCCCGGCGCTGCTCTTCGCAGGGGTCGGGGACCACGAGCTAGGATGCGGTGCCGCGGTCGGTGCGAACCCGAGCGAGTTGGGGTGTGAGACCCATTACTCCGAGGACCGGCTTCTCGGACTCGCGGTAGTCGGCGCCTCGTTCGGACCGGTTGGCCAACGACTCAAAGTCGGCGTCGCGACGGTGCTCAATGACCGTACGTTTGGGGAGGCGTCGCGTTCCGGACGACGCTCGATCGGAGAGGTCTACGATACGGCCGCCGTGGATGGCTTCGATGAAGACGTGACCACCCTGGAGTTGGACGGGTCGCTCGTACTCGATTTCATGAGCGCACAGGGCTTGTACGGAACGGGCGTCTACCTCGAGACGTTCTTCGGCGGGACGGCGCCATTGAACCGATACCGATACCTGCACTACGGGGGCGAGCTGGCAGGCACGATCGACCTCTACCGAGGTACGCGGCTGCTGACCTTGAGGACCGCGTTCGAGGGCACGCGCCCACTGCGGGACTACGTCGTGCCGTTCTCCGAGCTTCCTAGGCTCGGGGGGCCGGACCGACTTCGCGGCTATGCGCGGGACCGGTTTCGCGACCGCCTCGCCGCGCTGGCGAGTGTTGAGTACCGCTATCCGATTCACGCCGCCGTGTCGGGCGAGTTCTTCGCCGACTTCGGCGGTGTGGGTCGCGACACCGACGCGTTGTTTGGCTCGCCGGACGCGTGGAATTTCGGTGTCGGCGGCGGCTTGGTCGTCGGGTCAGCCGACGACATCGGGTTCCGGTTCGACGTCGCTTACGGAGAAGGTGCCGCGGTGTTTATCTCGTCCGAACTGGCGCACGCCTTCCGCAACACGAGGTCCGAACTATGAGACCACTGCAGCCCATTATCATTTGTGCGTTGCTCGCCGTGGCTTTGTCCTCCAGCTGTACCCGAGTTCTGCGCTTTGAAGACGCTCCGGTCGTCTGGCAGATTGATGACACCACGGACATCGCCGAACCGAGATCGCGCGACTTCCTAACCTACGCCTACTTCGCCGACCGGTTCGCCCTGCGCGCGCTCGAGCGGGCACTCGAACTCCGTGACCGCGAACCCGCACACAACACGAACGCGTTCGATGAGGTGCCGGACTCGACGTGGTACACAAACCGCATCAGCTCTCACGCCCTAGCTCCCGAAGAAATCGCCATCGGGCCGGCAACCACCGGGACCCCGATTTTG
>JBLHWZ010000485.1:0-3297 GCA_047629415.1 Bradymonadia bacterium | reverse complement strand
TGTGATCGAGCAGGCGTGGCGCGCACCGGCGGCTCCGTCTCCCCATCCGTCACCATCGATGTCCCTCCACACCTCGACACAGGTAGCGCCTGGGCATGCAACAATGACCTCCTCGGCGCCAGTCTCGTCGCAGAGGGTCAAGTCCCCGGCAGGGTTGCAACGCGAACTCCCCGGTACGCAGTCGGAGGTCCCGCGACATCCTCCGCCCAAGCACGCGAAGCCCTCTAGGCACGTCTCGTCAATCTCCGGCGACTGCCCGACACACGCAAGTACGGACTCCGCATCCTCGCTGCAGCCGACCGGGGTTGAGCAGGTGTCGCGGCAGGTCCCGTCTTCGCAGCCGAATGTGCAGTTCTCGATGGTCGGAATAACGTCGCAGGTGATTCGAAGGGCGCCAAGCTCGTTGCACCAGCTGTTCCCGGTCACACAGGGATCGACCGTGGTCGGCCCAACGTCAGATTCCCCATCAGCACCCGCCTGAGTGTCAGAAACGTCCGCCTGAGTGTCAGAAACGTCCGCCTGAGCGTCAGGAACGTCCAGCTCAGCGTCGGCAGCTGTGTCAGCGTCCTCCACAACATCCTCAGATGTGTCAGAGCCGAGCTCCGCCGCATCTATCGGGGAAGTGTCCAGAAACGGAATGCAGCCCACGGAGAGCAGGCAGAGCGCTGCCACTAGCGAACGCCAGTTTGATGTTCTCATTGCCGACCTCCGGGACCAAACGCGAACCGAACGCCCGCCCAAGTCGGAGTGACGACAATCTCCGGACCGGCGGTGTCAGCAGGCCGACGGGAGTGCCTGATTTGCAGCACGGCTCCAACGACAGCGAGACCCGCGCCGCCGCCGACCAGCAGCGCGATCGGCACCTGCGCCGAGCGTAAGTCGGTCCTCAAGTCTTCAGCTTCCGCACATCCAAGGCCGTCAGACTCACAGGAGGATCGCGCGTCCTGATAGCTGTTCGAGTCACCGAGCAGCGCGATGTTCCAGGCGGCTCCGCCGAGCGCTGCGGCTGAGCCAGCGGCGACCAGCGCCACGGCAACGGGGCTCGCGCCTCGCCTCGGAGATTGCTCGACTCCAACGCCCAAGCCGACGGCTTGGCCGCTCTCGCCATCCTCGCCATCCTCACCATCCTCACCAGCCTCACCAGCCTCGCCCGCTTCACCAGCCTCGCCCGCTTCACCAGCCTCGCCCGCTTCACCAGCCTCGCCCGTTTCGGCGGTCTCGCCAGTCTCGCCGGTTTCACGTGGACCAACCGCTACCTCTTCGTACGAGGAGACGCAGCCAGCCACCGCATCAACCGCCGCCTCGTAGGATGCCTGGTGATCAGGATCGATAGAGTGGTCAAAGCTCTCGATCAGAGCCAGCGACTCAGATGCGTCAGTGCAGTGGCCAAGCTCGACGCTCAACTGCACGATGTTCTCCACCAGGATTAAGCGGGCCGAGCGCGCTCCGTCATGAGCCCCGTCAGGCACAGTCCCCTCGCGCAACCATCCCGAAATGTAGTGAATGATCGCGCGGCGGTGTGAGATTGCCGCCATCGTTGCGTTGACCCGGTCCACTGACCCCGGCTCGCTGGCAACACGCGCCAAATCCAACTCGTCGAGTTCTTCCTCAAGCGCTTGATAGCCTTGAACCGAGAACTCGGAGTCCTGGGCGTATGCTGAAGATCCCCCAGCAAGAAGGACCGCGAGAGTAATAAGGAACGCTTTCAAGTGGAGTCTACTGGCCGCCGATGGTGCGAATTCCTCCAAAGAGGTTCGCCGCATCTGTACCAGACTCTCCGTCTGATGGAGACCGCGATTCTTCCTCAGATTCCGCTTCCGAACGGTCGTCACGCCGCTGAGTGCGGTCCGATCTTCGTTCGGATTCCGGTTCCGGCG
Organism: Bradymonadia bacterium; assembly: GCA_047629415.1. GTDB lineage: Bacteria > Myxococcota_A > Bradymonadia > REDH01 > REDH01 > CBDUJZ01. The sequence continues at coordinate 1,420 of JBLHWZ010000485.1, read as the reverse complement.
CCGGCGCCGCAGCAACAATGATCACCGCAGCCTGAACCGCGATGGATCGCGTCTCGTGCGCGGCGAGGCGGCCGTGGGCCTGTGCCAGGGAGAGAGCGGCGAGCGAGACTTCCGGTTGGGGTACTTCTTCCCCATGCGTTGCATCCTGCTCGGCTAGTTCTGCCGCAAGCGCCGCCTCCTGCCCCGGGCGAACTTCAAGCCCTATCTCGTCGTCCGCCGGCACCAGCGCGCTAAGGTCGTCTGTAACGGTCATCGGCGCGCCGGACCGAGTAACAGCGAAGAGCGCCACACCTATCAGAAGCAGGAGAAGCGCGGACGCACCGAAATACACGGCAGATTTCGAACCTGATTTCTCGGGTTCCGGCACGACGGTAAAGCGCGCCATCATCGAGCCGGAGACTGTGTCGCGGTATCGCTCCCCGTGCACCCTTTTTAGTTCTCTTTGGATCCGTTCCAACTCCGCGAGGGCCTCCGCGGCACTCAAGTACCGCCGTTCCAGGTGCTTCTCGGTGCACTTTCGAATGAACGGTGCCAGCACACTCGCGGCCGACGCTTCGGCCATCGGAACGGGTTCGGGCGCAATGTGTTTGGCCGCGACAGTGTAGAAGTCGTCACCACCGTACGGAGGACGCCCGTCGAGCATCTCGATCATCGAAATGCCCAGCGCGTAGATGTCCGATTGTGGGCTCGGCATGCCCTTCAGCAGGTCCGGCGAGGCATAACGTGCAGTGCACATCACGAGCCCCGCCGCCGTCGCCTCCGGGCGCACCTGGAAGTTCTCGGGTTCCAGAATCTTCGCCAGGCCAAAGTCCAGTACCCGAGCGACTGGGCGCTGCGTATCTGGATCCACGACAACAATAACGTTGTCCGGCTTCAGGTCGCGGTGCACGATGCCGAGTCGGTGAGCTTCATCGAGCGCCCGCAAGATGTCCATCGAGAGATCGAGCACATCTGTCTCAGGCAGAGGGCCGCCGCGCAGCAGCATCTCACCGATGGACAATCCGTCGACGAACTCCATAACGATGTACGGGAGTTCCTGATCCACACCGTAGTCGGTCACCCGCACGCTGTGCTTGCTGCGGAGCGACGCGACCGTCTCGGCCTCGCGGTGAAAACGAGCCACGGTCTCAGAGTCCGATGTGTGCTCCGCCTTTAGCACCTTGACCGCGTACGACAGCGCCTGAACACGCGCGTGAGACGCCATGAATACCCAGCCGAATGATCCTTCGCCCAGCACCCCCTCAATGCGATACTTCCCATCGATCAAATCACCCGGTTTGTAGGGCGATGAACCGGGTTCTGTTGGAGTTCCTGAGAGTGTATCCACCGCGCGACCCAAGCCGATCCACGCTCCGCGGTCAACGAGCGGAGAGACGGGACAGGAAGTCTCCAGAGGGCACACGAGTCACCGCAGCGCGGA
>JBLHWZ010000484.1:0-3317 GCA_047629415.1 Bradymonadia bacterium | reverse complement strand
CGCCGTGAGGCCAGAGGGCAGGGTGCCGTCGGCGTAGATCAGCGCCTTCTGCAGGGGCGACATCTCGGAGATTATCTTCTGGATCGAAGAGTCGAACTCATCGCAATCGGGCTTCACCAACCGGGTCAACACTGCCCAGAGAGCGGCAACGAATGTCGTGTGAGGCGCGGTCGGCTTGGTGAGTTTTAGCTCGGCAAGTTGCCCGTCGTAGATCTGTTGCTCGGCGTTGTAGTCGAGCAAGTAAGGCATACGAACGAGTGAGAACCGGGCCTTGTAGGAAGGCCAGTCCGGAGAATGTTTGAACGCCTCAAGGTACTTCTCGTTCGCTGTCGCGATCAGCACCGTGTCGATGTGCATTTCGCCGGTTTCGAGTGAAACCGTACCCTTCTCGGATGTGGAGAGCAGGTACTTGTTCGAGTCCATTGGGCGCTTGAGGATGTCGTTGTATTCGACGATTCCACGATTGCCCTCGACCAGCGGGCCGTGCGGTTCGAAGAGAGTCTGCGTCTGGAGAACTCTCGGTAGCGCGTTCAAGCTCCGGTCGGCGGTAAGTTGTCGAACGGCAGCGTCCACTCTCAGCTGTGGCTCGACGCTCACCGCACCGCGCCGGTAGCGCTTCGAGATGAAGAAGCGCTCTACCTGAACATGGCGAAGGAGTTCGTCGAATCCCCCACGATACGAGACTAGCAGGGCATCGTAGACCGCGCGCGAGCGTTGTCCGAGGTCCCCCTTGGCGATCGTGTCGCTGAGCACAAAGTCCGACGCTCCGAGCGCAGCTTCCAACAGCGCAAGTCGTTCGGTCGCTGGCAACAAGAAGAGTGGATTGTCGTTGTGTTCGGATGGGAGCTTTGAGTCGATGAACTCGTCGTCCAAGAACGCATACGAGTCACTGGCAGTTCCGGTGAGCCCATTTCCCCCGAAACCGATACGGGCCCCCTCCAAGTTGGTGGATGGGAATACCCAATTGAAACGGTAGAGCGCACCCTCTTCAGTGTTCGAGTACGCTTGGAGGGCTCGCATCAGGCAACTGACCAACGAGGATTTTGCTGACCCGTTGGGCCCGTGGACCAGAATCAGACGGTTGATTCGTCGCTCGCGCACAAAATGAGATAGCGCCCGCACTAGAGCGGCCTGAGTCGTCTCATTGCCGACAACCCGGTCCGCGCCGTCCTCGAAGGGCGCATCGAAGAGCAAGTGCCTCTTGAGCTTGCCCGTGGAGGTGACGACCTCTTCCGCCCCGAAGTACTGCACGGCGTCCAGTAGGTACTGAGCCGAGTTGCGGGCGAAGCGCCCTGGGTTCTCGACGACGAGCGCCAAGAACTGATCGAACGAGAGGAGGCGGTTGTCGGTCTCAAAGGACTGACGAAGTGAGCCGGCTAATCCCGCGATGGTCTCAGCCGCCGAGGCTCCCGCTCCCGCGCCCGGGCTCCCTGCCCCCCCACCGGTCTCAGCGGTTGTCATCGCGCGGCCATCACCCAAGCGACGTCCTCGCGGACCCGAATACAGCCGGTCTCATCGCAGACTCCGAGAACGACAGCGCCAGCGATCTCGGCCGTCTCGCCGCAGTCTCCAGCGTTGATCTCGAATACGGCGCTGGCCTCTTCGAACGTGGACGCGCCTGTTCGATCGACCGTGGTGCCAGCAGCGACCGGTGCATCCGCCGCAACCTCAACCTTCCAGGGGAACCCTTCGGCGACGTTGATTTTGAACCCCTCGCCCGGGACCACCTCAGTGATCAGCTGCGTGGTGCCATCAGCGTTCATCGCGACGCGCGTTGTGATTGTATGGGTCGCAGGCCCGTCAACCTCAGGTACGACCGGCTCCTCGGCAACTGGGTCAGCCACCGCCTCGTCAGCTGCGGCTTCCGGAGCCTCTTCTGAGCCCGCCGCCGCGAACTGAGGCGTGTTGGAATTCGCCTCTGGTTCCGGCGCAGGCGCAGTTCCCGAGTCGCAAGCCGCGACTGCGAGGGTGCTCATGGCGGCGAGAGAAAGAACGAGGGAGAGGCGTGAGCGTTGCAGCATAGTGTTCATTTCGTTAACTATTTTCGAGCCGTGTACGGCATTGTCTGGAGATGGCCATCTCGGAGCAAAACGAATCTACACCAACGACGGCCTTGGGAACAATCACCGCCCGGGACGGTGAGTTGCATCCAGCGCTCGCAGATACTGCGGTGACCGGAGGCGAGCGCTCTGTCTCTAACAGCGATACCGTCGCTGCGGATTCCATCGAGAGCGCTCGCAACACTATGATTCAGGAGTCTGGAGAAGGATTCATTTCCGGAGCGCAACGTCTGGCGATCCGCGCATCGGGGCAGGTCGACAATTATAAGATCCTCGACGAACTCGGCTCCGGTGGCATGGCGGTGGTCTACCGGGCGGAGGACACGCGTTTGCACCGCCAGGTCGCGCTCAAGATCCTCCACGATCACATCGCGAATCGACCGGAGAACCGCGAGAGATTCGAGCGGGAGGCGCGGGCGGTTGCCCGACTAAAGCACGCCAACATCATGTCGGTGTACGGCTTTTCGACGCCCAGCGCGCCGGTCGGGTACATTGCCGCCGAACTGATCGATGGCCAGACGCTCCGACAGCTCATCGAGGGCCGAGAGTTCGCGTTTCCTGAGATCGGCGCGATGGTGTGCCTCAAACTTGGCGAGGCGCTCGAGCACGCGCACGACAGCGGGATCATCCACCGGGACTTCAAGCCGGAGAATGCGATGATCACCCTTGCCGGCGTTCCGAAGTTGATGGACTTCGGCCTGGCTCGAATTCTGGACCATCATACGATGACGATGACGGGCGCAGTGCTGGGTTCGCCCGCGCACATGAGCCCAGAAGCCATCGAGGGGAAACCAGTCGATCGTCGCGTGGACATCTTCGCGTTCGGTACCGTTCTCTACTACGCCACCACGGCTCGGCTGCCCTTTGAGGGGCGGAACCCGGCGGTCATTCTCAACGCCATCCTCGTCGGTCGCTTCCCCGATCCGACGATGGCGAATCCACGAATTGGGGCGCGCCTCTCGAAGATTATCGAGACTTGTCTCGAGACCGATCCAGACGATCGGTATCAATCCGTCTCAGACCTCAATGCTGCCCTTAGGGCGTACCTCGCTGACCTTGGTCTCGTTGATGTTGCGGCTGAGCTGCGGGCCTACTTTTCGGGTCGGGACGAATACGAGGCAGCGTTCAAAACTCAGATCACGGCGCGTCTCGCTGAGCAAGCGGAGACCGCGCTCAGCGACAATCGCATGGCTGCCGCGCTCGCACTCTGCGACCAAATTCTCGCGATTGAGGAGAACCATCCCTCCGCTTTGAGGC
>JBLHWZ010000483.1:0-3329 GCA_047629415.1 Bradymonadia bacterium | reverse complement strand
GTCTCGATCATTGGCATCCCCGCCTACTTGATCCTCGGTTGCGCTGCGCTCGGCCTGGTTGGCGGAGTCGTCGCCAGAGGAGAGGCACGACCCATCGGGTTGCGAGTTGCTGCGGCAACCCTTCCGCTCGTCCTCATGACGATCATCGCCGGTGTCAGTTGCGCGTACATCGCTGTCTATACGAGCGAGGCGCTGGCGGGAGCGTCAGCCCCCGACCAGCAGCGACTTTGGGCAGCCAGCCTAGCGATGACCCTTAACCTAACATGCCTCTGGTCGGCGGCGGTCCTCTTGGTCGCGCCGGCTGTGGCCATCCTGATCGCGACGAACACGTCGAAGGCCAGCGCCGAGAAGCCTGGCCCAGAAGTCCGACTGCTCACGGCCCTCGGGATGTTCTCAACGATCGCCCTCTGTGTTTTCCGGGTCATCCCCTATGCCGCTGGCGCAGCCGTACTCGTTGCCGCCTTCTTGCTTGGCATCGCACTGGCAGAGAAGCGAGCAGCTCGATCGTCCAACGACGCGGTGTTCGCTGTTCTCATCGTCTTCGTATTCGTCGCCGTAGCCGTGTTGGGACCCGTGCTCCGTGACCTCATCACGTTCACCCAGCTCGGTGAGGTGCCACATCACCAGCGGATGATCTTCTTGGTCAGCGAGTCCGCTTCGTGGGCCGGCCAGCAGAAGGCAACTCACATCACGCTCGTCATCGGGGGGGCAGCCACAATATTCCTACTTTCCGCCCGCCAGCGGAAGGGGGAGCACCGAGTAGTCATAGGCCTTCTTGTGGCGGCCACACTCTTCGTGCTCGGGTTCGCGAACGTAACGAGCGCCCAGCGGCCTACGCTCCTCGGTTACGCGAACCACCAATTGACCGCGTGCGCGATAGAAGCCTCTGAGTGCCGCCGAGACGATCTCGCAGCCTGCGAACAAGCAGGGGCATGCGCGGATGTGGTCGTCAGAGACCGCGGCTGCGCGGCGGCGTTCTACCGCTCCGCGTGCGACGGTGGTCGTGTCGAATCCTGCGCGAAACTAGCCGAGCTAGAGACCACACCAACAACGCCCGAGTGCCTTCAGCTTCGATGAACTGATCGCTGTCCCAGGGAACACAGCGACCTACTCGAAGTCCTCGATCACCCAGCGCGAGCCTTCGCGGATGAACCGCATCTCACGGGCACCGTAACGAAGCGTCGCTGTGTCCTCGCGCTCCCTAATCGGCGAGTCGACGCTCGCTTCAAGCAGCGCCAGCGTCTCGGCTAGCTCAGCGGCGCGAATGTCCATCCAGGCCTCGAGTGAGTCGGAGTCAATCCGCGATCGGAACTCGCCAGGGACAAGACGAAGCATTGTCGCTGTGTCGCGGCCTTTGACCGCTCGAATGAATGTGATGAGCGTGTCGCGAGGCGTTTCCTGGCTGAAGAACACCCCGACGCCGCCGGTGATGACCCAGCGATCGCCGCGATACTCAAGTTCGACCGACTCGTAGTCGGAGTAGTCGGCGCGAGCCGTGAGAGAGGCATCGCCATCGGCAGCCTCGCGCAGAGCATCGGTAAGGTCCGACCCGGCCTCAACGCGGCGGCCGAACTCGCTCTCAAACCGATTCACCGAGTTCGCCGACCGGTATTCTGGCGACGTAAGGTTGTACGCGCGATTCGCGTTGTCCCCTTCGAGCGCCTGAGCGTACTCGTTCACGAGGTCTTGCGGTGTGCTCCCCCCTCCGCAGGCGGAGAGAGCGAGCACGGTGAATATCGGAAGCGAAATGCGCATGCGATTAGTAAGCCCTAGCCCGTGTCGGATGGCAAATGGGTTGGTCGCGCGACCGCAGTGCATCAGCGCGGTGGGCACAACCGATGACGCGCGAAGGGCCGTTTCTAATCGACCAATTCCACCGCGCCCTCGCGAACCCAGACTTGCTCACCGTCGACCAACTGGATGCGCATGAAATCGTCTCGCTCCGCTCGGAGGATCACGACCGCACCACGGTAGAGGTTCGGCTGCGTGCGAGGGCGCGCAAGCTCATCAGGGGCCTCACGAAATCTCACATCGTCTGCGACGACGACCGCCACTCCTGAGTCCTGGGTCGCGCCGTAGCCAACCCACATCACTGCGCCGCCGATGACCGTAGCAAACGCCGCGACCGCTCCAACCGCGAGCGCGTCCGTGATCGCTGCCTGGGTCTTTGTTCGCCGAATGATCACTAAGCCGAAAAAGAGCCAGGTCCCGCCTAGCACCAGCAATGCGTAGGTGTCCGGGTGGAAGGCACCGAAGAAGCGCCACCACGTCGCTCGGCTAGGCTCGCCCTCGATGAACGACTGTGAACTGTGTTCGTCCGCTCTCCGGTGCCGAGCCTCCGACTGAGCGGCTGCGCGGGCGTCCTGAATCTCTCGGTCCAGCGGGACCAGACGATGTGCCTGCTCGAATCGTAGTACAGCGAAACCGAGTTCGTCTGCACGGGCCGCCTCTAGTCCCGCGTTAAAGAGCGCGTCTGGGGAGTCTGCCTCCACCGCACCGTCTTGAGCCTGCGCGATTCCTCCAAAGAGCATCCACGTAGCGAAAAGCGCGGTAACGAACGCGATCGCACCTGACCGAACGGCCCCGAAAACGGCACAGAAGAAGGCCGGAAGTACGTGGGTGACGGGAAGTGCGCTGAAGCTGTTTCTGACCTGCATCATTGGCCCGCCTCCATCTCAGCGATCGCTGCCAGCGCGTCAGCGCGCAACCGGTCGGAGTCTCCGCCAGCGAAGCGCGCTGTCTCGACGGCTTCCAGGACAGATGCGAAACTCGCTCCCACGGCTGCTCCCGAGACGTCAGAGACCAAGGCCTCTACATCCCGATAGCGAAGGCCACGCGCGGCTCGGTCGGTGACGTCCGTGAGGTAGGTTCGCATCGCGGCACCCATCTCGCTCGGCCCAGCATTTTCGAGGGCATTCTTCGCGTTGCTAGCCGCCTCTACGCGACGACGATCTCCGGAAGACTCCTCGCGCCGGCGGATCGCGCGGGCGCGCAGCAGCACGAGCGCAAAGAAGAAAGCAGGGGCTACTAACGCGGAGAAGAACGCAGGCCCGATCACGCTCGTTCGTTGTGAACTCTCCCCGAGAACTCGCGGCTCGGGCAGCGTCGCCAACCAGTCCAACTCGGGAGCGGTCTCCTCGACGGCGACGGCTTCCAAGTTCGGGTTCTGGCCCGAAATCGTGAGTAACGGCGGAGTGTGAGTCCGCGTCTGATACTCTCCGGTCCACGGATTGTAATACTCGAAGGAGATGTCGGGGAGCTGAAGCGGACCTTCCTGAAGCGGCACGATCGAGATCTGCCGTCGAGCAGAGCCTCTCATCCATCCGTCG
>JBLHWZ010000482.1:0-3331 GCA_047629415.1 Bradymonadia bacterium | reverse complement strand
GACCTGCTGATGTATCTCGGTAGTGAAGACGTCCAGGAACTCGTCACCGACCTCGTTCAGAAACACCAATTCGTCAAAGACACGGCACTCCTTGAGACCCAACCCCAGCGCGCCACGCGCATGGTTCTCCAGAAGACCTACGGGACAGCGAAGAAGTCGGTGCTGGCGGCTCTGAAGTCACACCTGTTTCCCGGATCCTGACACCGGCGGCACAACAATGCGTCCGAGCCGACGCCGGCAGCGCGATAGAATCCAGGTGCTAGCTGCGATATCGTCGGGGCACGCGCTGCCGGTTCCCTCGCGGACTCGGCGCGGCTCAACTTAGATACGTTGTCTCGACTAGTGAAGGTCTCGATCAAACACGTGGACGCACACATCGTCCCAGCTCTCGGGCCACGGCTCGGTCGGCAATCGTCGCTGGCCGAGAAGCATGGACCGAGACTCGCGAGAGCGAGCAGTTCGTCGCAGAGAACCTGGTCTCTCTCCTCGGCCCAATCGTGAGGCGGTACCGCCGGGGCGAAGAATCGAGAGGTTCAGACCAACAGATCGAGTCCTTCCTCGCCCGGTTCCAGCCCGTCGAAGAGCGTTCAACCCTCCTCGTTCGACCCGTCTCTCCGGCTCTGGAGTCCCCAGACGACCTCGCCGCTCGCGCCCTCCCCAGCCGTCCTGACCCGGCCGGTTCAACTTGGACCGATGCCCGGGAAGCAAGGTCGCGTCGAGCGATCCGCGCGGCGATGATGGTTCCCGACGCGATCGCAAAATCGGGCTGGCGACCATTGGTCGGCCGAGTTATGTTCTCGGGCATGAATCAGCGCTCCATAGTCTCCGCGTTCGACCAGTTGAGTCGGACGGAACAAGCAGAACTCCTCGATGAGCTTCGTCAGAAGTTTGACGAAGATCGGGGCGACCACCTGAGCGCCGAGGAAGCTGCGATTCTCGACAAGCGGATGGCGGACTATCGGCGGGAGCCAAGCTCTGCCTTCGACGCCGAATCTGTGTGCGACGAGATGGTGCGATTTGCGCGCGAAGGGTAGCCGTCTAGTCGCGGCGGCGCGGCGCGAATTCCGGGAGGCGACGCGGTACTATCGGTCAAAGGACCCGGAAGTCGCGGTTCGTTTTGCCGAAGCGATCAGAACGAAGATTCGCTTCGGAGTCGAGAATCCAAACGCGCCTCCGACCGAGTACGGTTACCATAAGCTCGTGCTCGGCAACCCTTGGCCGTACACGCTCTACTACCGGCTCGAGGACGACCTCGTCGTCGTCGCAGCCGTTTGGGCCCAGGCGCGGAACCCCGATGTGCTAAGGCGTCGTCTCGAGGAAGGCTCCTAGCGGACGACCTGAGTTCAGCGAGACAACAACGCGTCCGAGCCGACGCCGCCAGCGCGCTTGGAGGCAGGTGCCAGCTGCGATATCGTCGGGGCACGCGCTGGCGGTTCCCTCACTGCGTTCGGCGCGGCACACCTTAGATACGTTGTATGGGCGTGCGATGATCTGAGGTGCCGGTCAAGATGGTCGCGGGCGGCCGCCTAACTCTGAGGCTCGGCGAAGTTGCTCGAATACTGGCCGATGAATGAACTAGCTTGACGCCGATGGGAACACATCCCGTCGGTACGACGCCCGATGTCGACTCAAAGAGCTCGCTGCTTGCCGCGCCCGGTTCTAGAGCCGGTGTTTAGGGGCGGACCGCAGACGTTACCGGCCTAGAGTCCGCCCAAACCAACGCTCCAACCATGCCGACATAGGTGAATACCAACCCGGGCATCAGGGTCCCGGCGAGCGCGCTCCAAGGCCCGAGACCGGTGAGCTCCACGAGCGACGCGTTGGCGTTCGGAACAAGCATCGCGATTCCCCCGACGAAGACCGCAGCCCAAACACCCAGGGTCCCGCGACTCCGACGAATTCCCGCCTTCGCGTCCGCCCGGAACACCCAGGCCATAACGGCGCCTGTGAACACCAGCTCGATTAGGATCGCCAAGTACGGAGATGTCCCGTACAGCCCCAGACCCAATTGCGCAGTGTCGGGCCCGAAAACGTAGTGTGGATGTCCGCTCGCCGCGTCGCACATCGCGTGGACGACGATCAGAGCTGCGCCCGCCCAACCTGGACCCCATGAGCCAAAGATCGCACGTCCGACACAGATGACCAGCGCGATCCAGCCAAGAGTGGGAATGAGATCATGGCTGTAGGTCATCTCGGCGTGCATCGTGTCCAAGCTCGCCATCATCGGGTTGTCGGGACTGGTTGGTTCGAGTCCAGCGAAGTGAAAGATGTGCCAGAGGAAGTCAGGTAGCTGGGCGATCACCAAGTAGAAGGCGAGGTGTCCGCGGGGGACGAGTCTCTTGGCGACGAGAGCTGTTGCGAAGTGACCGGCTACCATTGACCTTCCTGGTTGAAACGATGCGATTCCTTTCGGCTGCGGAGCAGCTCATCCGTCCTTTCGGACCGCACAGTCCGATATCGATACCACTGGCATTGAAACAGGGTCAACCATTAAAGTACCAGCCGGACCGAAATTCGACCGAACGGCTAGAACGATGGGTTCAGCCGGTGAGTCAACCTGAGGAGGCGCGAGTCGCCCATCGCCTTCAGCCGGGTCGTTGTCCGCTGTTGAGCGCCCCGAGCGCGAGTCGGCCGTGGGCCCTCACAAGCTCAGGAGCAACCCCGGAAGAAGCTTGGATTGTCAGCCACGTGACCTGCGCGTCGAGGTAACTCGCTGCGACGTCGAGAGGGACTGGCAATGCGATCGCTCCATGGTCACTGAGCCGAGCGAACCACGCCGAGTAAGCCATTAGGCAGCATTTGCTGACCTGATCGACTACAGCACGGGTAGCCGGACCCATGCGCCACGGCGCGCTGCGCATGCTGACGAAGAGACACCCAGAAGGCATCGTCATGGTCGCGTCACGTGTTAGGTGGGCTAGGAGTGAATCGACTGCCGGCGCGAACTCTGTGTTGTCCTCGAGCCCGGCCAGCCCCGGTGCCAAGACGCGCGCGGCGTACCGCTCAAGCGCCGCACTCATGAACTGGTCCTCACCGCCAAATTCGCGATACAGACCCGGCTTGGAGATCCCCGCCCGGCGACAGATTTCGTTTAGCGACACGACTTCCACCCCGTCGCGCCAGTAAGTGTCTATCGCGAGATCGAGCGCCCGAACGGAATCGAAGGTCTTGGGGCGGCCTCGCCCGCGTCTGCTATTTGGCTCGCTCATACGGCATCCTCATTCGCCCGACGTTCAAGGCGCCCGAGCGAAGAGCGTACTGGCCGGTACGAAAGGTGTCCATCCGGCGGCGACACGGGGGTGTGATCATCGGCCGTCGGTTCGAAGACCCT
>JBLHWZ010000481.1:0-3367 GCA_047629415.1 Bradymonadia bacterium | reverse complement strand
CGTGGCGAGAGCATCGCCGGACTGATTCGCTCGTCTCAAATCCTGCAGAGCCGCTACGGCCGGGTCTACGTTGAGTTTGGTGAACCCATTGATGCTGCTGACTTTGTCGCAGCTCATCATCCCGATGGAGCGGCCGACCTTGAGCGAGACGATCTCGATCGAACGGTTCGGCGACTAGCTTATCGAATCATTCACGGCATCAACGACGTCACCACCGTGACTCCAAGCGCGCTCGCCGCGCTGGTCGCCCTGAACAACCCCGCGAAAGCGATCGACACCGAGACGTTGACGCGCGAGATCGGCTTCGTGCTGTCATTCCTCCGTGCCCGCAACGCACGCTTCTCGGGCTCGTTGGAGCGCGCAATAGACGCCCGCTTCGCTTCGATTCGGGGGATCTCGCGTACACCGCTCGATGTGAAGGCGTTCGACGAATACGATGCCGAGTTCATGGAGGATGAGGAAGTTCGGCCCATTCAGGCGGCCGATTCAATCGTTCGAAAGACGGATCGGGCGCTCGGCGCCGCAGTGTTGCCAACCTTGGAGGAGGCGTTGGCGCTGCTCGAGGACAAGAAGCTGGTCGAAGTGCAGCAGGTCGATGGTGAAACGCTCTACGTGGTGCCCGATGCCCGGCGCACTGAGCTCGCGTACTACAAGAACAACATCATTCACTACTTCGTCCCCGAGGCGGTGTTTGCGACAGCGCTCTATGTTGTCGAGGGCACGGACGTGAGCGCTGACGATGTCCGTTCCTATACGCTCTTCCTATCGCGTCTCCTCAAGCAGGAGTTCTGCTTTGAGGAGAGAGACCGTTTTGAGGAAGTCTTCGACCGCACGCGCGAGTACTTCGTTCAGCGCGGGTGGATCGTCGATAATGGCGACGGCACGATGAGCATCACCGATCCACCTCCGGCAGGGGTAGAGTTCCTGCGCGGGCTCCTTATCCCGACGATTGAGGCCTATTATAACGCCGTTGATTCCTCGGTAGAGTTCGCGGCGGACTGGGTGGACGAGAAGACGCTGCTGAAGCAATCCCTGGACCGCGGCGAAGCCCAGCACCTCAAGGGGCATTTGGCGTATCGCGAGGGCATCACCAAGGCGACCCTGCAAAACGCCCTTCGGGTGCTAACCGGCTGGGGTGTTCTCGAAAGACGAGAGGAGCCGGGGGCGCTTCGTAGGCCTCAAAAACAATTGCGTGTGTCCGAAGAGTACCGCGGAGAGCTGCTCTTCGAATTCCGCGACAGCTTGCGGGCGATGATCGCGCGACAGAAGCGCGTTCCGGGCGAGATCCTACGCCGCCTCTAGCGCGTGCGCCGGCCAGCAGGTCGGACCCAAACGGGGCTCTAAGGGGGCATTAGACTACGTTTGCGTCGTATTGACGCACTGCGTAGTGGCACTTAGGGTTCGCCGACTGAATACTCATTCACTTTAGGATTAGAGATGAACGCCAAGAACGAGAACGAGAACCAGCCCCGCGCCTGCTCCTTCCTTCTTAACCCGATTGGTTCGGAGAGAATCTTCACGGCGGAACATTTCACTGACGAGCAGCGCATGTTCGCTCAGACCGCCGAAGACTTTATGGAGCGCGAGATCATCCCTGATGCCGAACGCCTTGAGCGCCAGGAAGAAGGGTTGATGAAGGCGAAGCTGAAGAGGGCCGGGGAAGTCGGCCTGCTGATGATCGATGTCCCTGAGGCATACGGTGGGCTCGGGTTGGACAAGACGACTTCGATGCTCTGCACCGAGAAGCTCGCGACATACGGTGGGTTCAGCGTGTCTCATGGCGCGCACTCGGGCATTGGCGCCCTGCCCCTGACTTTCTTCGGCAACACCGAGCAAAAGCAGCGCTACCTCCCAGCCCTTGCCACCGGCGAGTTGCTGGCCGCGTACGCTTTGACCGAGCCAGGTAGCGGCTCAGACGCCCTCGGCGCCAAGACTACAGCGGTCCTTGAGGAGAAAGACGGGGAGCGGTTCTACCGTCTCAACGGCACCAAGATGTGGATCACGAACGCAGGGTTCGCTGACCTCTTCACGGTCTTCGCAAAGGTCGACGGCGACAAGTTCACGGCGTTCCTCGTGGAAGCCAAGTACGCGGGAGTGTCGACGGGGGCCGAAGAACACAAGATGGGCATCAAGGGCAGTTCGACGAGGATGTTGATCCTCGAAGACGTGCTCGTTCCTGAGGCAAACGTACTCGGTAAGATCGGCCGCGGTCATAAGATCGCGTTCAACATCCTGAACTTTGGCCGATTCAAGCTGGGCGTCGGGGTGTTGGGCTCTGCGAAGCGGACCATCGGAATCGCCACTCGCTATGCGCTGGAGCGGAAGCAGTTCAAGCAGCCGATCGCAAACTTCGGTGCTATCCGCGCGAAGCTGGCTGACATGACGATCCAGACCTACGCGCTGGAGTCGATGTGCTACCGCGTCGCCGGGTACATGGATCAGATGATCGACGGGCTGGATTCCAGTGCCCCCGACTATACAAAGCACGTCATGGCCGCGATCGAGGAGTTCGCGATCGAGGACTCCATCATGAAGGTCTTCGGCAGTGAGGCCCTCGGTTTTGTCACCGATGAGGCGCTGCAAATCCATGGGGGTTACGGATACAGCCAAGAGTACGAAGTCGAGCGTTCTTACCGCGACGCCCGTATCAATCGGATCTTTGAGGGCACCAACGAAATAAACAGGCTGCTCATACCGGGCATGGTTCTGAAGTTGACGATGAAGGGGCAGCTCCCGCTCTTCGAGGTAATCGCGAAGGCTGAGGCTGTTATAGGCTCCGAAAGAGTCGAAGCGCCCGCCCCAGACGTAGACGTACTTGAGTACGAGAAGTTCCTTTGCAACCACGGAAAGCTGCTCACCGTGTACGTCGCTAACGTCGCGATCCAGAAGTTCATGGCGACGTTTAAGGACGAGCAGGAGATCATGCTCGCGCTCGCGGACATGCTCATCCTTACCTACGGAGTGGACAGTACAGTCGCGCGCGTTTCGCAACTCGCTGACTCCGGAGAGGCAACGCCGGTCCACCTCGCCATTGCGCAGAGCTTCACGGCTGAGTCATACGGGAAGATTGTCGACATCGCCTTTTCACTAGCGCCGAGCCTCGCGGCTGGAGACGAGTTGAGCGGGCTTCAGTCCAAGCTTCAGAAGCTCACACACCGTCCGGCGGTTAACCTGATCGCGGCAAAGCGCACCATCGCAGCTCACGTGGTCGAGAACCCTGAGTGGAACTTGTAGCCGACTACTCGGAGTCGTCGGTGCGATAGGTCGAATCTCCGCCTGTACCGAGATATCCGGCCCAGCGAAGCCCTCCGGGATCTAGCGTGGCGAGGTCGACTCGCCACATCTGCCATGACGCTAGGCCCACGAA
>JBLHWZ010000480.1:0-3370 GCA_047629415.1 Bradymonadia bacterium | reverse complement strand
GTGAAGGCTGCGTTCGCCGAGAGCGAGACCTGGTCGTTTGTGTTTGGGTTGTTGCCCCTGTTGTCGCCCGACAAAAACAGCTTGACGTCCACTGCCGAATTTCCGTTTGTCACGACTGTCGTATTGCTTTCGAGCACGAAGTCGTGGGCCGAATACAGTTCGATTGGGCCGCTAGAAGTATCGAATACCAGCGTTGTCCCGGTGCCCATCAGGAAGTCGTCGACGACGAGCTGCGTCGGCCCCTGGATGGTCAGGGTAGCGCCGCTCGACAGGTCGATTGAGTCGAAGCGAACGACGCCTGGGCCCACGAACTGGTCCGTCGTCCACGTCGCCGGTCCCAGCGAGGTCGCCAGAGGCGGAGGGACGGCGGGAAGCGTCACGATAGAAGGCGCAGGAGCGGTTGAACCGGTCACGATGACGCCGGGAGCGGTGTCGTACACCACTCCGTTCGGCCCGGGATGGCAGTCGCCATAGACCCGGGTGTTTGACCTCAGCTGAATGTCTCCGTTCGAGCCAACGACCGCTTCCTGTCTGGCCCAGTCGCGCCCGGATTGGACCTGGGAGGCGTAGGTACCTAGGGCTGAGTCGTAGCTGTCCACGAACGCGTTACTGTCGAACTGCACGCCATCGCCCCCGAACGCCGCGTATTGGAAGAGGCTGTTTGGTGCGTGCGAGATGATGAGCTGCTGCCGCCTCTCACTTTCACCGTTGCGGCCCGACCCGACAAGGGCATAGCGGCGTGAGTCGAGGCGCGTAATCTGCGACCAGTACTCCGACGTCCCTAGCGTGCCAGGTTGGCCGGACGTACCGACCTCAAGAGTCTGTCCGAGGGGAACGTCGATCGTCTCGTTGAGGAGCGATACGTAGGCCTCGCTGATCGCAGCCTCTGCCGCGTAGAAGGCACGCTGGTCGCTTCCAGCCAACCTGCGGCTCTTCCCGGTCTGTAAATCGACGCCCAGCACGGCCGCGCCCATCGCCGCCACAGTCATCACGAAGATGATTACGACAAGGAGGGCCATTCCGTCGCGCCGATGATTGCGCCGCTTATTCAAATACTGCATTAGTTCCTCACTATTACCGAGGTGCGTGCGGTGCGCACCACCACTTCGTTCCAGCCTGTCACCGCTTGGGCAAGCGTTAATCGAACGTCGATGGCGCCATTTCGACGCTCTAGCACGAAGCCCGGCTCATCCACGAGTCCGTCCCCGTTGTCATCCACGCCGTTGGGGAGCTCGCCCTCGGCGAACTCAGCAACTCCGCGCGTAATGACTCGCTGGCTCTCGGCAGCGAGCCCCACTCGCACCACGAGCACGATCTGGCCTTCGTCGATGAGCCCGTCGCCGTCCTCGTCGGTCCCGTCATTGGTCTCGCCGGGATCCAGCTCGAAGCGCAGCGATCGCTCGTCGCTGTAGATGACGTCGTTTCCATTGAATCCGGTCGCTTCGCGATAGAAGACCTCGCTCGCGCCAACGCCCGCGACTGGATCGGGATAGAGGTGGGAGCTGGCCGCCTGCTCGAGTTCGGTCGTAATCGTACGTAGCGCTGCCCCCGCGCGAAGCTCGACTGCACCAGCTGCAGTGTTGTGTACGAAGGCTCGCTGGCTCGTCTTGGAAACGAGAGCCATTGAGCTGAACATCAGGGTGAGCAGCGCTGTTGCGATCAGGATCTCGATGGCCGTGAACCCATGGAGTGCGGCTCTCGATCTGAGTACGCCTGTGCGCCTGCGTCGATAGTAGGTGAAGCTCATCTTGGAGATAGGAGGCTGAGGACACTGTGCTCGCGAGCGTTCCCGCCCGCGTCCCAGCGGACGCGGACCAGCACTGGTAGAAGCTGGTAGTCGCCGGAGCGGTCGTCGCTATCGATCACGCCGTCACTGTTCAAGTCGCGTGGCATCCCGAGCTCTGGTAGATCAAGATCCTCGCGCAGAATGCCCGTGCCGGAGTCGACAGGGAAGACGATCGAGCCTACGGCGCCGTCAGGGATCCCTGCGAGTGGCTGGAGTCCGTCCACAACGAATGCACCGAGGACTGCACCCGCAATCGGTACAAGCCCTACCGGATCATCGTCCGGGCTCGCATTGTGCAGCGCGAACATGGCCGCCGGGTCCGGGTGCGCCTCGAGCTGCTCAAGGACCCGCCGCGTGGCCTCTGTGGCCACTGCCGTCTCTTGATTGCTACGCTCGACGTCAATCGAGGATGCAAAGAGCCGGACGGCAGACAATGCGCCGATCACGAATACCGACCCTGCGATCATCAGCTCGATGAGTCCAAGCCCACTCTGACGAGCCCGCGCTCCTCGGATGGCAGGTCGCCCCCCCACAAAATTCTCTGCTTCCATAACAGTCTCGCACTCGGACAAAATCGTCCACCCGTGCTGCCCCCCAACACCGACAGATTCGACGGTCGAGCCTTGGGCACAGGAGTCCCATAGAGGAAAACCCTGCTGCGTCTCTGTGCGAGGCAGTGGGAGAAGCACTCCCCTCGCCGGCTGTGACGGATCGAGAATCACCTCCCTAGGCCTGCAAAGTCTGATCATCTCGGCGCGCGGGCAGGCATGCCGCTCCAGGGGCGTCGCTGCTCCGCGAGTTGACGGCGCAGTCTGTCGGCCTGAAGAGCGACCGATCGGCGCGGATCTACCGGCGCCTCGGGTTCCGCGTCATGGCTGCAGGCTGCATCGCCCGCTCCGCGCGGCATTGATAGCCTCACGCGCGGCTCTGTGGCGCCTGCTTACCACTCGTTAATGAAGCCGAGGAAGCCGGCTAAGCGCATGACGCTCAAGACCAGGGATTCGCGCCGCCACCGGCAGCTAGTTCTACTTGGTCAAGGTTGGGATCAGGCACCATGATCGCACCCGAGCAGTTTGGACAGCTCCGCAAGGGCGATCTTGCGCTCTCGATGACGACCGATGCGCAAGGCGTCGACGAGCGCCAGGGCGGCGTAGAGAGAGGCACCTCCGGCGGCTGCCTCCGGCACGGTCTTGTAGAGAGGGGAGATGGATTGTCCCCTCGCTTTGCCCTCGGCAGATGGCCAAACAAGCAAGGACTGCGGCGGGGTCATCACAAGGTCAGCCAAGGGCGGTGCGCAATGGGCCGTCAGGACACCGCGGACCAGTTCGCCAGGTTGGGCGTAGAAGGCGAATGGAACGCCTCCCTCGAGGAATGTGAGAAGTGAGGCGTGGATGGGGGTCGGCTTGGCGTCCCGGCCCCTTGCCCTTGTGAGGAGTCGGGCGTCCGACGCTCGGTGCGTGGCAGCATTGGTTTCGGAGACACTCAGCTTCAGGCGCTCCGCAAGCTCCGGATAGGTCCATTGCTCCGGGAAGTCCAGAAGGGCGAGTTGAAGGGCAACGACCAGATCTTGAGGCTTGAGCACCA
>JBLHWZ010000479.1:0-3413 GCA_047629415.1 Bradymonadia bacterium | reverse complement strand
GAAATACGGGAGCGTGCCGATCGCACGGTGCATACTCGTCGGAATGCTCTGGCGCGACCCATCGAATCTCGGGGCAGTCGTTCGGGTTATACGACATCTCAAACCCGACGCGTCGGGCGACAACATCGGCCAGCGAGAGCGTCCAAACGCTCTCGTCCGAGCGAATATAGTCGAACGTTCGAGAGCCTAGCAGCTCTGCGAGCGCCGCCTCGATCTCGGCCACACCTATCTCAAGTTCCTCACCGGATTCGGGCAGTCCGAAGCGAGTGGGCGCCTGGCGCACTCGCTCAGGGAAGAGCCGCACGGTGTCGATGGAGATCAGCAGACGCATGTCTCGGGAAGGAGTCGAATAGTCCTCCCATGCTCCGCTCGTCTCAAAGATTGAGTAGCCTGTGGGCATCTCCACCTCCCGGTAGCTGTGGTCGGCCATGTAGGCCTCACCATTGTTCACAGAATTCACGCGGCGAGAGACCGACTCGTCCAGGGCGTCCACGAGCGAGATCAGCATCGACAGCGGATCTAGCGGCCTGGGATTGATGATCTCCTCCATGCGGAAATAGAAGTCGTCCGAGCTGCCAGCGTACTGATCGAGCGAGTACGGCGCGAACTCGGGGTGGTCCTCAAGTTCTGCATTTGTGAGGCTCGTCATCTCTGCACGCGACCGGCTCCACTGCAGCGGGCGGAACGCCTTGAAGCCAGCGCCAACGTCCGTCGTCTCGGGAGTGAAGAGGAAGCTGCCGCGCCAGAACCGACGGCGACCGACGGTGCCGTCCGGCTGCGCATCGGCACCGATGAGCACTCCATAGTCGGTCGCACCCTGAGGAATCCACTGCGCGATAATCAGGAGGTGACCGTAGGGGTCCGCGTAGAGCGTGCCAGGCCGCAACGCATCACGAGTCATCGCTACCGGGTAGTAGTCGGTGTCATCATCGTCGGGATGGGTCCGGCCGCTGGCGGAGTGCACACCCGAGCGCACGTTGCGCCTGGAGAAGTGCTGGAACGCAGGCGTGTTCACGGGATCTGCCCGAGTCACGCTCACGTTTGTTTGTAGATTATCGCAGCGGGGAGGCTGTCCAGCGCGGCCGCGACTGCACTGTCGGAACCCAAAGGGGAGCCCCATCTTCCACGCGAAGTAGGCGCGGATCATATACGGCAAATCGGCACAATCGGGGCCCATCTCGAGCGTCGAGTCTTCCTCCTCTCCGTAGTAGTCGTAGAGAATGTTGCGATCGGGGTTGCTGGTTAGCTCGTGCAGACTCGTCCAGGTCAGGTCCTCCTCGATCGGGAAATCGAAGATGCTCTCGACGAACGCTGCGTAGAGGTTCTCGTAGCCCTCGGACCAGTTATGTCGGACCTCCCAAACGGCGCCGGAGCCGGTTGCGTCGGCGGGAGGACGGCTGCGAACTGTGGTGGTCTCGCATTCGATGATGCGCTCGCCATCGCCCATCGCGACACTCCAATCGCCCTCCATTGGTTCAGCGACTTCGGCGACAACTGTGTACGGCGGGCCACCGAGGTATCGGAGTTCAGGCGTGTGCCGTTCCCCGTTTGGATCCGTGAACGCGATCTCAATCGGTCCGAAGTTCTCACTCGCAGTCACCATGACTCGCAGCGGTTGGCGCGCGTTCGGGACCCGGGGGCTGAGGATCAGGAATGCGTCGTCGTCGCCAGGGCAGCTGAGTCCTGCTCCGGCCGCCGTCGGTGCTGGCCGTCGCATTTGGGCGACGCCATCCAATTCGATGCCAGGCGTGCCGCCGATCACAGTGATCTTCGTCATCCGCTCGATGAAGGCGGTTCGGCTAGAACCTCGGCCGAGGTTGAGATCACTGACCATGACCTCATCTACTTCGAAGAGTGTCTCGACGTCGCCGTCTTCTTCAGGGTTCGAGCACGGCTCGAGGTATTCGGCGAACGCGTGAATCGCCATCGGCCGGCCGGACTCATCGCGGCCGAGGTAGAGCATGATATGCCCAGGAAAGTGCAGAAGCGCCACGCCACGCCTGGCGGCCGCGTCGATCAGAAGCTCGCGCTCTCGCTCGGACTCCACCTCTCTAACATCCACGGTGAACGATCCGGCCTGAGCCTGGAACGCACTAAACCGCGGAAGCTCGACTCCGAAGGTCTCGAAGACATCCATGAGGAAGCGAGAGCAATCACGGCCGCCGCCCTCTCCGCCCCATCCGTAAGGGGTATTCAGATACCGAAACGCCTCTGTGAGAACCGCTCGACGTGTGAGCGGGATTCCGGCTCGGCCAGCCGTCGTAGGCACCGAAGCGCCCCGATCAAAACCGTCGGCGGTCGCGACCACACCTTGACCCGTGGCCGAATCCATCGCGACTGAACCACCGGCAGGCACGCCCGCGGCTCCATTGCGGAGTTCCGCTCGAGGCCCATGCACGACGGTCGCAACAAGCTCGGCAGGAACGACTGGCGATAGCGGCGCATCAGCCGGAATCCATCCCGTCGTGTAGCCGGCTCGAATCAGGAGCAAATCACCAACGGTTTCAACGACTTGTACTGGATCCTGGGGATGGAGGTTGCTGCAGTTGTTTCGGTTGAAGCGGAGGTCGAGCGATGGGGTGTAAAGAGGCATCGTAAACGGCCCGCAGAGCACCTGGATCCGATCCAAGGCAACCCGCACTTCAGGCCGCAAGTTGATCGATTGCCGCGGCGCCAAAGCCGCACGAATCTCCAAGGAAATTGGCGCTCCGGTCGCGTCAACGTAGTCGCCTTCAGCGATCTTACCGAGCATCCACGCAACCCGATCGTTCACCTCCCTAAGCACCTCTTCGTGCGAAGGTGCTACCGCGAGGTCAACGCGACCAAGCGGGGGATTGTCCGGATGCGAGTAGGACGAATTCAGGCTCGTTACCTCCGCCGAGTCGAGCAGAACTTCGTCGAGGTCGACTTGGTCTTCGAGGACATTCAGCCAGTAATCCAGAGTGAGATGCGGACCGCTGACGTTCGCCAGGTAGTCCGGAGCCGGTAGTCGCTCGGGGCACGTGTCGAGCGCGATTTCCACGGCCGCGTCGGCGACGGGCAGGCCGTCAGCTCCGAGTTCTTCGACCGGCTGAGTGCTGCATGCAGCGAGGGCTGCGAAAGCCAAAACGTAATGGGGACGCATCACACAGGTGGGTGCGGAGGGCGCGGGACGCAGCAGCGTTTACCACAGAATTGAGCGTCGGACCGGAGTTTGGCGAGCGTAGGTAACGGGAGTCGCAGTACAGAACACCGCTCATCAACCTCTCGAAAACCTGACTTGCGGTGCACGGCGGCATACGGTGCACAACCGCTCTGCACCTACACGCTCTTGACCCAATCGATCGAAAACTGGTTCCGCGCGCTGATCGTCTACGCGGACCGGCGGATGTTGCTCCTCTTCATCCTCGGGTTTTCAAGCGGCCTCCCGATCC
>JBLHWZ010000478.1:0-3435 GCA_047629415.1 Bradymonadia bacterium | reverse complement strand
ACACGCGTTGGATCAACTAAAGGTTGTAGTTATTCAGAGAGTTGACCACGACCGGCGCTGGGGGCACTGAGGAATCGCGAGTCGTCCGCAACGACCGCCAGAGCGAGCCCTCTGACACGGTCGATCGATTCATCGACCGCGATCGTCGCTGGC
Organism: Bradymonadia bacterium; assembly: GCA_047629415.1. Lineage (GTDB taxonomy): Bacteria > Myxococcota_A > Bradymonadia > REDH01 > REDH01 > CBDUJZ01. The sequence goes on along the minus strand of JBLHWZ010000478.1, from coordinate 3,282 downwards.
ACATCGATGCGCAGATTCGGGAAGTTTGTATACGACGCGACCGTCGAGTTGACGATCGCTCGATTGTGAATCGCCAGCATGCGGCGGTCGATCGTAACGATGCGGGTAGAGCGCATCGTAATCTCAGAGACGCGGCCGTAGTGACCACCGATCTCGACGAGGTCACCGATTACAAACGGTCGGTCCCAGAATATGAAATATCGGAGATCACGTTCGAGAGCGTATTCTGCGCTGCGAAGCCGATCGTCAGCCCGAGCACACTGAGAGAGGCGAGGACGGAGCCGGTGTTGATTCTGAGCTGTCTCAGCACGGCGACGATCCCGACCGTCATGAGGACGTACTTGGCGACGGTTTCCACGAATCGTTGCGCAGTTGTGTCCAGGCGCGTGCGGCCCACGATCATGAGCATCGCCCGCCGGATCGCGCGTCACACTAAGAGGACTGCGATGAGCGTCAGTAACGCGCAGCCGAGGCCGGGCACCCGTCATGCTATCGCGTTGGCAATCCGTTCGGGCGAAAATGACTCAGCAAGTCGGAGGTAGATTGTCTCGAACACTGCTTTCGGATGGGAGCGTCAAGGTCGGCAGTCACCGACGGCGCACCTTCTACGCTTCTGTTGGTCTGCGCTAGTCGGAATTTCGCACGCTGAGGTCGATTTCGGGGTCCTGATTGCCGTCGATCCAGACCAGAGCCTCGTCGCTCTCACGCACGGTGGATTCAAAGTGGGCTGTGACCCAGGCGGCTGCGATCTCACGGCCACGGTCCGCGGGCAGGTAGGTGAACGCGCTCCCGTCCGTCTGCCGGTTGTCCTCGCCGCAGCCCGGCATGAACATCTCGGCGACTCCGCAGACGTCTGACACCGACCAATGTCCCGCGTCGGCGACCTCGACCTTCGTCGCTGGTCCGCCCAACGCCTCGTAGTTTGTTCGGATCATCGTGTTTCCGAATTCCGTGATGCTGTTGTCCTCGACTGCAACCAGCATCATGGTGGGCACCATGATGTTTGCAGCGGTCACGCCGGCGATCAGCGGGTTCTCGACCGGCGCCGCTAGCGCCGCCATTGCAACGATGCGTGGATCTCGTTCGGCGACATATCCGGCGGTCACTGCGCCAAAGCTGTGGCCGACCACAGCGATCGCACCGGAATCGATATTTGGCGTCAGGTCGGCAAACGGAGCCGCGCCAGCGAGGGCTGCATCGATGAGCCCGATGACGTCCTGCCCCCGAACCTCGAGGAACGCCGATCCGAGATCCACATTTGTGCCATCCACTTGGTCCCAGAGAGTGTTGTCGACGTGGTCGGGGGCGATCACGATATAGCCCCACGTCGCGAGTCGGCGTGCGACGCTCGCGCCGGAGACTCCGAGGCACTCATGACAGTGTGAGTACACGACCAGCGGCCAGGAACCGGCTGCGATGGCACCGTCGAGGGTCACGTCCAGGCGGGTGGTGGGGCATCCGGCAGGCGCGGCCTGGAGGAGAGCCTCATACTCGGCGCTACGGTCCGCCACCACGAGCGTTTCGACTCCAACGGACCCCGCCTCTGCCTCACTCGGACCCCAAATTGCGATCGGTAGAGTCCGCTCGCCGACCGTAGCTTCAGTCATTGTCACCGAGGCAATCCAAGGGCCGTCCGAGTGCGCGTCGAAGGGCGTGGTTGCGGCGTCCGAGGGGGTGTCTGTAGCGCTCGTGTCGCTGAGCGGATCGCCAGTGTCCTGGGCAGTGTCTTGGGCAGTGTCTTGGGCAGTGTCTGACATCATGTCGGAGCCAGAACCGGCCGGCTCTTCCGGGGTCTCATCTCCGCAAGCACAGAAGAGAAATAGGGCGGAAAGTGAGAGGTAGCGCATGTTTTGGCGTGGATAGTCAGTGTGTCCTCACCACACACCCTGGGGGGACGGAGCGCAATGCTCGCGAGCGGGTAAGCCACTTCGGACCCGCTTGACCGGCTCTCTCGGGCCGGCTTACCCATCCCCCCCTTCGCTGAGTTTTATCATGCGCCTTCTCTGTGTTGCCCTCATCGCTGCGGCGCTCGTTCACCTCCCTGCCAATGCCACCGCCGAGGAAGAGACGGCACCCAATTGGACAATAACGGTCGATCCGCTGACCACCGCGTTGGGTTTTGTGCATCTCCAGGTCGAGCGCCGTCTCGGCGAGCATCTCTCGCTCTATGCCGGGCCGAATTTGCGTCTCTTTACGAGTCCGATTCTAGGAGATGACCCCGACGACGAGGTCCGGGGTTATGGGGCCGAGCTCGGCCTGCGCTACTTCTTTCAAGCTGACGCGCTTGAGGGATGGTGGGCCATGCTCCGCGGCGTTGGGGCTTCCATAACCGACGGAGAGACGACCGAGTTCGGAGCGTACGGTGGCGTGCTCGCTGGATATACGCGGATTCACAACGGCTGGTTAGTGCTCTCTGGAGGCGCCGGAATTCAGTACCTCTCGTACTCGATTGATGGGCATGGACCCGAGGGTGTCGCGCCCGCACTCCATACGAATATTGGAGTAGCGTTCTAGCGGAACGGGCGAACGCTTGCCGCCGGTCTGAGCGGGACCCCAAATGGCGATTTTCCGGTAAGCGGCGCGGGGGCCGAGAGAGCCCACCCGCCCCGCAGTTCGGCGACGTCCGAGCAAACAAGTTCTTCTGCCTCGTGCACGCCTCTCTGTGTGGGGGTTCCAACCTCTCCTCCGTGTGTCCGTGTGGGTTCGTCTGAACGCCGCTCTTGCAGCCACTCTACGATGTTGAGCGAGATGCAGACTTGGCGTTTCTGATGCCCGGAACGTTCGGTGTTAGGCCCTCGTACTACGCTTCAGAAAACCCGCCGTTCCGTACCATGACTACCCAGTCGCGACTTGACACCGCGGCCGCATCTCGTCAGTGATCTTCGTCTACTCCAACCCCTTGAAGAAATGGCAGCTTTTCGGAAGCAGCAGTGGCCTCTCGCCGCCCTCATCGTGATCGTCGCCTGCGGTACAGATGACCCCGGTCCCATCGAGGATGTCGGGGTCACAGACACCGAACCAGCAGACGTCTCGGATACGACGCCCGATGTGGCCGAGGATACGGTTCCTGATACAGTCGAAGAGACGACCCCGGATGTCGGGGAAGACGCGGATGCAGAGCCGGACGTGGAAGTGGATGCCGATGTGGCGCCGGACGCCGTCGATGTAGAGCCGGACGTCGAGCCCGTCGAGTCGTTGGAGTTCAGTCTAAACTGGCCGATCTTCGAGGTCCCCGCTGATCCGTTGGACGGCGTTGAGGCGTGCGCGGTCTACGAAGAAGAG
>JBLHWZ010000477.1:0-3436 GCA_047629415.1 Bradymonadia bacterium | reverse complement strand
GCCGGCGAGGTAGGCGACACCAGGGTCTGAGGGGGAGAGCGCGATCGCCGTGTACGCTGCGTCTGCGTTCAGCCCGACCGTCAACTCGGTGAGGTCCTGCACGCCCGTGAGCGATTGCCCAGACGCGCCGTTGGCAACGACGAGCGCGAAGGCGAAGAGGGCAGCTGGAAAGAGGCGAGAGGACACGCGCTGCACGCTAGCCCCGACGCTCCAGCGCGGCAACCAGTGGGAACTCGACCGACCCACCGAGGGCTGACGAGCCTCCGCCCCGCTCCTACGCATCGCTCCTCGTCTTCGCGTCTTCGCGTCTTCGCGTCTTCGCGTCGGTCAAACGATGGTCGACGCGGGGCCCACCTCAAGTTTGTTAGAACCGGCGGTCACATGAAAATTCGCATGCTAACGCACTCTCAGGGTGCTGGACCGAGCGCCCCCCATTCTGCGCGGCGGCCACGCTGCTGGCCGGACATAGCCGCGTATCCTACACTCGCGTGGTCCCTCTGGAGATCCCATGCAGCTCTATACGAAGATCCTGATCGGAATGGCCATCGGCGCCATCCTTGGCGCACTGCTCGGCCCCAACTCGGCGTTGCTCTCCCCCGACGGGGCCAAAACGAGTTCATCCGTGGTGCTCATGGAGGAGCTTGGCGGTGAGACGCCCATGGCGTTTGCCAACGGATTCCGGGACTTCGAGATTATCAGTGAAACACAGGAGGGAGACCAAGCGTGGCTTGAACTCGCCTGGTCCGTCAGCGCCCAAGACGTGCTGCGCCTGCAGAGCAGAGACATTCCGGGTGCCGACGAGGTCTCTCCCGGCGACGAATTCAGAGGCTGGGCCGCCGCAGACGAAATCTCGGTTCAGCGTTACTCACGGGTAGGACAGAAGCTCGTGAGCGCGACGAGTTGGATCGGTGATCTCTTCCTGGCGCTCATCAAGATGGTCGTCGTTCCGCTCGTTTTCCTCTCATTGCTCGTCGGCGTCGCGTCGCTCGGCGACTTCCGGAAGCTCGGCCGAATCGGCGGGCGAACGATCGGCTACTTCATGATGACGACTATCATGGCGCTGATCTTAGGCGTCGGATTGGCCAACATCGTGAAGCCCGGCAACGTGCTCTCTGAGGACGATCGAGAGTCGATGCTCGCTTCCTATGAGGAGGACGCAGGTGCGCGGGTCGCTAACGCAGCCGAAGCTCCGACGTTTGGCGAGCAGATCGTGGGGATCGTGCCAACGAACCCGTTCCGCTCGCTGGTCTCGGGCGACATGCTCCAGATCATCTTCCTCGCGCTGCTCTTCGGCATCGCGCTGACGCTGCTTGAGCCCGAGAGGTCGAAACCGTTGGTGGACATAGCGGACCGAGCGAACGACGTTGTAATCATGGTCGTTTTGATGGCCATGAAGCTCGCTCCTTACGGCGTCGCCGCGCTGCTCTTTGAGGTCGTAGGCACGACGGGGCTCTCGGTGCTCCTGGCGCTCGGCGTTTACGCTGGCGTGGTTGTCGCTGCACTGCTGCTTCACGTGTTCATCACCTACGGGATGGTGATCAAGTACGGCGCCAAGCTGAAAATCTTCGAGTTCTTGAAGGCGATCCGTCCTGCGCTGCTCGTCGCCTTCTCGACGTCCAGCTCGTCCGCGACGCTGCCAATCACGAAGCAGTGTTGCGAAGACAATTTGAACGTCAGCCAGCCCGTGACATCGTTTGTGCTGCCGCTGGGCGCGACGATCAACATGGACGGAACAGCACTCTATCAGGGTGTCGCAGCGCTCTTCATCGCGCAGATCTATCACATGGATCTGAGCATGGCGGACCAAGCGACCATCGTATTGACCGCGACCCTCGCATCGGTTGGTGCGGCGGGCGTCCCTGGCGCCGGAATGGTCACACTCGCGATGGTGCTCGCTGCCATCGGCGTACCGACGGAAGGCGTCGCGCTGATCCTCGGAGTGGACCGCTTGCTCGACATGTTCCGCACGACCACAAACGTAGTCGGGGACGCGGCAGCCGCGGCGTTCATGGGCCGACTCGAGGGCGACCAGCTCCGAGTGCGTACCCCCGCCGAAGACGCCGCGGACCCGAACCGCGGTATGGAGGGGCGCCGGCTCGAAGCACACGCCGTCGACATCGATCACGGCCACAGCGACGATGTGTCAGCCGCTCCCGAGACGGACCGTCCCCCGAGCTAATCGCGCACAACCTACTTGCCACGGCGGCGCTGCGTAGATAAGGCGACGCCGCTCATTTCGAACGCCCCCCGACTGCGCATGTCCTTGCCAAAGCTCGATCTCAAGCAGGCCCTCGACCTCTTCAAGTGGATGAACCGCGGGGGTATCCTCGGCCTCGTTCCCATCATTGGTGTGACCGGCTTTATGCTCATCACCCAGTGCGGGCCCGTCCTTCACTCAACGAGCTACGGTGACGAGAACCTGCTCGGCCAGGTCGAGCCGCAGGATCATCCTGAAGAGATGGTCGCACAGGCGGATCACGGTCATGACGAGCACGCTGACGAAGAGCATGCCGAGGGCGACGATTCGCATGATGAGGGCGGTCACTAGACCGACCGCGCGGTCTTGCGGAGACCGTGCAACATGCTAGAGCGACAGGGTCCTCACAGCGTGTGAACCGTGTCCCGATTCTGGCTACTTATCTTCGCTTTCTCTGTCGCCTCCTGCTCGGCTAGCTCCGAGACCGGCGCCGACGCGGGATCTGACCGCGACACTGGTACGCTTTCCGGTTGCGACTTCTGCGTGCCGGGTGCCGAGTTGTGCGAAGCCGGTGCCTGTGTACCGGCGGCTTGTACGTCCGGCACGTGCCCGATCGGATACCTTTGCAGCGGCAACGTCTGCCAACGGGACTCCGGCTCTGGATGCTCCGTCGACGAAGAGTGTGATGGTGGACGCTGCGTCGAAGGCGCCTGCTACACGTTTGAGTGCGAACCCGGCGACACGAACGAGTGCGAGACTGCGTGCGGACCTGGCCTAGAGTCCTGCGCTGGCGGCGTGTTCGGCAACTGTGACGCGCCTAGACCCACTGCCGAATTCTGCGGCGATGACATCGACCAAGACTGCGACGGAGAGGTCGATGAAGGATGCGACGAGTGCGACCCCGAGACGGCGCCCGACGAGGTCTGCGCAGACGAATTCGACAACGACTGCGATGGCGAGGTCGACGAAGGATGCCCCGATTGTCAGCCCGAAGATCGCGAGGAGTGCACCAGCGAGTGCGGTGGTGGATTCCGCGCATGTGAGGACGGCATCTTTGGCGCCTGCAGCGCTCCGCTCCCAACCGACGAAGTGTGCGACTCGCTCGACAACGACTGCGACGGAGAGGCCGATGAAGCTTTGGCTCGCGCTTGCTCAAACTCCTGCGGCGATGGCAGTGAGATCTGCCTCGAGGGCGGGTGGCTAGACTGCGACGCCCCAACGGTTTGTGACTGCGACAAC
>JBLHWZ010000476.1:0-3458 GCA_047629415.1 Bradymonadia bacterium | reverse complement strand
GACCCGATCCTGACCGATGCCGCGACCCGTGTCAGTGACGTCGAAACGCAGCCGCACCCGATCCCAGCTCTGCGTTGCCTCGGTCCCCACGGAGAGGTGGACTCGTCCGTTGTCCGTGTAGCGAATGGCGTTGTCGATGAGCTGGCACAGAACCTGGGACAGGCGGGCGGGATCGGTCTTCACCGACGTGGGCACGCTGTCGCTCATGCGGACCTCAAGGACGAGGCCTTTGGCTTCCGCCCGCGCTCGGAAGGTCTGTTCGACGTCGTCGATGATCTCGCGAACCTCGCACAGCTCTGACTGAATGTCCAGCGTGCCTGCCTCGACGTGGGTGAAGTCGATCACCTTGTCGACGGTCTCAAGAAGCCGCTGGCTTCTATCGAGTGCCTCGTCGAGACCTTCGGTCCGACCGTCTTCGATCAGGCGATCGAGGATCGCGTTGAGGTGCGTGCTGATCTCGCTTGTGAGCCGGAACATGAACTCCGACTTCATGGTCGACATACGGTCGGCGCTTGCCTTGGAGGTCGAGAGGGCCTTGTTCAGCGTTTCGAGGGAGGACGCATAGGCACGGGCTTCGATCTCCTTCAGGCGAACAGCTTCCATGGCGCTGCGCTCGCTGGCTGCGGCGTTCCATTTGGCCGCGAAGGCGCTAGCAGTCTGCCGGATCTCCGCCGGATCGAACGGCTTCTTGAGAATGAGCAGCTTGTCGGTATGCCCGAGCTCAGCCACCGTCTCACCCCACGAATAGTCGGAGTAGGCGGTACAGATCACGCAATGAAGGTCGGGGTCGATCTTCCAGAACTCTTTAATCGTCTGGATGCCGTCCCAGCCGGGTGGCATTCGCACATCGACGAACGCGACGCAGTAGGGGTTGCCTTCGGCGATCGCTGCCTTGACCATGTCGAGGGCGTGCATTCCTTGGAAGGCACTGTCGAGGACGTAGCTCGTGGGCGCGGAAGCTGGCGCGGCATCCTTCGCTTCGTCTTCGCACTCGGCCGCTTCCTTGGCTCCAAAGAAAGCCGTACGTGCATTCTGGAGATCCGTCGGCTCGGAGATAGCCGGCGTGAGGATCTTCCGGAAGTCATCGTGGATGGACTTGGTGTCGTCAACCAGTAGGATGCGCTTGTTCTTGGTCACAGTACACCTCCCTTCTCAAGGCCATTGGCTGCGGCGCTACGCTCCGCAATCTCACGTTCTTCACTACTCGCACCCGGTGGATTCATGGGAAGTTCCAGTACGAAGCGGGCACCGCGGCCAGTCCCTTCGCTCGTCGCGTAAAGTCGGCCGCCCATTTCTGAGGCGGCATTGACGGAAGAGTGAAGGCCAAAACCATGGCCCTCTTCGCGGGTGGTGAAGCCCATGTTGAAGACGCGTGTCAGGTCGCCCTTGGCGATACCAACACCTGAATCTTGAACCGCGATGAGAACCTGCTCCTCACCATTCACGCGGATCTCGAGTATGAGTTCTCTGGGGCCGGTGACGGAGTACATCGCTTGTCGGGCGTTTTGCACCAGGTTGACGAGGATCTCGAGGAGCTTGTGCTTATCAAGATTGATGTCCTGAAGGTCATCGTAGCGGCGCACGACAACGAGCTCTGGGTCAACACCCTGGACGCGCTGTGTGATGCGGAGTGCTTCGTCGACGCGCTCGGAAAGGTCGGTCGGCTCGACGAGCTTGGTTCCCCTTGCCAGGCTCTGCTGACTCTTGATGAGTTCGCAGATGTGATCGATACCATCGGATAGTGAGATGACCTCAGTGCGGATGGCCTTCTGTTCTTCGCCGAGCTGCATGACGAGGGCCGAGAGGAAAGGCTGGATGTGCTGTCCACGCGGGTCTTCTGCCAGGAAGCGGGGGAGGTCTTCTTTGTTCTCAGTCAGGACTTCGGAGAGACGCTCGAGGTCATCAATGCAGAGTCCGTCGACGCGTTGGGAGACCAGCGAGGCGGAGATGTTCACGCTGTTGAGAACGTTGCCTACATTGTGAAGGATGCCGGTCGCAATTTCGCTCATACCCGCCGTACGGGCGGTCTCTACCAGAGCGGAGCGCGCTTGCTCAAGCTTGGCCATCATGCGGTCGAACTCCGAGGCGAGCAGGCCGATCTCGTCCTGTCGCTCCATGCCAAATTTGGCGCGGAAGTTCTCGTCGAGGCCAGTGCGTACGGCATGGCTCGTCAGTGCCTTGACGGGCTTGAGCACGACGCCGTTGATGATGAACAGTAGCGCCAGAAGAATCACGAGGCCGAGCGTGGCGTCGGTGATAGCACCTGAAAGCAGGGCGGTCTTCCCTGCCGCAGTGATGTCGCGATCTACGCGCGCGCGGATCAGCAGCTCGGGGTTGCCCCGGAGGCCGTCGATCGAGGCGTAGATGTCGAAGCTCTTCCCGTCGCCGCTAGGGACGAGGATGGGAGCAGATGAGGAGGTGACCTCGTCGGAGATGGCGGCAGCGTCCTCGGGGAGGCCCGCCTTATTGTTGAGCTGCCAGGCGGCAAACTCGACCTCAGAACGATCTTCGACGCGGCTGGAGAGGCCGTCGCGCAGGAATCGTCCGACGATCACGTAGCCGCGCTTCTTGAAACCGTCGCCAACTACTATTTGGGACGACGCCAGGAGCGGGCCGTTCCCGGTCGGGAGGATCCCCGAACGAGCGATACCGTTCACGTCCGGCGAACCGGCGGAGAAGTACCTGAGTAGCGCGTGCGACAGACTCAGCGCCGACCGTGGGAACTCCGGGAGCTGGATCTCCTCGCCGCTGACAGGCTTGATGATCTGGCTTCCGACGACCTTGCCGTCGAGGTCGCAGAAGAAGAGCAGATCGATGGCCAGTCCCTGGAGGTTCAGGGGCGTGAGTGACTCTCTAGCGAATCGCGGTCGGCTGCGCGGGTCGTGCAGGAATTCGGCGGCGGGGATCGATACCGCGTAGAACTCAGCGATGCGTTCCACCTCGTCGATCTCCGAATGGATCGCGTGCTCGACGCGAAGGATGTCCTTCCCGGCTTCTGCCGTTTCGATATCTGCGAAGAGCGAGCTGAACGCTCGGTTCTGGGCGAAGCCACCGACGATGGACAGCGAGAGAATCAGCGCCGTCAGAATCGCGGCTATCTTGGTCGACAGCGACATAGAGGGTGCCTAAGCGGCGAGATCCTCGGCGTCGGACTCGTTGGATTCGTTGGACAATTCGTCCTTGCGAAGCGGGGCCGTGCTCGTGTTGATGAGCGCGGCCAAGTCCTTGAGCTCATCACCGCCTCGCAGCGTGAAGTCGCCGGGTTTCTCACCGTTCTGGACGGCCAGCAGGAACTTCTCGAAGCGGTAGAGCGGACCGGCGATACGGAACGTCGACAGCACGCCGACGAGCAGGGTCAGTGGCAGGAAAACCGCCGCCGAGATGCCGATGAGGCGTAGGGCCAGTTCATTGGACTGTCCGAGGAGCAGTGCGCTGTCGTTAGGTAGCGTGTTGGCCGC
>JBLHWZ010000475.1:0-3461 GCA_047629415.1 Bradymonadia bacterium | reverse complement strand
TGGTGGAGGCTAACCCCGACCGAAGAAGCGTGGAACGAGTGTGGGAGCCAGCCGAACGCTGTGCCGAAGCCGAGCCACGCGGAGGCGCCGAACCCGATGATGAGACACGGAAGAGTCAGGAAGAGAAGTTTGTGTTGAAGCACCCAATTGAGGAGCCCGCGGTAGCTCAACTGGAAGAGCCAGAAGCCGCTGAGGAGTCCCCCAACGAGGATGATGACGAACGCCAAGTTACTGCCGTCCCCAACGCCCGCACCGAGCGGTGCCCACGAGGCCGCGAGGGCCACGGCAACGAACGCGACCGCTAGGAAGTTTGCCGCGAGAGAGACGACTCGTTCGAAGGGCGTGCCCTCATTCCCGCGTCGGTCATCCAAGGCTCGAGCGACCCCCAGGGCGACGAGCAAGAGGCCTGCCACGACGTGGAACCGCACCGCGAAGACCAAACCTGCCAGCATGATCGCGCCGTTGAGAGCGAGCTTTAGCCTAGGTCCCCCTCGGAAGCGCTTGCCGATCAAGAGCCACGCGGCAGGCGGGATGACGGCGAGCGCGACAAGAACGCTCGCGGTGATTGCGTAGGTCTTGGTGAACGCCAGTGGGCGGAAGAGCTTCCCCTCGGCCCCCTCAAGAAAGAACACGGGGAGAAAGCTAACGACGGTTGTCGCAACGGCGGTCAGCACTGCGCCCGCGACTTCCGCGGTCGCGTCTCGAATCACTGCTAGTCGGTCGGCTTCAGGGGGAGCCTCATCGAGTCGGCTAACGATGTTCTCCGTGATGACGATCCCGATATCCACCATCGTACCGATCGCGATCGCGATCCCCGCAAGCGAGACCACATTGGCTGTGACGTCCGTTTGCTTCATCGCAACGAACGTGGCCAGAACTGCGAGCGGGAGCAGGGCGGAGATGAGGAGCGAGCTCCGCAGGTGGAGCATGAGAATCATCACCACCAGCAGCGTGATCAGAATCTGCTGTGTCAGCGCCGTTTCGAGGGTGCCGACGGTCGCTTCGATCAATCCCGTGCGGTCGTAGAAGGGCACGATGGTGAGCTGCGAGACGGTGCCGTCCGCGAGTGTTCGGGTCGGCAACGCTCGCTGCACCTCGGTCATCGCGGCGCGCACGTTCTGGATGACCTCCATCGGGTTTGCTCCATAGCGAGCGACGACCACTCCGCCGACAACTTCCGCACCTCCCCGGTCCAATGCGCCACGCCGGAGGCCGGGACCGATTGCGACGTTCGCGACGTCATCAATCCGGACCGGGACGTTGTCGACGACCCTGACGACTGTCTCGCGCAGTTCGTCGACGTTCTGGAGGAAGCCGACGCCTCGAATGAGGTACTCCACTCCGCTGATTTCGGTGGTCCGTGCGCCGACCTCGGCGTTGGCGCCACGGACGGCCGCGTAGACGTCTTCGAGCGTCACGCCGAAGGCCCGCATCTGTTCGGGATCCACATCGACTTGGTATTCCTGAACGAATCCACCAACTGATGAGACTTCGGCCACTCCGTCCGCGGCGGCGAGCGCATAGCGCACCTCGTAGTCCTGCACCGTCCGGATCTCGTGGAGGTCCCAACCGCCCGTGGAGTTTCCATCGGGGTCGCGACCTTCAATCGTGTACCAGAAGATCTGACCGAGGCCCGTGGCGTCCGGCCCGAGTTGTGGAGACACCCCGTCGGGTAGTGTGTTGGCTGGCAGACTGGCGAGCTTTTCAGCGACTCGACTGCGCGACCAATAGAACTCCGCTTCCTCCTCAAAGATGATGTAAACGGTGGAGAATCCGAATGCGCTGAAGCTCCGAATCGTCTTCACCTCGGGCATGCCGAGCAGCGCTACCGTTAGGGGATAGGTGATCTGGTCATCGACGTCCTGAGGAGATCGCCCCGGCCATTCAGTGAAGACAATCTGCTGATTTTCGCCGATGTCGGGGATGGCGTCGACGGGGACTGGGTCGCGTTCGATGTCGAGTCCGAAGTCGAACGGGGCGACTACAATGCCCCAGCCGACAGTGATCGCGACAGCGACGAAGACGATGACTCGCTGCTCTAGGACGAACGCAGCAATGCGCTGCATTAGGCCGAGATTGTTAGTGGTCATGGCCACCTCCGCCGCTCGTCTCGTCGGCGGGGTTCATCATTGAAGCCCCCCCGCGAATCTGGAGCGAGGCGTCGAGTCGAAACGCGCCGGATGAGACAACCGCCTCGCCCGGGAAGACCCCCGACTCTACGATTTGTCGGTCGCCAATACGGTCTCCGAGCTCCACCTCAATCGGCATGTAGACGGGCGGATTCTCCAGTTGGTCGTACACGTAAACGATCGACCTCACTCCGGTCCAAAGGACGGCAGTGGAGGGCACTGAAACCGGCGGCCGGCCTCGGTCGTCGACGATGGGCTCTGACATCGTGCCTTCGACAAACATGTCAGGCCGGAACTGGCCCGATGAGTTATCGACGACCACGCGCGCTCGTGCGACCCGCCTCAAGGGATCAACGATCGGGTCGATGAACGCGATTGTGCCGACGAATCCGCCATCGGCGCCTGGCAACTGCAGGTCAACGTGGGTGCCGACCCCCACGTGGGGGAGGTCGCGCTCGTAGACTTCCAGCTGGATCCAGACCTCCTCTAGGTCCACCAGTTCGAGGATGGGAGTCCCGCGTTGCACGTGATCTCCTTGGTTTGCTAGGCGTCGTACGACTGTGCCGCCGGCCGGGGCGTGGATCATCACCGTCTCGTCAGCGACACCATCGGAGACGAGTTCTTCCACTTGTTCGTTGGGAATTCCGAGCAGCCGCAGCTCGATCAGTGACGCTCGTTCGGCGGCTTGTGCCGCCTGCACTCGTCCAGTGCTGCCCGCGGTCTGCGCTTCGGCCAGAATCCGCCGTGCATGGATCAGCGTCTCCTGCGCGACCACCACCTCGGGACTATAGATGCGCGCAAGACGCTGCCCTCTCCGGACAGTTTCACCGATCGTCTCGACGTAAAGTCGTTCGATCCGACCTGCAGTCCAAGCGGTGATGTTCGCGGCGCCGTCGTCGGATGTTGAGACTCTTCCGAAGACGCGAATGGTCCGCTCGAGTGGGACGCGCTCAACGGGTACGGTGCGCACGTGTGAGAGTCGAATCGCTGACTCCGACATCGTCAGCGAAACACCCCTGTCATCCCCTCTGCCGAGTTCCACTGGGACTAGGTCCATGAAACAGATTGGGCACGAACCCGGATCGTCCTGCCGGATCTGGGGATGCATCGGGCAAACATATTCAGTGTTGGCCGCATTGGCCTCGGCGGCCGCATGGGCGTCTTGCCGTGTCGATTGGGTCGCGGACTCGCCGCCTGATGAGGACGCCGTGTGGGTTGCGCGCCCGACGCCGTAGGCGATGAGGCTGAAGAGGACGACGAATGCCACGGTCGGCAGGCGCTCCACGAGCTTTCTTAGGGCGGTGATCATTGCTCACCTCCGTAGTTTTCGAT
>JBLHWZ010000474.1:0-3472 GCA_047629415.1 Bradymonadia bacterium | reverse complement strand
GCCCCCATCTTCTACCGCGGACACTCCATCGCATGGCAGTGCGTTCGGCCCATCGAGGGGCCAGCGGCTCGCGAGCCCTGCGAGGTGACGGACGGGCCGTTCTGCTCGACCGGCGTTCTGTGCGACGCCGAGCAATCCGAGTGTCGTGAGCTCTGCGACGGAGACGACATTTGCCCAGGGGCGAGGCCATGTAACCCGCAGCCTGGGCAAGTGTATGGCCTTTGCAGCCGATAGCCCGCGGCTCCCGGTCCTAGTCATGGTCGATACCGATGCCGAGAGGCGTAAGCCCGGCGCTCTCCGAAAAGCGGCCTGACTGGATCTGATATTGCGGACCCGCACCCCTACGCGAAACGATCTCCAAGCTCGTCCATGCCGACGTATGTTCGGCGCGGTCCGCTCGCGCCTGGAAGCGAGCTGAGAACGACTCAGTACCGGTAAGAGTTAGTTCGTATCCACCCTGGCTCGCGTTGCACGGAAGACCTCTGCTAGAAGGCGGCTACACCAATCGTGCCGCCACTTGGCGAACTAGTCACCCGAACCGGGACCTCCCGGCCGGGCCAGAAGTGTCCGAACCGGACGCCCCTGAGCCACCGTTCATCCGACGCGTATGTACCGAAACAATCTTTGGCCCCTCCTGGCTCTCGCCGTACTCGCACCCACCGCAATTGGGTGTGGCGACGACGACGCGGAGTCCGACCCGACCACCGACGCTGCGACAGACGCTGACCCAACCGAGGCGGACGCCACCGATGTTGCACCCGAGGATCTCGGAACAGACACGGTGCCCGACCCCGACACTGAGGATGATGCCGAGGATGTTGAACCAGATATCGGACCGGACGCCGAGCCGGACACCGAGCCGGACACCGAGCCTGATGCCGACGTCGAGCCAGACACTCCCGACTTCTCAGACTGGGATCACCAAACCCGCTGGATCGGCCCTGAGCTAGAGTGGGACCGAGTGCGCGAAGCGGACGGCAGCCTCGCGGCCAAGGCCGCTTACTTCGACTGGATCGTGCCAGCGCTGCACCAGGTTCCTACCGATGCCCCCGGGCACGAAGACTGGTCGCGCGTCTACCACGCAACCTGTGAGGCGGACGTCCCAACCGAGATCGTCGCCGACGAGGACCTCCCGATCTGCACCTTCAACCTCAACGAAAACAACGGGCTGTGGACCGGCCTCTATGTCGCATCGCAGGCCTATCGCTACGCAGCGACCGGCGACGCGGAGGCGCTTGAGCAGGTGTTGCGCACGCTCCGTGGCACGCGACGAATGATGGACATCACAGGTACCCAGGGCCTCTATACGCGTGACTTCCGCGACCCGAGCCTCCCGCAGCACGCCTGCCCATCCAACCCGATGGAGTACGTGCCCCCGGGATCCGATATGGTCGGCAACCGCTGGGTGATGGTCGGAGACGACGGCTGCTTCCGGACGTGGGATCCCGATCTCGCTGAAGGCGCGGGCGATTGGGTCCGCGACGCCGATCACTGCACGAGCGACGAATATGCAGGATTTTGCTGGCAGCGTAACGGCTCAAAGGACGAACTCTCCGGACACCTTTACGCCGCGACCCTCGTCGCCAAGCTCGTCGATGACCCCGAGGCCCAGTCCCTGGCGCTCGGCATCCTAGAGGACGTGATCGCACACCTGATCGCCAACGAGTTCTGGATCACCGACTACGACGGTCGCCCGACGCGCTACGGCTCGGCGCACGCGCTCTCGCTGGATCACATCCCCGGCTTCAACGCACTGCTCGCGCTCAGCTGGACCCGCTCAGCAGCATCTGTGACGCAAGACACCGAGATCATCGACTTCTATGAGGGCTGCCTGCTCGACTACCGCGACACTGACGACTGCATCGACGCGACCCTGGAGAACGGCACCGACTACCGGACGTATCTCACGGACTTCGCGCTCCTTCTCGGGTGCCAAACCAACTACGACAACGTGAACATCGGGATGCTCAGCTACGCTGGCCTGATGCTGATGGAGCCCAACCCCGAGCTCGTCGAGACCTACCGAAACGCGTTTCATCGCGGCAGCCGCGGGCCGGATCCACACGGACGCAACCTCTGGCAGCAGGGCAACGCGTTCTGGAACTTCACGCTCACCGAGCTGATGGGCGCAGACCCGGAGGAGCCAGAAACCGCGATCGCCATGGTCCACGATGGCATCGTGTCCCTCTACGACTTCCACCCCAACAACATCCGCCGGGACATCGATAACATCGGAGTCGAAGTCGAATGCGTCTCCGATCGTCATGGCAATCTCGCGGCCGCCCCGATGCCTGTCAACCAGCGCTGTAGCAACCAGTTCGAGTGGTGGGGTGACCCGGCCCAGATCGAAAACTGCACCGCGCGCCCGAACTTCGCTCAGCCCCCCGCTGGCTACCTGCTCCCGTACTGGATGGCTCGCTACAACGGATTCATCACAGACGAGATGTAGAGGCCTGACGGCCGCCCAACGAGGCGAGGGCCAGCCCCCGCTTCTACCCTATTCTAACGCCACTTCAGCGTGAGGCGCGGGCAGTACGGCAGGTCAAACGCGTCGTGGCGATGGAAGAACCGGACTTCGAAATCGCCAAGGCGTACGTTCGATCGGCCTTCGCGCATCGAGGCAGTGAACTTTCGCTCGAAGATACTCTCGTCGATGCGCGTCTCACGGCTGCGCCAGCGGTAGTTGCGCCATAGGTCGTCGACCACGATCCCGCTCTTCGCCACGGCATCGATGGCCGGCGCGAGGATGTGGTTGAGGGTGTCGCGATAGACCCGGTCGTCTGAGAGACCGAAGAAGCCAGTCGGAACCTCGCCAGTCACACCGGCGGCACAAACGAGTCGGGCAAAAGCGCCGTCCACGAGATACTGCAGGGCACGCCCTGCATCGTACTCTCCGGATTCGTCGAGATGCTGCCGCTGCTGGTTGTTATAGCCGAGGATCCTTTTAGTCCCGACTGCCGCGGTCGACACACCGCCGACGCGCATTTGATTTGCGCCGACGCCGGTCACGTAAATGTAGCGTGACTGGTTCGGCACCTTGATCTTGGTCGTCGTGACCTTTGAGCCGTCGAGGTCGGACTGCAGCACCTGAAGCGCTCGCAGCCTCATCGCCGCGTGCTCGTCGCCGGAAGCGATTGTAGGCGCGCTCTTAGACAGGAGGCGACAGAGAGCCTTATCACCTGAGCCGACCCAGCGATCCCCAATGTCGTCTGAGACGATCATGGCGCGCAAGCTCAGGCCCTCCTGAACGTGAGCGCATTGGAAGGCGAGCGCTTGTGTCGTGATATCCGAGCGGCGGTACCGTCGGTCAATAATGCGAGTCGGCTCGGCCGGATCGATTGTCACTTCATTCATGACGGTACTCCAAAGTGGGTCTCAGTGCGTAGATGTAGGATACTGACATTCATGTAGGGCGCAAAAAACTGGAGCACTGGGATTCTCGCCCTCCCCTCGAAGATCTTTTGGACCGAGC
>JBLHWZ010000473.1:0-3483 GCA_047629415.1 Bradymonadia bacterium | reverse complement strand
GGCGTTTGCGTGCCGCCTCCTCTCTCGCGAGCGGACACCTGCCCGGACGAGGACAACGTTCCATTCTTCATGCACCCCGACGTCGACGTCTATTCGACGGACGCGTTGGAGCGACTGATTGTCGATGCTTACCCACAGTTCAGAGGCATGCTGCGGAGCTGGGCCCGAACGCATATCGTCGTTGTCACAGACGATTCGTCATCGAAAGACGCGGACTGGTTCCGCACACAAACACGAACCGTGGACCCGCCCGGATTCAGCGTCGACTACGTGTTCCACAGCATCATCGCACTGGGTGGAAGCTGCGGTGACGGCTCCGGCGACGACTACGAGGAACTCTCGATCGCGACGGGCGGCGAAGTGCAGTCCATCTGCCTCTCCGATTGGACGCCGACCTTCGACGCGCTGCTCGAGGGCGTGGTCGCTGGCGCCGTATTGCCCTGCGCGTACGGGATTCCGGATCCCGGCGAGGGCGCCGTCATCAATCCGGCCCAGGTGAATGTGTACCTGACAGATCCCGGCGAGGAGCCACAGCTGGTGCTTGGTGTCGACGACGCTGCTGGTTGCACTACTGAGGGTGGCTGGTACTACGACGACCCCGAAGAGCCGTCCGCCGTCTACATCTGCTCGAGCCTCTGTGGCGCGGGCGTCGAAGGCTCAATCGACATTGCGTTCGGTTGCGACACCGTTAAGGAGTAGTGACCGCGGCTGAGTAAGGCCTCGAGCCTGTTTGCCGACTAAGGCGACACGCCCCCTTAGCCCACTACGGCGAACAGCGCCTTTTGCCGACTAAGGCGACACGCCCCTTAGCCCACTAGAGCGGGACGTAGGTCCAGCAAACTCCCTCGCGGCACTGCGCCTCCACGACCTCAGGAGTCAACGCGAACGTTCCCGCGTCGGTCGATGCTGGCCCGGCTGGGCACCCGCAAAGGGGGTACGTTGCCCGACACGAGGACTCGGCGATGCCAAACGGCTCAGCGTAGTCTCGGTTGACGCCAACCATGTGCTGGTTGCCGCAGCAGTCTGTCTGGTGCGCGATAGCGACGCAGTCATCGTAGACTTCACAAGAGCTGTCGAAACCAGGGAAGGTCGTCGGGATTTGGTCTTCGCAGATCACCTCACTTGGCCCTCTTCCGACGGACACGCAGGCACCGCGCTCACAAGCGACTTCGAAGTCGTCGAGACTATCCACCGTTACACCATCGTCTGTTTGAGTGGGACCGGCCAAACAACGGCACGCGGGAAACTCGTCCCGACACCGGTCCTCTGCGGTGTTGAACTCCGACAGCTGCGCGTTCAAAACGGCGATCGCGGCCTCGGTTCCGCAGCAGTCCCGCTGATGGAACACGGGGGCACAGTCTTCCGCTACTTCGCAGCCGGTCCGGAAATCAGGAAACTCGGAATCGACCGCGCCGCAATAAGTTCCAGCGTCGGACGCCGTGTCCTCACCCGTGTCCTCACCCGTGTCCTCCGCCGTGTCGCCGCCTGTGTCCTCGGCAACATCTGGCTCGCCTGTGTCGTCGCCTGCATCGGGCTCAATCACATCGGGATCGGCGGTGTCTTCGACCGTGTCAGGCTCCATCACGTCAGGCGGCGGTGTGTCCTCGACCGTATCGGGCTCGGGTGTGTCCTCGACCGTATCGGGCTCCAGCATGTCCTCAACGGTATCAGCCTCAAGCGAATCCACCGCGATATCGCTTGGTGTTGAGACCCCAGAGTCGAGGTTTGTCGGGCCTGTGCCGCAGGCCGCCAGCAGGGAGATAAGGGTGAATGAAAGTGTACGCTTCATCAGTCGATCGATTGCTGGAGTGATTACTCGCCATCTCTAGTGGAGCCTGCCCTCAACCTCCATATCCCACGAGCCTTGTCGGGCTGTAGGCATGGGCGTACAAAATACGGGTGCCAATCCCATTCCCTGTCAGTCGCGAGTATCGAATTCGCTCGAATGTCGCCCCACTGAGTCGTTCGGAACGCCCGGACGGCCAGCCAGAGGGCGGCCTCTTTGATCCAGGGGATGACTGGGAAGTCTATTTGAACGCTAAGCTAAAGGCGTTGTCGGGGGACACGCCCTGCCGCCGAATCGCTGCTGATCCGGCCCAGTTCGCACGCCAACTGGAAGTGCTGATGCGAGTGATCGCAAAGGAATCGCCCGATAGACTCACATTCGACGGACGACGACTCCTACTGCCCCACCTCGGAGTTGAGCTAGACGTCGACAGAGAACGGGGCGCCGCCCGGCTTGTGTCCTGCGAGACCCGGAATGTCGCAGACCATCTCTCCTCACTCACGCCTGAACAAACACTAGTCGACGCCATCGCGCTCGCGATTGAGGAAGACTTCGTTCTGCTGGTAGGCCCGGAGCCTGGAGTCCCCGATCGTGCCCAGATCATGCATGTTTGCCTGCCGAGCGGCTGGAGCGCGAAGGACAAGGCGGGACAGGACTTTGCTACGATTCACCAGCCGGTTCCGCACCACGAACCGTTGATGAAGGCGCACGCTGGCCTGGTCACGGCGATGATCCATCGTGGTCCATTCGTGCGGTATGTTTGGGGGCTGCATCGTGACGGCGAGCTCTGCCACGACCCGTACGTCCATATCCAACCTCCAGAGCGACATGCCCCGACGGCACAAGCCGCAGTGGACGCAACTTGGTTCCGCGTCGAGCGGCAGACTACTCTTGGTCTTCCAGAGATGAACTCCGCGTTCTTCTTCATCCGGGTGTATCAATGCCCTCTCGCAGAGGCGATTACTAGCTCGGAGCGCGCACTTCGTATGGCTTCGGCGCTCCGCGACATGACCCCTGAGATCGCCGAGTATAAGGGCGTGAGTCAGAGGCGTCACTCGCTCATCCATTGGCTGAACCGCTTCGCGCTAAGCTGACGGACTAGCTCGCTAGGTGCCCTCTGCCCCGAAGCGCATCATCCGCCACGCAAGCACGGAGAGAGCCAACTCGAACGTCTCTACCGCGTGCGGTTGGGATTCGGCACGGGCCGACCATGTCAGATGTTCCCCGCTGACCTGGAGGTCCGACCAGAGCAACGAGTCGGGTGGGCTCCGCGTCAAGACCAGCCACGCGGCCCTAGCCGCAGGCTCACTGAGGAACTCGTCCACCACAACTTGGGGGCTGGCACGGCGCTCGGAAGAACCGAAGAAGGCGTGCGCATGCACGGGAACCTGCGCCGCGCCTTTCAACATCCACTCGGGCGCGCCCTGCCTCCGGCTGAGCTCACAGCGAAGATCGAACCGGCCGCCGCGAGTTCGAATCGCGTCGTCTCCGAGTTCCCACAGGTCGGCTGGAACCGACGCACCTAGCGCACGCGAGCGACGCAGAGATTCTCGACGTGGCGTAGCACCTGGCCGGTGAGGGATACGAGGCCAGATCGCTCCGACCAAGGAGGCACACCCCGCTGCAGAAACCACGCAACTGAACTCAAGCGGAGTGGTCGCCGTCTCTAGACGCACATGCACTTCGCATGGCGTCTC
>JBLHWZ010000472.1:0-3488 GCA_047629415.1 Bradymonadia bacterium | reverse complement strand
TTGTTCCGCAGGGCCGCGTGGGGGATTTCGGCCGGAATGTATGGGTATCGTACGGTGTGAGCGCGCGAGTGTACTAACGTTTAGCTCTGAGAGGATCAAGGCCTCAGCACTGTTCGGTAAAGTCTACCTGCCGAGCACAGCGTCTCACATCCTCTTGAAACCTATGCCTTTTTGCTCGACCAGAGTCTCGCTAGTAACCTTCGATTCCGACCCGAATCAGTTCGTTTCCAAAAAGTCGCGTAACCCCTCACCCAGCGCGTGATGGACGGTACTACGCTGAGTTGAGGGCGCGTGAGCGGCGTCGAACCCAGGGTGGAAGCGCCCAGAGGTTTGCCAGATAACGCCAAACAGTGTATCCGCCTGATGTGCCCTATCACGCTGAAACCTATACGGTTATCAGCGTTCACCACTGCACAAAACGACCCTAGATGCTCGACCTCATCCGTCCGATTCAAACCCTTCTGCTCTCCGCCTCCCTCGCACTGGCGTTTGGCGCGTGTGATCCCGGTGAGGTGTGCGAGCCCCGCGAGGGCCTAGATCTCCCAGAGGGCGTCGACCCCTGCGATCCGACGACCTATCCCGCGGCGAATGCGGACCTCGGGACTCAAGACCTCGGTGCACCGGGAGACGCGCTAGACGACGCCGAAACGGACGCTTCGAGTGGTGATTATCCAACCGGACCTTTCGGAACCGGTGTCGGAGCGCTGATAGCGCCGCTTGAATTCCCAACCGTAGATCCTGGAATCTTCTCGTTCGACAGCGAAGTTTTCCAGAACGAGGACGTGCGACTCGTGCTTGTCTCGACCGCCGCAGGCTGGTGCACCGCATGCCGCGAGGAGCAGCCCGCGCTCGTCGAACTCTACAACGAGCACAAAGACGACGGGCTGCTCGTGATCCTGGCAATCTTCGAGGACAACAATTCATCGGTTGTCACCCCTGAGTTCGCCCAGGGGTGGGTCAACCAGTACGGCATCCCGTTCCCTGCGCTCATCGACGAGTTCAACGACTTCGCATCATTCTACGAGCCGACGCTGGCGCCGATGAATATGTTCCTCGATGGCGAGACGATGGAAATCATCAACATCACGATCGGCGCGATCGACGAGTCGACCGCCAACGCGATCATCGCAGACAGGCTTTGAGCCGATCCCGCTGAATTTCTAGCGGCTTGCCCCCGTCTTAATGACGCGCACTGCGCCCCAAGAACACCCCAACGAGTTCCTGCTCATGAAGCTTTTCCGACGCTCCTTCTTCGCCATGGCGATCGCCGCGACCTCGCTCATCGCCTTTTCGGCCTTTGCGTTTGACGCTCCCGATGACCGCACGCCTGTCGCCGAGTTCTCACTCGACAACCTTGATGGGAACGAGGTGAATCTCTCCGATCACGAAGGTAAAGTGGTCGTGATCAGCTTCTGGGCAACATGGTGTGGACCCTGCCTGCAGGAACTTCCTCACATGCAGGCGCTCGCCGACTTGCACGGTGACGACCTCGTCGTGCTCGCCATCACCACCGACGGCCCGGACACGATCGCGGAAGTCCGTAACATCGTGCGCCGCAATCGCTGGACGATGCCTATCCTGCTTGACCAGCAAGGTTCCGTAATGGCCCAACTGAACCCGCGCGGCACCCAGCCATTTACCATGTTCATCGACCGCAACGGCAACTTGGCTGACTCGCACGAGGGCTTCTCGACTGGCGACGAAGTTGGACATGCCGAAACTGTAGCGACCCTCCTCGCCGAGTAGTCCCCGCGTGAAATTCTCCGACCTTGCAACCGCGGCTCTCTCTGCCGCGCTCGTCGTCCCTGCACCCTTGTTAGCTGGGGACACCAACCTCAGCGCAACCGACACGCTGATCATCGAGGCGCGGACGGACAACGCCAACGGTTCGTTGGGCGATGACCACTACGGAATCGTCATCAACCGGCTAAACCTCAACGGAAACGCCGGGGACATCTCAAGCCAGGTTCGAATTGACAGCTTCTACCTGACGAATTTCTGTAAACGCGGCATGTGGGACTATGTCCCCTCGGACGCCAACAATGACGGATTCTCAGACGCATTCGACTACGGCACCTTCGATCAAGACGGCGCGTTCGTAAGCGAGACCGACGACGGGATGCGCGACGGTATCGACCTTACTGGAGATGGGCGCCCCAACGTATCGGACGTCGACCAAGACGGCTTCGCCGACGTGATGCCTCGAAACTGTGTCCCGATTCCGCTTCGAGGAGCCGGCGCTCCGGACACGCTCACCAACGATGGCTACACGTGGCGGTATCGCAATGACGTCGTGCTTGAGCGAATCAACATCGCCTACCGACGCGGCGACTTCACCATCACGGCCGGTGACTACTTCCAACAGCTCGGACGCGGAATCGTACTCGCTGTCCGTAAGGTCGATGAGGCCGGACTCGACCTCTCGCTGCAAGGTGGGCAGCTTGAGTATCGCGGCGACGATCACCGGCTGACGACCTTTGCCGGCCGAACAAATCCGGCAAACCTCGACTCGATCAACCGTCAGTATGTGCGTCGATTTGGACGCTATGAGGGCGCGCCCGGTGAGCCTGTAGGGCCCGTCGAGGACATCGTGGCTGGCTACGACTACCAGCTGCGAGCGATCGATGGGGTGCGTGTGAATCTCTACGGCGCCTACCTGGAGATCGGCGAGCGGCTCTTCCTAGACGAGCGCGACTACAACCTCTCTCAAGGCCTAAGCGTCGAGCTGCCTAGCCCCACCGACTGGCTCACGGTCTACGGCGAATTCGATGTTCAAGAGCGGGTGCTCGGCGGCGACTCAACAACCGGCCTCGCCGGCTATCTCACCACCAGCTTCAATGTGAAGGACTTCTCAGTCCTCCTTGAGGGCCTGTATCTCAACGATTTCAACCAAGACGGCTCAGGCAACAGCGCGCTCAGTGGCGCTTCGTTCGCTTACAATCAGGCGCCGACCTTGGAGCGCATCGACCAAGAGACACTCAACTCCTCGACCGTTCTTGGCGGGCGCGTTCGCGCCGAGCAATATTTCTTCGAAGCCGACACCAACGTCTACGTCTCGGGCAACCTGCTCTTGAACAATCGAGGCGACGCCGGCGAGCTACGGCAAATGCACGGCTACGCCGGGGTCAAGACGTACTACCAGGCGGGCCAGTCACGCATCGAACTGAGCGGCGGCTATCGAGACGAAACCAACACCAACTTGCCCGACCGGGACTTGCAGTTTGCGACGGTCCAGCAAGGTCACGTGCAGTTGAAGTCGATTCGACACGCCGAGCTCGACTGGCTGCAGTCGCTCGGCAACGGCTACTCTTTGCACCTCGCCAGCACGAACGAGTTCCGAGAGCTCTCCCACGACCCGTATCAGCGCGGCTCCACCTTTCTTGGAGTCGACCGAGTCGGCCTCGGCGGTCTGACCTTTGAGTTTGGCTACGACACGCAGCTCGAAGGCGACAACATCCGAAATTTCTTCTTCGCGGGCATTGTGAAGT
>JBLHWZ010000471.1:0-3488 GCA_047629415.1 Bradymonadia bacterium | reverse complement strand
GCAGCACGACTTCCCGACCTTCTCCGTTGACGAATAGAGACGCATGCTGACGCCGACGACGTCTTCCCCTCTATTGTGCAGCATCGCTGCGACGACTGAAGAGTCCACCCCTCCTGACATCGCTACTACGGCGCGTCCAGAGGAAACGGGGATTTGCTCTTGGGCGTTGTTCTGCGCGTCGTTCATTGGCGTGGGCTATGCGTCAGGTTCTCGCGTGAAGCAAGCACGAACCGATGAAGGTCAGCCGCGGAGGCGACGGAGAGTCGAGATTACCAGCTCTGCTGCTTCGTTTGCATCGGATAGCGAATGTTCAGGCCCGAAGGAGAATCGGAGGGAGCTAGCAGCACGTTCATCGCCCACTCCGAGGGCGATGAGCACAGGCGAGATGTCGATGCTCCCGGCTGTGCAGGCCGAACCCGCAGAACAGGCGAGGCCAGCCAGATCCAGCGCCATCAAAAGTTCCTCGCCGACGATGCCCGGGAAACTGATGTTGCTCGTATTCGGAAGTCGGGGACCGCTGCTCGCGTTCAACTCAACTCCGAGTTCGTCGATCAGGAGTTCCTCGAAACGGTCCCGAGGCGGGGCGCTGCTCGACCAGTCGGTTTGCTCGTTGACGGCAGCGGCAAAGCCCATCGCCCAGAACACGTTCTCGGTTCCTGGACGGGTCCCACGCTCCTGATGTCCGCCTCTAACGAGCGGCACGACCTCGGCGTCCTTCGCAAGCCAGAGGGCGCCGATGCCAACCGGGCCGCCCAGCTTGTGGGCCGATATGGTCGCTGAGGTGACTCCGATGGCCGGCTTCCACGATGTCCTACCGAAGGCCTGCACAGCGTCGACATGCAGAGGGACGCCTGCGCTCAGGCAGCTAGCGGCGATCTCATCCACCGGATTCAACGTACCGAGCTCGTTATTGGCGGCCATTAGGGTGAGGAGATCAACATCTCCCCGCTTCAACTGCGATTGCACCCAGCCGAGGTCGATGCGGCCCTCGGAGTCGTTCGGAATCCAGCGAACTTCGACGCCTTGAGTCTCCGCCCACTCAACGGGCGCAACGACGCTCGGATGCTCCAACCTAGAAGCCAAGACGATCGACTCCGGTCGCAGCGAGCCAAGCACGATATTGTTCGCCTCGGTCGCTCCGCTCGTGAAGACGACCCGACCCGGAGCGAGCGCTTTGCGCAGTGTCCTACGAGCCCGCTCAAGTTTCGACTTTGCGGCTTGCCCATCGATATGGACTGCA
Source organism: Bradymonadia bacterium (assembly GCA_047629415.1). GTDB lineage: Bacteria > Myxococcota_A > Bradymonadia > REDH01 > REDH01 > CBDUJZ01. The sequence goes on along the minus strand of JBLHWZ010000471.1, from coordinate 2,248 downwards.
CCCGGATTTGCCAGCGGGTCGCCGAGGGACTCGCAGAGCAACTCTCGGACGGCCGGAAGGAGCGGGCTGGTAGCGTTGTGATCAAGGTAGATTCGTCTCACAGGGGGAGGCTGACACAGGACCGCGCCGCTGGCTAGCGACCGCCGCCTCCGCCACCCTGCCCTCTACCGCCGCCGTGCCCAGGCGGACCTCCTTCCGGCATGCACACAAGCCGATCACTTGGGGCGCCAGGCGGTGTGACGCAGGTCCCGCTGATCGTACCGCGGCCTCCTTCGAACTCGCACCCTTCTCCATCGCGAGCGGAAGCGCAGACATCGAAGGCCGCTTCTGGTGGCCCTCGACGCTGAGAACCGTCCTCCGCGCCTCCCCGGTCTCGCCCGTCCTCCGCACCGTGGGAGGGCCGCTCCCCTCGGTCTTCAGCATTGGCGCGAGCGGTTGTGAGCGCGAGAATGCCGATGGTGATAGTGGCTAAGATTGCGTTGCGCATATTCCTCTATGGGCGTGCACGGCGATTGCCGCGGTAGTATTGGTTAGACACGAGAGCGGCGTGTTGGGTTACGAAGGCATGCCGACGAAGGCGTTCTCGGACAGACTTTTCGATTGCGATACGTGTGTTTGCGAGCCGCCCGGTCCGCGCAAATCATTGAGGAACCTGAGGAGAAGTGAGACTGTCCGCTAACCCTGCGCCCACCTACGTCATGCGTCCCACCACTTTCGCGCTCACGCTCGCTACCGCACTGCTGTTTACGGCATGTGCGGCCGGTGAGCTTCTCGATGCTCAGACTCGCGACACTGAGACCGTCGACACTGAGCCCGATCGGTCAGAGGCGGAGGTGCCAGCAACGGCGGAGGACAGTCTCTCGCAGGAAGAGCTGGCCACGACCTTTGAGCCAGATGAGGACTGGCTCGTCTCCCCCGTGCTGGAAGCGAAGGATGGGGCGACACGTGTCGGCGCATTGGTCGAGCTTGTTAGGGCTGGAGATCCTCCGAGTATTGAGGCGCAGCCATTGATCGCGCCCGACGAGTTCGGGGACTGGGTTCCCCTCTCTGCTACTTGGGGAGAGGAGGACCAGCACGTGATCGTGGCAGATTTCGACGGAACCTACGGCGGCGCGCGAATTCGAATCGCTGCCGGCGACATCGATCGCATCGGAGCTCTCACGTGGAGCGCTGTCACTCCATCAGAGGAAGAAGACCAGGCCACTGCGGACGACAGCCTGCGCACGACTCAGTCCCCACTTCGCTCGGAGCTCCTCTCGATCGGAGTCGTTCCGCGCGAGGACTGGGATTCGCGCGCGACGCGCTGCTCCGGAGCGGACGCGAGCAAGTACCGCATGGCGATCCACTACACGGTGACTCCGTCCGGCAACGCCGAGCGGCGAGTTCGCAGCGTGCAGGCCTACCACCAGGACACTCGTGGATGGTGCGACGTCGGTTACCACTTCTTGATCGGAATCGATGGGACCATCTACGAGGGGCGGCCGCTGCAATATCGCGGCGCCCACGTTGGCTCCAACAACACCGGCAACATAGGGATTGCGTTCATCGGCTGCTTCCACCCCAACGGTTGCTCTGACTGGGGCCCTTCCCTGCCGCCAGAGGCGATGCTGCGTTCCACTGGAGCGTTGGTTCAGCGGCTCGGCGCGCTCTACTCGATCGCTATAAACGGGGACCTGATCCTGCCGCATCGCGATCACTCGGGCGCGAGCACGAACTGTCCTGGCGATCACATGGTGGCAAGGATGGACGACCTTCTCTCCTACGCATCGGGCACACCTCCGGTCGTCGTTCCTGAACCGGAACTGGAGCCGGAGCCGGAGCCTGAACCAGAGCCGCGTCCTGAGCCTGAGCCGGAGCTTGAGCCTGAACCTGAACCAGAACCAGATCCCCGCCCCGACCCAGACCCCACACCGGTCCCCGAACCAGAGCCAAGACCTACTTGCGAGCCACTCTTTGACTGCGGCACATGCGCAGCGATTTCCGGGTGCGGGTGGTGCGAGTCCGAAAATCGCTGCCTGAGCGCAGGGAGTTCTTGCGCATGGGACGGGGCGTTGGACGACTTCATCTGCTGGCCGGAGTTCTGGCCGTGCTGGGAGGCTACCTGCTGGAATCCCACCACCGAGTTCCCGACGTGCGGGTTGTCGACGATTAACGAGGACTTCAGTTCGGGCGCCTACAGCATGCACCGCTACTGGACGACGCTCGATCGCGGAAGCTGGGAGCTGAGCCTCACGCAGACCGCTGGCGG
>JBLHWZ010000470.1:0-3532 GCA_047629415.1 Bradymonadia bacterium | reverse complement strand
TCCCGCGAAGCTCTTCTAGCTTCTGCCGTCGCGCGGTCGCCATCTCCCTCGTCCATCCGGCGCAGGCAACGATCTCAAACCCGAGCTCCGCCTGGAGCGGGAAGAGCACCTCTGTGTATTCCGGGAAGACTCGCACGCGGGACTCGGTGATCTCTCCAGTCTCAGCAAACTGCCGCGCTGCCTCCTCGAGACGATCAGGTGGGATCTCGGTCAGCACCATGTCCGGCTCGGCCGCACGCAGGATCCGCTCCAGCTCCTCCAGTCCATACTGTTCGCTGGTCCGATGCGATCCGTGGATCATGCCTAGAACGAGGACTTCGGTCTTCGGCGCCTGGATCGCACGGCAGGAGCCGAGCGTGAGCAGTAAGAGTGCGCAGAACGCGCGACGGCGGAGGTCGTTTCGCATACTCCAAGATTAGCAAGCCGCTGATAAACAGCGGTCCATGCAGCAGCGCGCGGAGAGTCGACGCGGTAAAAGTGGCGTGATCCCCTACGGACTGAGTTCGCAAGGTGCTGGCGACATCGTATCGTCGGTGGCTAGATGCAGATGACCAAGCACCGCCCGCTCTTAGCCGCCATCGGCGCGACCTCTTGGCTCTTAGCCCTCGGTTGCACAGCTCACTTGGACCACCATGAGCTGAACCATGACTCCACCATGGCTCCTATAGAAGATCTCAGCAGGTCGCCCGGCTTCTCCTTCGGAGTCGTCGCCGACTGCCAGTACTGCGCGGCAGAAGCTGCGGGCCAGCGGTTCTATGCGCAGTCCGAGGCGAAGCTGAAGGCCTGCGTCGCGCATCTCGACTCACTCGATCTCCAATGCGTCCTCCACCTGGGCGACTTGATCGATCGAGACTTCGAGAGCTTCGATGTGGTCTTGCCCATCTTCGCCGAGCTTCGCTGCCCCAAGCATCAGGTGCTCGGCAACCATGACTACTCGGTGGCGGATGAGCACAAGGCCAGCGTCCCAGCGCGAATGGGGTTGCCCGCCAACTACTACGACATCGAGACCCACGGCTGGCGGTTCATCGTGCTCGACGGCAACGACATCAGCCGCCACGCCTATCCTTCGGGGAGTCTCGAGCAGCAGGCTGCGATCGCGTATCAAGCAGAGTACGCAGCGGACAAGCCGCATTGGAACGGAGCGATGGGACCCGCTCAGCTCGCGTGGCTAGAAGAGGTTCTCCAACGTGCCGGCGAAGCGGATGAACGCGTGATCCTTTTCTCGCACTTCCCCGTATTCCCTGACAACGTGCACAACCTCTGGAACGACTCCGAGGTCCTCGCCGTCATCGATCGCCATGCGTGCGTGAAGGCCTACATCAACGGTCACAACCACGCCGGCAACTATGGCGCCCGGAACGGCGTGCACTACCTGACGCTGAAAGGGATGGTCGACACCCTGGAGACGTCGTACGCCGTGATCGAGGTCCACCCAAGGCACCTCAAGGTCATCGGCATCGGTCGGGAAGCGGACCGTCTCCTGACGATCCGCTGACATCGGCAACCTCAAGCCTCACGCGTGAGGCTTGAGGGACACGATCAAATCACTGAAACGTGATCGCGTAGCCTTCGCTGAAGTTCGAAGTCGGGACCCCGACCACGGAGTCGCGGTACCAGCACTGGAAGTTCCATGTCTCACCGGGCTGAATGGCGATCATGCTCGTGGGCTGCGGCACCTGGGCCACGTCAACCAAGAGCAGCAGCTCACCGGCTGAGCCCGAGCTCGCTGCCTGGCTAACGTAGCGCCCCACCATTCCTCCGAGGCACAGGTTGCCCGCGCTGTTGCCGGCACCTGCAACAAACGCCTGCTGGTCCGACACGATGAAGTAGCCGGTCGCGTTCTGCGGCAGCTGCATGGCCGTGAGGCTCACATCGTTGTCGACAATGGCGCGGCTGCCGACACCCTGAACGATCGCGATCTGGCCGGTCGAGTTCGCATTGGCCTGGCAGTAGGTCTGACCGAGTGCTGGATCGTAGCTCAGCACGAAGAGTCCGCTCTCACGGTCGTTGCAGAGCAGGTTTCCGCTGGGCAGGTAGGGATACACGCCCCACATGCCGTTGTAGTTCGCGGCGCTTGAGTTTGGCGCTGAGTCGAAGTAGCCAACCTCCACGGGGTTCGAGGGGTCGGTCAGCGCGTCGTAGATGCGCAGCCCGTCGTTGTAGTTCGCTTGGAACAAGAGCCCGTTAGCGGTGAACATATTGTGACCCACGGCCACTCCACCATTGGTGAACGCATTGGTGTACGTGGTGTTCGCCAGGTCGGACACATCAAACACGTGCGTGGTGGTGTTGATCGATCCGTCCTCGTCCAGCTCATCGCCGAGATAGAAGGTCTGGCGGTCCTCGGAGAGGATCCCCTGGTGGCTGTACACCCGGCCAGGGTAAATGACCTGGGCCAGCGGGATGATGTTCTGCTTGTCCGTCACGTCGAGCACCGAGAGGCCGGGGTCGGCCCAGCCGCCGTTGAAGCCCGAGCAGCAGAAAGCGATCTGCTTTCCGGAGTACGGCCCCGATGTGTAGGTGACGACCTGCGCGTCATGCACGTAGCGATCGTCCCAGCTCGATACGTACTGGGGGTCACCCGGGTTCGCCAGGTCGTAGATCCGAAGGCCGTTGCCGCTGCCGCCGCAGCGGTAGAGGAATCCGCTGACCGTATCGACCACGACGTTGTGGGACGCCGTAGAACCTCCGGTCGTCACGGTTCGCTCCAGGGAGATCACTCCGGTGTCCACGCTAGAGAGGTCAATGACCTGAATGCCGTCGCCCGCTTCGGTCACCGCGTAGGCGCGATCCGCATAGGTTCGGATGTCTCGCCAAATGCTGCTCGGGCCGGGAATCGCGCCGATGACGACCGGGAGGTCGGGATCGGTGACCTCGACGACGACCGTCGCGCTTTCAAGGCCGACCAGTGCGTACTCGCGACCACTAGGTGATGCGTAGCCCCAGATGTCGTTGTTCCGGTTGCCGCCGCCCAGGTCAGCGATCGTCAGCCACGAGTGCAGGGTGACGTCGAGGCTGTCGAACATGCCGCCGGCCTGCATCGTGTTGCCGCCTCCGCCCGGAAGGATCGCGCTCGCGGGAAGACCGCGAACGTAGCCACTTCCAGCGACGGGCGCCTTGAGATGAAGAAGCTTCGGGTCGTCCTCGTGCGCGAAGACTGAACTTGAGACAGAGAGGAGCGTGACGATCAGCGTCGCCGTTGTGCGCTTAGGTAGGGTTGCTTTCATTCGGTGTCCTGCGATCCGGTGTGGGAGCGAGCACGCCATTCCAGGCGGGCTCGATCCTCCGACCTTACTCCTAACCACTCGATTCAGGCGCTTCGCCCCCCCCGAAGTCCTCGCCTTGAGGACTTTCGACGCGCAGCGGTCGCGAATCAAGAACCTGCCGTACTCGGTCTTTCCGAAGCGACTCCGGACAGGCCGTCGACAAGCCCAGCGGCCCCCTTCCGTGATTCGAGGCGTCGGGGGGGGGGCGCAGCGCGTTGCCCGTGGCTCATGACCCGCAGTACGCCGCCCGAATTGCGGCGCCGCGC
>JBLHWZ010000469.1:0-3556 GCA_047629415.1 Bradymonadia bacterium | reverse complement strand
TGAGACGTTTCCAAATCAGCAGCCGACCTCGACCCCGGCATCACGCAACCCTACACACTCCCAATTCCGTCACTAGCTGACGAAGTGGAGCGTTCTAGAGCTGGTTCGAAACGCGGAACTGTGCGGCGGGGAACGTGCTGTCCTGGTTACGAGTGCCAACCCAAATGTCGTCGCGGCCACTCATCCCGTCGGGAAAGTAGAGGCGCGGGTTGTCAGTGCTGTTGTGCGCGTCGTCGTTACAGCGCCTGGTACCATCGGGCAGATCAACGGTGAGCGTCGTGTCGGCTTCAGAGTTCACCGACATCAAGAGGGATGCGCCCCGGCTGCTGTACGTAATGGCGATGTCACGCCGCGCAGCATTAACGAATCTGGCGCACTTTCCGCCTGTCGGGTCGACGACCGAAGCCTCGTAGATGTCCTGGTCTCCGCCTGCTCGTACAGAAATCGCGAAGGGATCCGGACGAATCGGGGCGGTGAGTCTGTGGTGCTCGAAGAGCGGTGCGGCCGTGAAGTCGAGCATGACCCGCGGGGTCTCCTGAACCGCGGGAGCCTGTCGAACCGTTTGCGGTCGGGCGTTCAAGTTAGTGTTTGGGGCCTGTGCATTCCGGGTCGCGATCGTCGTCAGCGCCCGCTGTGCCGTGCCTAAACATGGGCTGCAAATGACGTTCCCGTCGCCCTTCACGCGATCAATCCCACACTAGCAAATAGCCGCGCAGTAGTAGTTACAGGTAACTTTGTGGTCCATGCTCGCGCCGACCTGAAACGACCGCAGTCCAGCCTGGATTGCGAACTGGCCTGCACTGCCCGAGGTGGCGCTGTACCGGGCGGGCACGCCACCTGCGCCACCTGCGCCACCTGCGCCACCTGCGCCACCTGCGCTACCTGCGCCACCTGCGCCACCTGCGCCACCTGCGCCATCGCGCGCATGCAGTCCGCGGCCGAGGTCGCGCCAGCGCCGCAATTTGGCCTGAGGGCCGCAAGGGTCAGAGATGCGGCGAAGAACCTCAGTTGCATGGCACGCACTCCACCGAACCGTCACCCCCGGTGCGCCTGATCCCGCGGAATGCAGACATAATCGCAGTTGGCGTTCGAGCCGTCGGACGCTTCCGCGCGATACGTCTGAAGATTGGCGCCGCTGGAGAAGCCGTCCGAGCCGTCCGAGCCGTCCGAGGCCGCCTCCGGACGTGTTCCGGACGGGCACGCCACCTGCGCCATTGCGGTCATGCAATCCGCAGCTGCTTTTGAGCCGCCGCAGCCGAAGAGTGAAGCCGCCGCGCCAAGCACACCCAGTACAGTGCGTCGATTCACAAATACCTCTGTGAATTCGCCGCTGAACCTAGCCGCCGGGGAATCCGGGCAAAAGTACCGCGTGTCGCATCGCACACTCCCAAACACTCAAAAACGAAGCGAGGCCGCGTGCCCTCATCGAGCATGCGGCCTCCTCCTTGAGCTATTCTACTCGCACGGACGGCGCTCGATCCGCGTGCAGGTGATCTCTCCGGAGCAGGTGTTCATCGCGTAGCCGTCGGGGCAGCTGTAGCCACTCGATTCGCCGGTGATGAACGGCAGGCCAAGCATCTCCTGCGTGGACCAGAGCACATTGCCCTCGGAGTCCGCAGCCGCCATGTCGGTATCGTTCGCGAGCGATCCAGCTGCGAACGGTCCGTAGACCTCCGCTCCAAACGCCGCCCAACTCCCATCATTCCGGCCTTCCATCTCGATGATGTTCAGACCGCTGTTGAGTGGGACGGGATTCATCCACCAGCGACGGAAGTTCTGAATCAGGCTTGTGTTGCGAGTGAAGAACGGCGCACCATTGACGCGGAAACGCAGGCGATTGTCAGCCGCCATTCCGATCATGTAGTCACCGGGCTCATCGATATCGAGGCAGACGGTGAAGCCGATCCACTCGTTCACCGGGTTCGTTCCGGCTGTGCTCGTACCCTCGCCGCAGGCCCACACACCAACGCCATTAAGGCGGCTCTGGAAGAACGCGGTCACCGCGTCGAGGCCAGCCGGGAACCGAGCTCCCCACATTCCATACTGGGACAGCTCGTCGCCCTCGCAAACGGTGTACTCAGTGCCGGTCCACGTCACTTCAGCCTCATCGGTGCGAATGCACTCATCGCCCGCCGGAGTGAGTTCAAAGCCCTCGGCGCATTCGCAAGTGGAGATGCAGTCGTCCTCGCTCAGGACGTGAACCGGGAACGAGAGGTAGTCCGAGCTCACGGCGGGGTCCCCCTGCGCTGCGAGAAGCGACTCGATGGTCACTAGGTTCCCGTCCTCGTCGTAGCCCATGTCGTTAATCAGAAGTCCGAGCGTGTAGTCTCCCGGACTAGAGAACGAGAGTTCGTAGCAGAAGGTCGTCACGCCCTCGTCGTTGGTCTCCTGAGACTCGCTTACGACGGTGACACCCAGTGGGAGCCGCGGCCGAGCGCTGAGCGGATCATTGTCGGGGTCCCAGACGTCGAGGCAAACCGTGGTGGTCCCTTCGCAGATGAACTTCGAGGGGTCGTACGTCATGCCGACGATCTGGGGGGGATGGTTCAGCGTGGCGACGACGTCGAGGCCGCCGCCCGGGTCGCCTTCGCACTGACTGATCAGGACGATCTCAGTGGTCGCGCCATCGACGACCGCCACGTTGGTCATGTGTGCGCTGGCGCAGTCTTCGGAGAGCGTGCCGTCCGCCGTGACGGGCTGTACCAGAACATCGAAACAGCCTTGAGGGAGCCAGAAGAAGTGGTCCGAGAAGAGATGCTGCGAGTCACCGTCGTACGGTGCGTCCTCGAAGATCGTGCCATCGCCCGGCAGGTACATGTCTTCAAGGTCCTCGCTGGCCACCACGATATTTGCGGGCACGATCGGGATTCCGGTCGCGCAGTCGACCTCAGTCACCGTGAACTGGAATCCGCCAACATCCGTGTCGGCGAGCGTGTCGAAGGTGAGCGCGAGATTGTGACTGGTCGCGCTGGAGTCTGAACGTTCCGGGAATTCCGCGCAGCCGGAGAACGCGGTGGCGCCGACGACGAGTGCAGCGAGCGAAGAGAAGCGCAGGGAAGTTGCCATAGCCCAAGTCGGGTAGAAGTGCGGGTGTTTGTTTGCCATGCATACAACCTGCCCATTTCCACCCGACGGAGCCATCGAGCATCCTTCGACAAAGCTTTGATCCCCAGAGCCGCTGACTATGTGCTTTCGCCGAGGCCTGATTCTAGCTCTGCGATCGCCCGAAGAGCGAGCGCACTCAGGTCAACCTCAGGCGCCGATCTCCATGCCCTGATGACGTTTCTCAATGCTCCCACGATGGCCCCTGCGCGAACGGCCGCGATGATCGGGTCGGACGACGGTTCCGCACAGAGTGCGCGGGCGATAAGGTCTTCCCATTGTCGATCCCGAGCGAGGTCGGCTGCCTGAAGCGCTGGCGTCTCGTCGATGATGCGCTGCATCAACCGAGCGTCGTTTGTGTTCGACTCGAACTCAGGCAGCAAGTCGAAGCACGCTTGCTTCACCGACGCCCAGCCTCCTGGCCCTCTCAGGACAAGTTCAGCGAAATGGGCCA
>JBLHWZ010000468.1:0-3572 GCA_047629415.1 Bradymonadia bacterium | reverse complement strand
GCGTCGCGTTCGGCGTCGCGTTCGGCGTCGCGTTCGGCGTCGCGTTCGGCGTCGCGTTCGGCGTCGCGTTCGGCGTCGCGTTCGGCGTCGCGTTCGGCGCTGCCGCGCTGAATCCAGCAGCCGCGCCACTGATCGCTGCCGTTACTCTAGCGATAGGCATCGGCCTTCAGAACTTCCCCGAAGGCGCCGCCGTGTCGTTCCCGCTCCGGCGGGCGGGCCTCAGCCGCGGTCGCGCGTTCTTCTGGGACCAACTCTCCGGAGCGGTGGAACCGATCGCAGGCGTGCTCGGTGCAGCCTCAGTGACAATGTGGTTACCCGCGTTGACCTATGCCTTGGCGTTGGCCGCGGGCGCTATGATGTTTGTTGTGGTGGAAGAGGTGATCCCGGAGGCCCAGCGACACGGGAAAGGAGATGACGCGACGATTGGCGCGATGTTGGGTTTCGCGCTGATGATGTCGCTCGACATTGGGCTCGGGTGAGCACTCTTGGGTGTTGTTTCTAAGATTCCGGTCGCGCGTTTTGGACAGGACCGCGCGCTTTGGACAGGACCGCGCGCTTTGGACAGAACTGCGCGCTTTGGACAGAACTGCGCGCTTTGGACAGAACTGCGCGCTTTGGACAGGACTGCGCGCTTTGGGCAGGACCGCGCGGACGCCGGTCTCGCTCAGTACTCCACCCGCCTACTTCGCGATCTCGCGCAGCCGAATAATCGGCGCGTCGGGCTCCTCGACCGCGGTCAACGTTACGACTGCCTCCATGAACCACTCGCCGGTCTCTTCTGCATCTCGAATCGTCTGGCGGACCCGCCACTCGCCCCGCCCAACCTCGGTCAGAACTTGGTACTCTGCGAGCCTGCACCGATGATCAAAAACCATCGAGCCCCACTCCTCGAAGAAGGGCGCCAGCGCTTGCTCCATCGCCTCGGGCTCCGCCAACCCTGAATCATCGGACACACAGGAGCCTGCTGCTTCATAGTCCTGCAACGAGAGCGCTTTGAGCAGGGTGAGCATCTCGGCTCGGATGCGCGCCTTCACGGCACGTTTGTCGTAGTACCAGGGGCGCGCCGGAGCCGCATCTGCTTCGTCGACCGGCGATTGCAGTCGTTCCCATTCGGTGATCAGGCTTGAATCGATACCGGTGAGCAGCGCGCGGAGCCAAGCAACAGCGTCGACGAGCTCATCTGTTTGATAGCCCTCCGGAACGTTGCGTCGCAGCGTTCGCCACACCTGCGAGAGATAGCGTAACACGACGCCCTCGCTGCGTGAGAGCTGGTACTCGCGGATGTATTCGCCGAAGGTCATCAGCCCCTCATACATCTCTCTCGCGACGGACTTTGGCCGAATGTGCTCGCCGATCAGCCATGGATGCTCGTCCGAAAAGGCGTTGAACGCCTCGTAGAGTTCCTCGGCGTTTGGTTTGGGCCACGTGAGATCCTCGATGGCCTTCATGCGATCCTCGTAATCTACCCCCTCACCCTTGAGCCGCTGAATCGTCTCTCCCTTGAGACGGTCCACCTGGCGCATCAACACAACGGTTGGGTTCTCCTGAATGGCCTCCGCGAGGCCGATCACGCGCAGCGCGTAGTCTTCGTCGGACTGATTGAATCCGTCGAGCGCATCCACCAAGAAGAGTGAGAGCGACTGGAAGAGGGAGAAGTCGTCCTGCAAAACATCAGCGACCACCAGGTCGTTCAGTCCTTCGCCGGACGGACTCTCCACAATGCCGGCTCCGACGAGAGCTTCGGTGAGGACGCGAGCACGCGCCTTTGCGTGCTCCTTCTCAGCATCTCGGAGCGCCGTCCGGTCGATGATCGCGTCAAGGTCGCCAATTCCGCTGCCTGTCTCGTAGATCTCCCGCTGCAGGATCTGTAGAATCATCCCGTGATTGACCTCAAAGCGGGGCTCGAGAGCCTCTGCGGGACTGCTCTGCAGCATCTCGAACGTGCCCTCGTCGAAGTGTACGTAGCCGCGAGTGGGTGGCTGCGATTTCTTGTACTTCTTCTTTCCTTTTTGTTTGGCCTTGGCCTCCGCACGCCGGTTCTCGATGACGTGCTCGGGGGCCTGCGCAAAGACGAAGCCTTCGGTGTCGTAGCCCCGCCGACCCGCTCGACCGCCGATTTGTTTGAAATCGCGCACGCTCAAAACCCGGACCTTCTCGCCGTCGAACTTACAGAGCTTCGCGAAGAGCACACTGCGGATGGGCACGTTGATTCCCACGCCGAGTGTATCCGTGCCCACGATCACCTTAAGGAGGCCTTTCTGAGCGAGCCGCTCGACCAACAGGCGGTACTTCGGCAGCAATCCGGCGTGGTGGAGGCCAATACCCGCCGTCAGGAAGCGCCGCATGTCTTTGCCATACGGAGAATCAAACCGGAACGCGCCGATCTCATCCTTCAGGGCCTGCTTCTCCTCCTTGTTCGTCGGGTTGATGCTGGTCAGTGACTGCGCCAGCTCAGCACATGCGCGCTGCGTGAACTGCACCACGTAGACGGGGGCCCGATCACGAATGAGCAGCGCCTCGATCGTCTCCTGAATTGGGGAGTCCCGCCAGGCGAAGGTGAGCGGTACCGGGCGGTCTGTCGACTTTACGTGGGCGACCTCTCTACCTGTTTGTTCCTCTAGGCCCCGTCGAATCGGTGTGATGTCGCCGAGTGTTGCCGACATTAACAAGAATTGTGTGTTTGGAAGGGTGAGCAGCGGGACCTGCCACGCCCAGCCCCGGTCGCGGTCGCTGTAGTAGTGGAACTCGTCCATGATGACGCAGTCGGCACCGGCCCTTGTGCCCTTCTTCAACGCCAGGTTTGCGAGAATCTCCGCCGTGCAGCAGATGATTGGCGCATTCGCGTTGATCGAGGCGTCGCCGGTCACCATACCAACCCGCTCGGCTCCGAACGTCTGGCAGAGGGAGAAGAACTTCTCGCTGACCAGCGCCTTTATCGGCGAGGTGTAATACGAGCGTTTTTCGGTGCAGATCGCGAAGAAGTGCAGAGCGACGGCCACCAGCGACTTGCCTGAACCTGTAGGTGTCCCGAGCACGACGTGCTGTCCGCTCGCGAGCTCAAGCATCGCCTCCTCTTGCGCGTCGTAGAGCGTGATCTCCGAGGCTTCGACCCACTCGACGAATGCCTCTAAGGCTGCGTCGACGTCAGCGGGAGGGGCGGTATCTAGGAGCTGTCCGAGGGTCGTCATGTGGGGTAGGCCAGGGCGGAGCGAAGAGTGCCGAGACCCCTTCGTCTACTCGACGCCGACGCTGATGTCGTCGGAGGCGCGGTCCCTCTCGAGAGGTTGCGTCGAATGACGACACGGAGCTGGCGTCGATTGGGTCTAAGCTGAGATGAGCGCTGAATCTGTGAGGTGCGTTGAACTCCTTACTCTGACGGTCGCCGGAGGCTGCGAGTCTGACGCGAGGAACGATACCTAGCGATGTGGGCGGTGGTGTCACGAAGTGTGTGTACGGCTGCTCCGCCGGGTGATCAGTTCATAGGCTCAGTCGCCCGGGGAGTCTGATGTCGAATTGCTGCAGTGCGAGGTCCCACTTCTTGATCGGCATGGTCCACTTCTTCTCTGCTCGCG
>JBLHWZ010000467.1:0-3582 GCA_047629415.1 Bradymonadia bacterium | reverse complement strand
CAAACACGCGAAACCAAACAACCTCGCTTACGTCATCTACACCTCGGGCTCTACCGGCCGCCCCAAGGGTGTCATGGTGGAGCATCGCAACGCCGTGAACTTCTTCGTCGGCATGGACGAGCGGCTTGAGCACGACGGGACGCCCGGTACGTGGCTCGCTGTAACGAGCCTGAACTTCGACATCTCGGTGCTGGAGCTGTTCTGGAGCCTCACTCGCGGGTTCCACGTCTTGGTGCAGGCCGATGACCACCGAGCCGGCGAGTTTGTTCCACAGCACTCCGAGAGGCCCATCGAGTTCGGTGCCTTCTACTTCTCCAGCGACGAGTCCGAGAAGGGCCTCAACAACAAGTACCAGCTGCTCCTGGAGGGTGCGCGCTTTGCGGATCGCAACGGGTTCACCTCGGTCTGGACACCGGAACGCCACTTCCACGCGTTTGGCGGCCTCTATCCAAACCCAAGTGTCACAAGCGCAGCGCTGTCGACCATCACAGAGAACGTGCGGCTCCAAGCGGGCAGCTGTGTATCTCCGCTTCACTCACCGATCCGCATCGCGGAAGAGTGGTCTGTTGTCGACAACCTCTCCAACGGCAGAGTCGGCATATCATTCGCAGCGGGGTGGCAACCAAACGACTTCGTCATCCGACCGCAAAACTTCGCGAATCGACGCGAACAGATGCTCGAGGACATCGAGACCGTTCGAGGCCTCTGGCGCGGTGAGTCGCGCCCGTTCACGGACGGAACCGGCAACGAGATTGAGATCAAGATTCTGCCGCGACCGGTGCAGGATGAGCTCCCCGTGTGGGTGACTGCCGCCGGAAATCCAGCCACGTTCGAAGCGGCCGGAAAGCAAGGCTGCAACCTGCTCACACACCTCCTCGGGCAGAGCATCGATGAGCTGATCGAGAAGGTCGCGCTCTACCGAAAAGCTTACGCAGCGTCCGGCGCGCCTGGCCGCGGAATCGTCAGCCTGATGCTGCACACGTACGTCGGGGACAACGACGAGGTCTCCAAAGAGATCGTGCGGCAGCCGATGAAGAACTACCTCCGGAGCGCTGTCGGCCTCGTAAAGGCGGCGGCGTGGTCGTTCCCAACGTTCAAGAAGACCACAACGATGGAGGACGGGACGTTCGGTATCGACCACCTCGGCGAAGAGGAGATGGACGCTCTCCTCGAGCACTCCTTTGAGCGCTACTACAAGGCTTCTGGCCTCTTCGGCAGCGTCCAGTCTTGTGTGGAAATAGTAGACCGAATCAAAGCCGCGGACATCGACGAGATCCCGTGTTTGATCGACTTCGGAATCCCAACGCCGCAAGCGCTTGAAGCGTTGCCCCGCCTCGCGGAAGTGCTCCGACAGGCAAACCAGTTCGTCGGAGTGAACACGGAGGAGACTGACTTCTCCGTTCCCGCACTCGCCAAGCGTTATGGCGCGACCCACTTCCAGTGTACGCCGTCGCAGATGACGATGCTCATGGTAGATGAAGATACCCGCGCAGCGCTCAGCGGAATGAAGAAGGTCCTGGTCGGCGGCGAGGCGCTCTCGGCCCCTCTCGCGAGGGAGCTTGAGCAGCTCGTCGAGGGCGACGTACTCAACATGTACGGCCCCACTGAGACCACAATCTGGTCGTCCACCTCATCGGTAAAGAACGTCGGTGAGTCTGTTTCGATCGGCACCCCGATCGCGAACACACAGATCGTCATCCTCGACCAAGCCAACGAACTACTTCCGCCCGGCGCGGTCGGCGAACTCTGCATTGGCGGAACAGGTGTTGTCCGCGGGTATCTGCGACGCCCCCAGCTGACAGCCGAGCGATTCATCGACGACCCCAACGGACCCGAGGGTGCGCGACTCTATCGCACCGGAGACCGGGCGCGCTTTCAACCCGACGGAACTCTCGAGTTCCATGGTCGCCTGGATCACCAGGTTAAACTCCGCGGGTACCGCATCGAGCTGGGCGAGATCGAGGCGAGGCTGTCCGAGCACCCAAGTGTGCGCGCGGCAGCCGTCTTGGTCCGCGAAGACACGCCAGGCGACAAACGACTCGTTGGCTACGTTACCCGAGCGACCGCCTCCGAGCCCGACTTTGACCTGCTGAAGGCCCACCTCGCCGAGAAGCTGCCGGACTACATGGTCCCAGCGCTCTTCGTGGTACTCGATCGCTTCCCGGAGACCCCGAACCGGAAGACGGACCGTAAGGCGCTTCCGGCGCCCGAAGCGCAGGCGTCGGCCAACGCGAAGTTTGTCGAGCCCGAGTCACAGCTCGAGGAGACCATCTCGCAGATTTGGTGCGAGGTCCTCGCACTCCCCCGAGTGGGAACCCACGACAACTTCTTCGACATTGGCGGCCACTCGCTGCTCACGATTCAGGTACATGGCCGACTCAACGAGACGCTCGATCGCAAAGTCTCGCTCGTCGACCTCTTCCGCTACCCCACAGTGAAGTCGCTGTCTCGCTATCTTGACGGCGACGACGGCAAGGAAGAGTTGAAGAAGACGAAGGAGCGCGCCGTGGGCCGGAAGGCTGCGATGGCGAAGCGCCGAGCCGCACGCGGTGGCCGCCGAGGCTAGCGGCTAGAACAAACTTCGTGGCGCCGCGCTCTCCTCTTCGTACACTTCGTCGACCAGCAGCGGCGGCTCACGAAGAGCGTCCGTCGCGAGCACGTCGCACCGCTCGTTGTGCTCGTTCCCAGCGTGGCCCTTCACCCATTTGAAGCGCACCTTGTTCAGCTCAAGCACTGCGAGCAGGCGTTTCCAGAGGTCGACGTTCTCGGGCCGCTTGTTGCCGCTACGTTTCCACCCCTTGGAGCGCCAGTTCTTCGCCCAGCCCTTCTCGATCGCGTCGACTACATACTTCGAGTCCGAGTAGAGCGTGACGTCGCACGGATGCTTGAGCGATTCGATCGCGACGATCGCGGCCAGCAGCTCCATGCGGTTGTTCGTCGTGAGGCGATACCCTTGGGAGAGCTCCTTGCGATGCTCACCAAAGAGGAGCACCGCGCCGTAGCCACCCGGACCGGGGTTTCCACTGCACGCACCATCTGTGTAGATTGTAACTGCTTTCATCGTCCACAGCGTGCTCAATCGAGCACCCACGGTCAACCGACACCGACGCAACCATGAACTACTCAACCGCTCTCCTGCTCGCACTCGGCGTGATCGTCGCCCCATCCGTCGGCCACGCGGTTGATGTTTACGTGGAAGACACCAAGGCCTTTGCCGATGTTTCGGTGTACGTGACAACAACCGAAGCGTTCGCAGACTGCTCGATTTACATCAACGGGACGAGCGCATTCGCCGATGGCGACGAAGAGTGGTTCTACGAAGGCACCAAGGCCTTCGCAGACCTGAGCGTCTACATGGAGGGCACGGAAGCATTCGCGGACGTCACCGTGTACTTCACTGATACAGAGGCTTTCGCTAGCTGCGACATCGATTGGTCCTCGTTCGCCGACGATTGACCGCGCCGCGACTGGGGATGCTGCCATGGGTGTGATCCAAGCCGATCGGTTCGAGGCTATGCGGCCTCAAGTCGATCTTTGTCTTCCCGCCAGTAGCGCGCCCACCAGCCGTTTGCTTTGAGGAGC
>JBLHWZ010000466.1:0-3583 GCA_047629415.1 Bradymonadia bacterium | reverse complement strand
CGACTCTACCACCGAGCGAGCGAAGCCGACTCTACCACCGACTGTTCGCGGTGAGCCCGCTACTGGCAGAGGCCCATATAGGGCGGAACCACATCCGGATTCAGACCACCTGTCTGACACGTCCCGCTGTCACAGTCCGAGAAGCCGACTCGGCACACCTGAAGGCACTCGGCCCCGAAACCGGTCATATCCAAGCAGAGCGATCCATCGGCCGAACACGGGAAGCCCTCCTCGAAGCAAAAGCCACCGATTGAACCGGGCTGAGCGTCTGTGCAGAATGAGAACGCCAACTGGCCGATCAGCGGCGGAACTCCCGAGCAAGTCGAGAACGATGGGAAGCTGCTACACTGCCCCCGGACGAATGGGTCGCAGAGTGGCAAGCACTCCCCCGAGCCGTCCTCCGCGAGATCGAGGCAGGCCGCGAAGTCCTCGCAATCGCCACCGAGGAACCCTGGATTGGGGCAGAGTCCGCCTGGACCCACCGTCCCGGGGTCACCCGAACAATAGCCGCTCGGCGCGACTGCGCGAGAAGTGTCCGTGACGAACGGGTAGCAGGTCTCATCGGCAGCACAGCCGCCCGACGAGCGTGGGTAGGGGCTGCACTCGTCAAGGCAGAAACCAAAGCCGTCCGCGGCTGAGCTCACGCAGATATCGCCACCGTCGCAAGACGAGCCAGGCACGCACTCTTCGACGCAAGTAGGCTCGGGCAACGCCGGCGTACCGATGTCGAAACACGTGAGGTCCTCCTCACAGAGCTCTGCTGCACCGGCACAGGGATCGCCCTCGTCTCCGCGCGGTGCGTCGTTTTCGTCACAGATCCAGTCTGTGATTCCGAAACGACCGAATGCCGGCTCGCAGACTCCAGTCGTGCATGTCCCGAAATCGGGGCAGTGCGTGCCACACATTCCGGAGCTATTGACGGGGGTAGAGTCGAACACGGCAACGCAAGTGTCTGCGCCGTCACACCCAGCGCCGAGGCGGCAGGGCTCGACGCAGGAGCTGAAGAGGCAGCGAAGTCCAGGATCGCAAATGTCTGAGTCGGGTGGCTCCTCAAGCTCGCTCACGCCACAAACCTCGCCAACGCCCGCCGTTCCAGCGGGAATGCAGAAGCTCGCTCCATTACCCACTGCGAGGCACGTCTCGTCGGCTGCACATCCACGGGGATCGAAGATACTACCTGTGCAGTCGCCGGAGACACAGGCGCCGTTCAGCTCTTCTGGGGCTCCACCGGTCAGCTCGATTAAGCAGAAAGAGTTGCTGGGGCAGTCCGCTGAGTCGGTCTCGTTGGCGCTCGCAAAGTCGCAGCGAGCAAGACACCGGCTTTCCTCCTCGTCACAGAAGAACTCGACTGTCGTATCCTCTGGGCCGTCGCATGAGTCCCGGAAGGCCGCACAAGCGGGGAACGGTCCGACATCCGCGGGCACGTCGGGCGTAGCGTCAGGCTCGACGTCGGGCGTAGCGTCAGGCTCTGCATCCGGTGCCGTGTCTGGCACGGGAACGTCAGGTGCTGCGTCGTCCTCCACATCAGCTTCGGCGTCAGGCTCGACGTCCGCGAGGGGCACGTCGGGCTCCGCGTCTGGCTCGGGCGCGTCAGGCGCGGCGTCGGGATCCGAATCCGCATCAACATCGACCTCGACGTCCGCCTCCGCGGTATCTCCCGGCTCCGGGCCCACATCCGATGAGCCGGTGTCCGTGACCGGGTTTGGCCCGCCACGCCCGAAGCACGCGCACTCCCCGTAAACCCCGCTGTTCTCGCAGACAGCCTCCCCTTCGGACCCCGTGGCGCAAACACACGCCTGGGTCGCACCTGCTGTGCACTGGCCCACTGGAGTGGACTCGCCACAACCGACGAGTAGCAGCGTGAAGAGCGACGATATTGCGAGCCAACGGCTTAGCTGTAGCATGAGTCAAAGTGGTGGTGTGGACAAGCAGCTTACACGAATCCCGATGATCAAGATTGGGATTTTCCGACGACTCTCCGGCGGGCTCAGGAAGCTGGTCGAGCTGAGGACTCAGTTGCCGACCGATACCCTCTCTAGAGGGTCCCCCGTGCGCGTGATCCGTGGTACGTGGCGCGCGCGAGATTTCTCAAGCTTACGGAGAGCCAGATGAGCAAGAACCCAACCATTATCTACACGAAGACTGACGAGGCCCCGGCGCTCGCAACGTACTCGTTCCTCCCGATCATTAAGGCGTTCGCTGGCGCGACCGGCGTCAACGTTGAGACACGAGACATCTCGCTGGCGGCCCGTGTCATCGCGAACTTCTCGGAGTTCCTCACGGAAGATCAGCGGATCGGCGATGCCTTGGCAGAGCTCGGGGAGCTGGCTCAGACGCCCGAAGCCAACATCATCAAGCTTCCGAACATCAGCGCCTCCGTGCCACAGCTCAAGGCGGTCATCGCCGAGCTGCAGGCCGCGGGCTACGCCCTCCCGGACTACCCGGAAGAGGCGGATACAGCCGAGGAGCAGGCGCTGCTTGCCCGCTACAATAGGGTTAAAGGTAGCGCGGTGAACCCCGTTCTACGCGAAGGCAACTCGGACCGACGCGCCCCCCAGGCGGTCAAGCAGTTCGCACGCGCTAATCCGCACCGAATGGGCAAGTGGAGCGCCGACTCCAAGTCCCACGTGTCGACTATGAGCGCCGGCGACTTCTGTAACAACGAGAAGTCCGTCACAGTTGCTGCGCCGACCACCGTCCGTATTGAGCATGTGGCAGTCGACGGCGCCGTGACCGCTCTCAAGAGCGTACCGCTAGAGGCCGACGAGATCATCGACGGAACGTTCATGAGCAAGGCCGCCTTGCTCAAGTTCATCGACGAGGAGATCGCCGACTCGAAGGCTAAGAACGTACTCTTCTCGCTGCACATGAAGGCGACGATGATGAAGGTCTCGGACCCAATCATCTTCGGACACGCGGTGCGCTGCTTCTTCTCGAACGTATTCGAGAAGCACGCCGCGACGATCGACGAGCTCGGTGTGGACGTAAATAACGGCTTCGGCGACCTCATCGCGAAGCTCGATGAGCTCCCCGCTGATAAGAAGGCCGAGATCGAAGCCGACATCGCCGCGGCCTACGCGAACGGTCCGGACATCGCGATGGTCGACTCCGACCGCGGAATCACCAATCTGCACGTGCCGAGCGACGTGATCATCGACGCCTCGATGCCCGCGATGATCCGCACCTCCGGGCAGATGTGGGACAAGGACGGCAATACGCAAGACACCAAGGCTGTCATCCCGGACAGCAGCTACGCTGGCGTCTACCAGGTCGTTATCGACTTCTGCCGCAAGAACGGCGCATTCGACCCGACGACCATGGGCAGCGTGCCCAACGTCGGCCTCATGGCGAAGAAGGCCGAAGAGTACGGATCCCACGACAAGACCTTCGAAATCGCGAGCGCCGGCACGGTGCGCATCGTCAACGCAGAGGGCAAAGAGCTGATGTCCCACGCCGTCGAGGCCGGTGACATCTGGCGTGCGTGCCAGGTCAAGGACGCGCCGGTTCGCGACTGGGTCAAACTGGCCGTCACACGCGCTCGCGCGACCAGCGTCCCGGCAATCTTCTGGCTCGACGTGAATCG
>JBLHWZ010000465.1:0-3585 GCA_047629415.1 Bradymonadia bacterium | reverse complement strand
TGCAAAGTGCGCGCTGATCGCTCGAAGTTGACTGGCATTTTGATGAACCTTGTCGTCAACGCACGCGATGCAATGCCGCGCGGAGGGGTGTTGGTCATCGAGACAAGCGTTGTGGTCATCTCCTCGCCCGCACGAGAAGGGAAGCTCGTTCGACTCTCGGTCGTTGACACCGGATATGGCATGGATGCCGATTCTTCCTCGAAAGCGTTCGAACCGGTCCTGAGAACAAAGGGCGCCGCCGGAACCGGGCTTGGGCTCCCGGCGGTGCAGACGGTTGCAGAAGAGCTGGGCGGCTTCCTCGAACTCGACACCGAGCCAGCGCTTGGAACCAGTGTTCACATCTACCTGCCTCTGGTCGAAGACATCGAGAGCCGCACCCCCGTCCGGCCCGACCAGATGCGATTGCGGAAGGCATAGACCGTCTTAGCTGTTAACGACCTCGAACAGCCCGTGCGACCCACGGTAATCAACTAGCAGCGCGAGGCGACCCGGCGAGTGATTATCACGGAGATAGCCGCCGCTGTCGAACTGGTGACCAGTAATGGGCTCGACATCGAGGTGGTCGTTGTCCTGTCCCTTCATCTCTCTGGAGTTTCGGCCGCCCTTGAAGCGCTACGTGAGCGGAACCCCGATCTCATCGTCGCATGCAGTTGCGGGAGGGACGAACGGTCCCTGACTTGGTTTTCGACGACCGCCAGACGGCCGCATAACACTCCGTCGACCTAGGTTGTCGTCTTAGATGCCTTAGACCAGCTGCTCGTCCCCGGCGCAGCGCGCTCTGGGGCAATAGCAGACGATCCAAAGGTCGGTGGCGTTGAGCCGCCGGAGGGCGAGGAGTAGCAGCGCACTGGGAACCCCATTGTCCGCTACTTTACCATCGCTCCTACGAATTTTCCGGTCACTCGAAGCAGGCCAATCGATTTGCCTTGGGGCCGAACGAAGAACTCTGCGTCGTGACAGTCTATGGTTTTGGCAGTCTATGGTTTTGGCAGTCTATGGTTTTGGCAGTCTATGGTTTTGGCAGTCCCTGGTTTTGGCAGTCTGTGGTGTTGGAGGACAATGGAGCGGTCGCGGCGGAGTGCGAACCCACTAAGTCTAAGGTGGCCTGTACCTCTTCGACGAGTTGAGGTTTCGCTCCTCCCGGTCGCGGCTGAAGTCGACAAACAGCGGACCCGCGTGGCGACTCACTTGACCAACGCTGCGAATCTCGCAGCGGCCTCTTCGCCGAAGAACGTGGACGCTTCATCCGCGGGACATGGCCGAGCCACTGCGTAGCCCTGGAGGAGATCGCAGCCGTAGGAGGCGAGCACTGAGCAGTATTTCGCTTCGTCCACTCCCTCGGCGACGACCTCCAAACCGAGGCCGTGCGCGAGTTGGATGAGCGCTCGGAGCATCGCGTGCCCGCTCTCCGAATCGTTGAACTCACGCAGAAATGAGCGATCGATCTTCACGCGGTTGATCGGGAATCGTCGAAGGTACTCGATGACCGAGTAGCCTGTCCCAAAGTCGTCCAGGGCGACTGCCACATCCATGGTGCGCAGGCGCTCGAAGATCATCCGCACGAGCTCCGGCTTGTGAAGCGGGGAACTCTCAGTCAGCTCGAGCTCCAGGTATGAGCCATCGATTCGGTACTCCGCAAGCGCATTGGCCACCGTTTCAACGATCGCCATCGTCGTGACTTCACGGGCAGAGACGTTTACCGCGATGCGCGGCGGAGAGAGTCCGGCGTCCATCCACTCGCGCAGCTGCGCGCAAGCTCGCCGGATGACCCAGTTGCCGATGTCGACGATCATCCCCGTACTCTCGGCCATCGGGAGGAACAGCGCCGGGCTCAGGAGGGAGCCATCGGGCTGTTGCCAACGAACGAAGGCCTCGAGTCCGATGAGTTGGCCGGAGTGTGCGTCGATTTGGGGCTGGTAGTGGAGTAGCAGCTCTTCGTTGTCGATCGCGGCCCTCAGCTCCGCGCGTGCGGTAGACTGATCCTGATACTCGAGCCCGACGGCTTCGTCGAAGAAGCACCAGCGGTTCTTGCCGGCAGCCTTCGCGGCATTCATTGCTAGGTCGGAGTTGCGCACGAGTGTTCGGACTTCCGTGCCGTCGCGGGGGTAGGTCGCAACCCCGATGCTCGCCGAGAGCGTGAGCGGCGTGCCCTGGAAGTCGGCCGGCTCTCGAAGTGCCGCGAGCGCGCGCTTGCAGACACCGGTTACGTCGTTGTGAGTCGCTGGTCCGGAGAGGATGATGATGAACTCGTCGCCGCCCACCCGAGCGACGGTGTCCTCCACTCGAAGCGCCGTTCGGAGGCGGTCGCCGACGGTGCGAATCACCGTGTCGCCGGCTTCGTGGCCGAGTGAATCGTTGACCGATTTGAGGTGGTCGACATCAACGAAGAGGAATACGACCTGCTCGCCATTTCGGCGCGCCCGCGCCAGCGAGATGGACGCCCGGTCTTCGAACAACCTCCGGTTCGGCAAGCCGGTCAGAACGTCGTGGTTAGCGATGAAGCGTGCCCGATCCGAGTCCGCCTTGCCGGCTCTCTGGGCTTGGTCGACAAGGCTCTTACTGCTCTGCGCCACGCGAGCGACCATTCGGTTCAACTCCACAGCGAGGGTTCCGAGCTCGTCGTTTCTGTCGAGGTCGATTCGGGCGAGAAGATCGTCGGCGTGGCCGATTGCAGTCGCATGGCGCGTGAGCCGCTCCAGTGGGACGACGACGGCACTGCGGAGCATGAAGAGGAGGACGGCCAGCACGAGCATGCCTGCGGTGGAGGCGGCGACAAATGCGAACGCCATTGCGTCACTACCCCGGATCGAGATCTCTCGGGGAACCGCGGCCCTCAGACCGATCAGCGGCGCACCGTCGAGCCCGGGAACCATCGCGAAGACGTGCAGCGTCGCCGCGCTCTGCGGCTGCGAGACCACTTGGTCATCGGCGGCCAACGATTCGACTGCGTCGCTTACAACCGACGGGACCTCGTCGCGGAGCAGATCCCAGCCTAGGGCGTCTACATGTGTCTGCTCGGAGAGGGTCGAGAGCATCGTGTCGTCGAGTAGTCGGCCCATGACGATCGCGCCGCGCACCGGTCCCTCGTTTTGGCTCGTGAGGATGGGCCGGTAGGAAACGAGCATTGGGCCGGCCTCTGTCGCCATGGCCCCGACGACCCGCCGCTGCGTGGGGTCAACGTCACCGCTCAGGACCTCAATGAGGATCGACGGTGCCACATGGTCGTCTTGGGAAAACTCGGCGATTTCGATTGGCTCGCCGGTCTCATAGTCGAAGGCGCCGCTCCACAGCGTCTCGCCCTCAGCGTTGTAGATCGCTATGACTGAGAGTCGGTTGTTGGTGTAGGTAGCGGGGCTAGTTAGCTTTTCGTCGGTGAACCCGTTCTCCTGGTCGATCGTGTATTCGTAGAGAGCATCCCATGCGCTCCAATCGCGGTTCAGGGTATCTAGGTGGTCGGCTTCGGCGAGGATGGCCTCACGAAACCGGACCATGTCCTTGTTCGCTTCCGATTCCTCGAGATCGGTGAAGCTGGAGGAGACGACGACTTCAGCGATGAGGGCCGTCGCGCCGATATAAAAGGCGACG
>JBLHWZ010000464.1:0-3606 GCA_047629415.1 Bradymonadia bacterium | reverse complement strand
CGTTGCCATCATCCGGCGCAGCGGTGACGGCGCGTTGCACGTTCTCCAGCGCCTCAACGCATCGGTCGGCACGCCGCAAGGCATACGCTACCTCGGTTAGCAGTGTGACCGGTGCGTCTAGTGCAGTGGCGAGGTCAACGTAGATGCTGTTCGCGGCTCCGAGTTCGCCGCGGCGCATCAGCGCGCGTGCTCTCGCATGCTCCGGTCCTGTCGTCTCCGAACCCTGCCAGCTGTGGTCGGTCGACGTGTGTGTCGCGGTCGTCGGATCACCAGCGGACACCACGCTGATCGTCAGGTAGCGGGGCTCGTTATGCGAGGCGACCCACTCGAGGACGCCAACCCCCCCCAAGAAGAGGGTTAGACCTACGAACACCGGAGCTAGGCGAGACGGATTCACTTGTCGGCCCCGATCTGTGGTCCGAGAGGGGTGTGGTTTACGTTCTGAATCTCAAGCCCTGGTCTCGCGTTCAGTTCGATGACTAAGGGCCCGAGTGATTGGTCGATGATCAGGTCAACGCCGAGGTAGCCGAGTGGTACAGCGGCCGCTGCTTGAGCGGCGATCGACAGGACTTTGTCCCAGTCTGGCACGCTGAGCCCGACGAGCTCAGCGCCAGTCTCTGGGTGTCGCTGACACTCTCGTCCGTGCATCTGAGCGCGAGTCGTTTCACCAGTTTCGATGTCAACTCCGATCCCGATTCCACCCTGATGCAGATTGGCTTTGCCGTCGGACTTTGTGGTCGGCACGCGGAGCATCGCGAGGAGCGGGCGCCCAGCGAGGGTGATGATACGGACATCACTGACCCCGCTCGTCGTCATGTGGTCGAAGAACTCGTGGGGGCAGATACGCTCCTCAACAAGTGCGCGGTCTTCGAGCGCATTCGAGAAGGCTCCAAACACACAGTTGGCGATGTGATTGCGAAGATCGAGGGTGGAGATAAACCGACCGCTTGTGGTGAGCCAGCCATCTTCGACCGGATCGCGGATGACCAGGATTCCGGACCCGCCACTGCCGGACGCGGGCTTCACTACGAAGTCGCCACGATCCAGGAGAACTCTGACAACGCGGTCCACATCGAAGAGTCCGGCGCACACTGCGATGGTCTTCGATGTAGGGACTTGTGCCTTGTTGAGGAGCTCTTTGCACACCACCTTGTCGTCGACCAACGGGTAGTTCCGACGCGGGTTGTTCGGATACACCAGGGCAACGTTCCGCCGGTTCATACCCACCACCGCGGCCGTACGATCGCGGAGGTCGCGCCAGCGCTCTAGACGAGATCGGCGCTCAGCCATCGTCGCCACCGAAAATCAGGGTGCGAAACCGGTAGAGTTCGAGAAGCCGGATGCCCACCCAGCGCCCAAGAAAAAAGTTCGCTGCGATCACCCAGAGCAGCATCTCCGGGAATCCAGCGACCAGCACCTGCATCGCCATCGAGTTCATCACCAGGTAGCAGGCGAAGACAACAAGGAGTGTCCCCCCGAGCTCGGTGAAGGCGTCTTTGCCTCCTCGCTCGACGAGCGCCAGGTAAAATCGCTCCGACGCGATCGCCATCACCGCGATCGGGAAGAACGAGATTCGGGCGAGGTCTCCGAGCTCGGCCTTCTCTGCGATGAAGGTCGTGCCCAACATCGTCATCACGACGACAGCGAGAAGAATCCCTAGTGTAGGAGAATGGAGCAAGCCGAATCGTTCGATGAGGAGCCGCACCCCGGCCACCGCGATCATCACGATTGAGATTGCGACCAGACCCCAAACAAGCCCGGTTTCCGCTGCCGCCGCTGCGATCAGCGCCGGAAGAAACGTGCCGAAGGTCGGTACGCCCACGACGTTTCGGAAGAGCACCACGACCAGAGCCCCGATGGGCAGCATCAGCACCGTCCGCAGTAGGCCAAACGGAAAACCAAGCCGCCCAAACATCGCCCAGACGTTGAAGCTGCTGAACCCCTCCAACGACCGCTCAGACGGAACCTGCCGCTGACGAATCACGAATTCATAGTCGAAGTTGACGTCCGCCGTGTGCGAAAAGAGCGACCGGTCTCCGTGATAGAGCACAAGGTAGTGAGGCGGGAGCTCTGCGAAGTAGCCGTTCGTCGGGCAGAACGGCACCCAGTGACTCCCCACATAAACCTCCACCCATTGGTGTGACGTGCGTTTTGTCCCGGATTGCAGAACGAGACCGCCAACGAGGCGGGCAGGGATTCCAGTGGCCCGCGCGAGGGCGACAAAGAGCCGGCTCTTCCCGTTGCAACTCGCCTCCTGGAGACGGAGCGTGGTTAGCGCGTCAGTTGTGCCCTTGAAGGGCCGCGTTGCGAGGCCTTCCGTGTACCCGTGGATCGCGACGAGTCGTTCGAGGATCGACCCGCCGTCGGCACCGATGTCGGCCAGCGCGGCCTGGATTTCTGGGTGGTCGACCTGAATCGCATCGTCTGGAGCGAGGTAGCCCTCCAGAGAAGTCGGATAAACCTCAGGCAGATCTAGGTCCGCAGGGATTTCGTAATGCACACCCACGCTGCGCACCGAAAACGAATACGAGAACTCGCTCTCGTCAGGGACTCGGCTGCCGCGCCAAACTCCGATCCGGTCGATTCCGCGAGGCTCCTCAGAAAACCGAAGAGAGCCCGGGGCGTCGTGACTGCGCTCGGTGACACTCTGATGCTCAGAGCCGGCCGGAACAAATGTCCGGGCACGCGCGCTCTCGAACGCCCCGTCCATCTGCATGCGCACAGTTACGTCGTACTCGGTGTCTGGGAGGACGTCCGAGAGACTGTAACCAAGAGCGCCGACCTTGTAGGCGGCAGTCATGGCCGGAATCGCCAGTAAGATGAGAATCGGCCATCCAATTCCCCACAGCCGTCGGTGGGTTGGCGCCGGTTCGCTCACTGCGTGCCACCTCGGAACCCGGTCTCCTCAGCTTCTAAAACGATCTGCAGAGGACTCGCATTCGTACTCAACGGAGGACGCTGCATTGGCCGAGCAGAGTGATGTTCTCTACCGCGTGGGCAGCACGAGTTGGGTGAGCAACACATGGTCGAACTCGTGGTGAATTGCGGGATCGTGTTTACGCCTGAAACTTGCCGTAGCGCGGCGCGAACTCTGATGATGCGGGGGTTCTCTAGCGCTGTGGAGAAGTGGGCACAACGACTTGTGCGCATCCGTGTCACAAGAGCGCTGTGCGAAACCAAGCGTTCGACCGGAACTCCGGTAACCTCTCAATGGTTAGCGACACAGATGAGCTCTCCGGCCACCGGTTTTCGATGCTGAGCCTCAACAAGTAAGATGCAAGTCCCAACTGCATCTTACGCTACTACAGCCTCCTCTGAAGCCGCAGGTCCGAACGTCGATCGAGGTCGAACTCGGGCAAGTCGACGCTAGGGCAGCGAGCAGTATTCAGGAAACTCGGGAGGAAGCTCATCACCAAATGGGCTCTCGGTGTCTCCGAGCCGGAACGCCGACAGGAAGGGCCAAACCGCCGGAGTCATTTCGTCGGGCCAGATATGCTCTTGGCCGTGATTGCAGGTGACGACGAAGTGGCCGTTGGCGCGCAGGTCATCGATGAGTTTGAGGTTCGTGTCGTTGAAGTTCGTGCCCACAGCGGTGTCATTCGGCCC
>JBLHWZ010000463.1:0-3647 GCA_047629415.1 Bradymonadia bacterium | reverse complement strand
TGGTTGCCGATGGAATGGGGGGTCATTCTTCTGGCGAAGTCGCCTCCCGGATGGCTTGTGAGGCCGTCGCCGACTTCTTCCGCGAGACTTCACACGACGAAGACATGACGTGGCCATTCAAGATGGACAAAGGGATTGGCTATGAAGCCAACCGACTTGCTGTCTCCGTGAAGTTGGCCAACCTCCGGATCCACGAATGCGCTCAGTCCAACCCCTCCCAGCGCGGAATGGGCACGACGGCCGTGTCGGTGCGTTTCACAGAGGAGGGACTCGTCATCGCCCACGTTGGCGACTCCCGAGTTTACCGATTGCGGAATGGTGGTTTCGATCAGCTCACCGAGGATCACTCGCTGCTGAACGACTACATCAAGATGAAGGATCTCACTCCCGAGGAGATCGAGAACTTCCCTCACAAGAACGTCATTGTTCGAGCACTGGGAATGAAGGACACCGTCGCGGTGGACATCTCGGTCGACCAACCTGAACCGGGCGATATCTATCTGCTCTGCTCTGATGGACTGTGTGGCATGATCACCGATGACGAAATCGCTGAACTCATCAGTGAACTCGCAGACGATGGCCTTGCGGCAGTCTGTACCGCACTCATCGACGCAGCGAATGCGGCCGGTGGTACCGACAATATCACCGCGCTGGTGGTGCGGGTTCTAGAGTAGGCCGAGACAGATCTCAGGTCTCCGGAGCGAACCCGCGGCGCATCGTATTTTCGCTGATCGAGCGCTCCTCGACGAACTGGCGCAGATAGTTGGGCCCACCCGCTTTGGTACCGATGCCGCTATATTTGAACCCTCCAAAGGGCTGACGATATACGAGCGCGCCGGTGCAGCCCCTGTTGATGTAGAGATTGCCAACGCGGAATTCCGCCCTCGCCTTGTCCAAGTTCGAAGGGGAGCGAGACATCACGCCTCCGGTGAGGGCGTAACTCGTTGCGTTCGCGATCTCGAGCGCGTGGTCGAAGTCTCTGGCCCGCATGACAGCGAGCACCGGGCCGAACACCTCCTCCTGCGCCAACCGATGTCTGACCTCGATCTCTGAGAAGATCGCAAAAGGCGCAAAGCTACCACCCTGGGGAGCCTCGGTTACGAGCAACTCCTTTCCTTCCGCTCGTCCGATCTCGATGTACTCGCGAACCTTCGCCACAGCCTCCTGGTCGACCAGTGGGCCGAACCCGAAGCGTGGGTCATCCGGAGGCCCAGCGACGAGTGACCGGGTCGCCTCAGCGAGTCGCATGACGAACTCGTCGTAGTTCTCCGGGAGGACAATCACGCGCGAACACGCGGAGCACTTCTGGCCCTGAAAACCAAAGGCCGAGTAGACGACCGCTGCCACGGCCTCGTCCAGATCGGCGTCGGAATCGATGATCATCGCATTCTTGCCACCCATCTCACAGACCACACGCTTGGGTCCGGGCTGTTGGGGCTGCGTCGTGTAGGCGTTCTTCAAGATGTTCAAGCCAACCTGGCGAGACCCCGTGAATGCGACGAACCGGGTCCAGGGATGATCGACGAGAAACGCGCCAACTGTCTCTCCGATCCCAGGCACGTAGTTGATAACGCCAGGCGGAAAGCCAGCCGCCTCGACACACTCCATGAGCTTCGCAGCGATGATCGGAGACTGCTCCGCCGGCTTCATGATTACGCAGTTCCCCGTTGCAGCGGCGCCGACCGTCATTCCGGTGAGGATTGCCAAAGGGAAGTTCCAGGGCGCGATGACTACGCCCACTCCCATCGGTTGGTAGGCCAGCGTGTTCATCTCACCTGGGTAGCGACCCAGCCGAACGCCCTGCCCCATCTGCTCGACGACATCCGCGTAGTAGGCACAGAAGTCGATCGCTTCTGCGACGTCGGAATCCGCCTCGGCCCAGCTTTTGCCAACTTCGAGGACCATCCATGCGCCGAGTTCGAATCGACGATTTCGGATCACGTCGGCCAGCGCCCGTAGGTACCCAGCTCGACGGCTTGCCCCCGCGTCACGCCACGCTGGGAAGGCCCCGTAGGCTGCCTCAATCGCCCTCTGTCCGTCGGCTTCAACCGCGCAAGCGGAGGTCCCGACGAGTTCTTCCGAGCGCGCCGGGTTATAGCGATAGAGGGCCTGCTCGGTGTTGAACCGCTGGCCCCCGATGACCAACGGGTAGTGTTTTCCGAGCTGCGCCTTAACGTTTTTTAGTGCTGCACCAAACTCAGCGCGCGCGCGTGCCGTGTGGAAGGCCGTGTGGTGCTCGTTGACGAACTCAGCTTCCGGCGTTGGGTCTTCGACGTCGGCCCCTGCAGAAGCCGGTGCTCTGAGGAGAAGATCGGGGTCCAGATCGTCGACGAACTTCGCTTTTAAGAACCCCTCCTGCGAGGTGTTCTCGAGGAGTCGGCGCACGAGATATGCCATCCCAGGCACCAACTCGCCCACAGGAACGTAGTCGCGAACGCGATAGCCCATGTCGAGGAGTGACTGCTTCATCGGCTCAGCCATACCGAAGAGCATCTGAATCTCCAGCGCGTTCGGAGGTAGGCCCTTGGACTCGGCGTAGGCGAGGCCAACAGCCAGACTGCGCACGTTATGGCTGGCGATCGCGGTACGAATCACATCGTGATTATCGATTAGGAGACGAAGACACGCTTCGTAGTTTTCATCCGATTCCCACTTGTTCTGGAACACAGGGATAACCCATCCCGACTGCTGCGCATGAATCGTCTCGTAGTCCCAGTATGCTCCCTTCACGAGGCGGCAGGTTACCCTCTTCCCGCTGTGACGCGCCCACTCACACATCGTGCGGAGGTTTTCGAGTGAGTCCCGCAAATACGCCTGCGCCACAAACCCGAAGTGGTCATACCCCGCCAAGTCCGGATGCGCCGCGAGACGTCGGAAGAGCTCAAGCGTGAGATCTTTTACCTCGTAGCTCTCCATGTCTAGGTTCAGAAACACTCCTCGGTCCTTTGCCCGCACGAAGAGGGGTAGCAACCGGGACATGATGCCTTCAATGGACCCCTCGAAATCGACGGGGTCGATTTGGCTGAAGAGCGACGAGATCTTTACCGAGACGTTTACTTGAGGGATGGGACCGTACGCATCCGTGTCGATCTGTGGCGCCGCGGCCCACCCGCTTGCCGCGTCCGCGAGTGTATCGATCAGGTCGCCGTAACGGCGGCAATAGTCGTCTGCTTCAACCTCGGAGACAGTGGATTCGCCAAGGAGATCGACTGTAAATCCGAGCCCGGCGGCGCGCATCTTCTTCAGCTTTGGCAAGGCGTCGGTGCCGTCGACGCCTGCGACGAAACCTCCGGCCATCCCCTGAATATTCTTCTCGATCGTCTTCGCAGCGGCCCTCGCCACAAGAGACCCCGACGAGACACTCTTCATCCCGAGCTGAATCCAGGCAGGGAAGTCCTGCTCCGGCCGGCAGAAGTACTCTTTGAGGTGCTGCGCGACTTGTTCTGGTGTTCGGAGGACGGGGAAGACATCAACGAACCGGAACATCTCGACCTTAAAAGCATCGTCGCGCATGGACCAATCCATGATCTTGCCGTTCCAGAAGTCCTTCTGGAAAACGGATGGCGACTTCTTCGGCATGCCGGCAAAAATCTGGTGACCGATTCGGCGGATTTGCTCTTCCATTTCGATGGGGGGAATAGGGTCGT
>JBLHWZ010000462.1:0-3655 GCA_047629415.1 Bradymonadia bacterium | reverse complement strand
GGCGAGGGCTTCGTGTGTTCTTCTACAGGGAACACATACATTGCAGTTTACGCGAGCTCTGTGGACCGGAGGTTCTATGGTGCGTTGCCCCGGCAAGTGAGTCGGGATAGGTGATCTAACATCCCCTCCCAAGGCGAGCCTGTGCAGACCTCCATCTTGATCAACGTGGCCGACGTCGAGGCATCCTCGGCTTGGTACCAACAACTCTTTGGGTGCACGAGCGGCCACGGAGGACCCGACTTCGAGATGTTGATGTTTGGTGACGCGCTGCAGCTGATGCTCCATCGAGCCGACGCCGACCATGCTCACGACAATCCCGGCCCGACGGTGCCGTTCGGTGGCGGCGTAGTGATTTTCGTCCGTGTTGCCGGCATCGAAGCGGTGGTGGAAAAAGCGACCAAATTGGGTATCGCCCACGGAGGCATCGTCCATAACCCCCTAGCTCACCAAGACGAGGTCGCGTTGCAGGACCCAGACGGGTATCTACTAACGGTGTGTGGTCCTGCTGATTGGGCCTGAAGGGGTAACGATCAGGCGGCAAAGCCTGGACGCGGAACACGCAGGCCGCCGCCTGGACCGACAAGAGTCTACGAAGGGGCTTCCCCTTGTCCAGCGGAACTCGGACCGCTAGCTCGCAGGCATGAAGACAAAAGTACTCATCGCGGTGGGCGGCGCTCTCGCTTCGCCCGCGGCTGCCCAGACCATTGAGCAGCAAGAAACGCTGGACCCTGTCGACAGCTGTTTCTCCCTCGATGAGCGCGTCCGGACCAATGAGGAGGAGAGAGAGTGGGACACCCTCGACTGCGAGGAGCTTCTCGCCATTTGGTCGGGGGAAGACTTCGTCGAGGCCGACGATGAGGAGCTCACTCTACTGCTCGCGCTCGAGGGTGGACTTATGGCGGAACTGAGCACGTTCGGCGCGCTCTCCTCACGTGACAGCGCCCTCTGCGACTCCCTTCCAGAGCAAGGGAGAACCGCGGCCCAAGAGAGCCAGTGGGAAACCGGACTCTGCGACCTCTACGACGATAGCCTCTTCGGCCTCTTTGAAGGGGAGATGGGCGATGACCAATTTGGCGTCCTTGGGTATGCGGGCGACGTGGTCGTCGGGTCGGGGACCGGCGGAATCGGATTCGGGGACGGTGGCGGTGGTGGGGTAATCGGACTCCACAGTGGCGCGTTGATGGATGCTCACGAAGCGGGCCCCGAGGTGGAGGTCTCTCTGGATTCCTTCGACGCTTCCCCTGACTTCGAAGAGGCGGGTCGCGAGTTGACCGAGCAAGCATTGGTTGGATTGCCGTACTGCTGGTCAGATTCGGTCGAGCGAAACGGAGCCTTCAGCGTCTTGCTTGAGGTCGACGAGTTTGGGCTAGTCGCCAGCGTGGTCGTGGGGGGTATCGAAGACGAACTCGTCAACTCGTGCGTGGAGTTCGAGTTCCTGAGTCTGTGGCACGACACCGCGTTCGGATTCTCCGTGAGCGCCGAGGCCAGCTACGCCGAATTGGAGCGGGCTGAAGGGCTCGTCCCCGAATGAACTCAAACACGAGAAAATCCAGCAAAACGCTGCTCTCTCCGAAGACGCGCGTCATCGATCCCTGCCTACCCGCCGACGAGCTTCTCGCGCTGATGCGAGCGGGTGATATGGTCGCGCTGGACCGCATGACTCGCTGCTACGGAGCCTCTCTCGCTGCAGTTGGCCGGAGGCACTGTCGCGACTCGGATCAGGCCGAGGATGCAGTTCAGGATGCGCTGCTCGCAGCCGGAGAGAACCTCCAAGGGTTCCGCGGAGAGGGCTCAGCAGATGGTTGGCTGGTCCGCATGGTCATCAACGCTTGTCGGCGAATGCGGCGGGGCCAGAAGAACAATACGGAGCTGCACGATGACGTGGACGAGATGGAACGGGCGGGCGAAGGCGAGGATCCAGAAAGTGCAGCCTCACGCCACCAGATCGCGAACGTCTTGGCGAACGTGCTCGGCGAACTGCCTCCTCAGGATCGGGCCCTCTTCCTGCTCGCAGAAGCGGAAGAGTGGACCGCACCGGAATTGGCGGAAGAATTCGGGATCTCAGCTGGTGCGGTGCGAACTCGACTGACTAGGATTCGAGAAAACCTTCGCCCAGAACTCTCTGCATTTACGGCCGGTTAGAGACGCCCTAGAAAAAAGTTCGCTTTTCTAGGTAACACTTTGGGGAGATGATGACTCTACAGAGTGAAACCAACCATCCATGGAGAAACTATGAGCGCAATTCATACAGGCCCTGTCGAGATCAACGACGCCAACTTCGCCGCTGAAGTGACCGAATCAGAATTCCCCGTCGTCCTCGACTTCTGGGCTCCCTGGTGTGGTCCGTGTCGACAAATCGGACCGGTCCTCGACCGGCTCAGCGAAGAGTACGCCGGTAAGGTGAAGGTGGCCAAAATCAACGTCGACGAGAACCAGAAGCTGGCCCAAGACTTCAAGGTCCGGGGCATCCCAATGCTGGTCGTGATGCAAAACGGTAAAGCGACCAAACAAGTCGTCGGATTCGAAGGGGTCTCGGCCCTTGAGACTCTCTTCTCCGAGCTCTCAGATGTGAAGTAATGGAAGCCTTCGACTAGGGCACACCGAACTGTGGCATCTCAACTCGGGTCGCCGGTAACTTCGACGATGTCATTGCCTCAACACGCGGAGCTCTGGCCGCCGATGGTTTCGGCGCCCTCACCGAAATCGATGTCACAGCGACGATGAAGAAGAAGCTGAACGAGGATCTGGCACGCTATACGATCCTCGGCGGCTGCAATCCGAAGCTAGCGCTCGAAGAGATTCGCGCGGAGCCGGGGATCGGCCTTATGCTGCCATGCAATGTCGTCGTGGCAGAGGACACCAGCGGTGACATCGTGGTCTCGGCGATCGACCCCGGCGCGCTCTTCGGAGTTGTCGGTCGACCAGACATTACCAGCGTCGCCGACGAGGTTCAGGAGCGACTGGAGCGAGTTATTCAGTCTCTCTCGTAGTCCAGATCGTCGAGAGGTGGGGCCGCAGAAGCGATTCCAAGAGAGCGCTCGTCGCCTCCCACTCCGTCAGGTAGGGCCCGTCCGTGTCGAGCCACTCCAGGCCGGCACGACCCGGGAATTTCCGCAGCACGTCGCGTAACTCGTCATCGGTATCCACCGACTGAGCGGCGTGGGCGAGACGAATGGCGGTGAAGGCCTGCAGGACGAGACTCGGTCGCGGACGAAGCGGTGAGCCGTCCACCGTGCGCGCGTTGAGCGCATTGCTGGCCTGGAGCTCCCGTACTGCCCACTCCGCCCAGACCTCTCGATCAAGGTTGAACTGGGCGAACTCCACCGCTTGACCTGCGACTTCCTCTCCGGAAGCGAAGGTGAGCAGGTTTCGGCCAGCCATTGAATCCCTCGCGACTCCACAACGCTGCGCTGCGTTGAAGTAGTAGGCAACGTTGCGTGCGTAGTTGTCCGGCGGCGTGACCCGCAGCCCCTGCAGGCGAATGAGATGTGTCATCGGCACCGGACTTGATTCTAACTGGGCAACCGAAAAGCGCCACCAGCCGCCACCCACTTCAACCCACGCGTTGAACTGCGACCACGCCTCGTCGAAATGCGGAGGAACATCGGCATCTGGCCATTCCCGGCTGCTCCGGTTTGCGGCCCGCATGAGCTCA
>JBLHWZ010000461.1:0-3664 GCA_047629415.1 Bradymonadia bacterium | reverse complement strand
ATCTCATGTTTGGGGTGCGTTTGCGGCGCGGGTACCGTTCGTGCGATGGCCGGGCAAGAGTGAACGGCGGAATGAGCGGGCCCGCAGAAACAATGTTGTGCCTCCCAAAGATCCGCCGTGGCCTTGACTCTGCGTCGTCTCGCACACTAGCGTTACGGGCGCGTTCCCGAGCTGATTCGCTCACACCCTGAGATTGACATGAATGTTGTGCTTCGCACCCTCACCTTTGCTGCCATGGGCGCAGCGCTCATCGGCTGCGGCGAATCTGACACGTCAGTCGTGGATCCAGCTTCGGCCTCGCTGACGAACAGCGTCCTTACCGTCGATAGTGCAGACTTCGTCGAAGAGGCTCACCTTTTCGTTCATGGCTGTGAAGCAGCCGGCACGGGCAACACGATCGGCGACCAGGTCGCAGACTTCACGTTCACAAACTGCCTTGGAGAGCCCGTCCGTCTCCACGACTACTGTGGACGCCGTAAGGCAGTCTGGATGGTCGGCTCGGCTGGCTGGTGTGGCGCATGCATCTCTCACTTCCCTGAGGTCGTGGAGCTCACCAACGAGCGTCGCTCCGAAGGGCTTCAGTCGTTCATCTTCGTCGGCGAGACCGAGACCTCGAGCGCGGTCACCCTTGAATGGTGTGAGAACTTCGCCGCCAACAACGGCGTCGACCCGTCCTGGATGATCTTCGACGAGAACGCAGCAGATGGCCTTCAGAGCCTCTGGTCCTACCTCTCGCCCAACGGCGGACAGGGCGGCAGCATCGGCCTCCCCTGGGAGGCCGTTCTCGACCCGTACGACATGACGTTCTACTGGGACTCGAGCGACAACTCCTTGCCGTATGGCGCGATCGACGAGTTGCTCGCAGACTAGTTCTTAGCGGAACTTGAACGAACGCCCGCATCACGCGGGCGTTCGTCGTTTTTGGTCTCTAAAGAAACTGACCGACGCGTGAGGTAGGCCGCCCACCCACACGCCCCTTCAGCTTTGCGGGATCGCCCGCGATCTCGTACCATTCCGTTGTCTTACCCCAATGGAGTCGTCGTGAATCGACGTCGCACCCTCCTCACTCGGGTCGGAATTATCGCTACGGTCTGCCTGCTTCCCGCATGCGCCGACGATGACCCAACCGACCAGTCTCCCTCCACTACACCCGACGCTGCGGACACCGGTGTACAGCCGGATACCGCCATTGGGTCAGACGCCAGCACCGATACAGGCGCTGATGTAACTGGAGATACCGCCGACGCCACTGAGCCCGATCCGGGCCCGGATACCTGCGAGGACAACCAGACCTTCTTCGAGGACCGCCTCTGGGAAGACTTGCTCAACCCCGTCTGCTTGGCCTGCCATGCGGATCAGGGCATCGCGAGGGACTCTGCGCTGAGCTTCCGGCCCTCCGCCCAGGCGGACTATCTGGAAGCGAACTACACGATCCTAGCGAACGTCGCTCAACTTGAGATTGATGGAACCTCCCTCGTCCTGCTGAAGCCGTCCGGAACGGTCGAGCATGGGGGCGGAACCGTCGCGCCAGATGGAAGCGAGGCCTACGAGCTACTGACCGAGTTCGTCGCACGCCTCGCCGACCCGGTCGAATGCGATGACAACGGCGAGATCGAGCTCCCGGGCGAAGGGCTAATCCTACGCTCAGAACTGAGCACGCTTCGCGCGGCGACCTTGAATCTCACAGGACGACTGCCCACCTCCGATGAGTACCGCTCGGTGCAAATCGGCGGCGAAGAAGCGGTCCGAGAAGTCGTGTGGGACGCGATGGACGAGGACGCCTTCTTTGAGCGCCTCAAAGAACTCTACAACGACCACTTCCTACCGCGACGCTACGAAGCCGGAAACGACGGTGTCGAACTCATCGACTACGAGCGATTCCCGAACGCTTACTTCTACGAAGCGGTCGCAGCGGAGGACGGTAGCGCCCGTAACCGCTGGCGAAGCGCGGTGAGTAGCGCTGTCGCAAACGAACCACTTGAGTTGGTCGTCCACATCGTGCGCGAGGGCCTGCCCTTCACCGAGGTTCTGACCGCTGACTACGCGATGGTGAACGGCTTCACGGCCGCCGCCTACGGCCTCGACGAAGGCGCGTTCGAGCTCTACGGAGATGAAGAGGAGGCGGCCGAGTTCTTCCCCGCTCAGATCCCGGACTTCAATCATGCCGGCGTGCTCTCGATGACGGCGATGCTAAATCGTTTCCCGACGACGGACACGAACAGAAACCGGCACCGCTCTTGGATCATCTTCCGCCTCTTCTTGGCTTCAGACATCCTCGGCTTCGCGGACCGACCTATCGACCCGAGCTCCTCCACCGTTCACAACCCCACGCTGAACGATCCCCAGTGTACGGTCTGCCACACCACGATGGACCCAGTCGCCGGACTGCTTCAAAACTGGGACTCAAGCGGCCGCTATCGCCCCCCCGCCGACGGCTGGTATCCGAGCCTCGCGCCACCGGGATTCGGCGACGAAGTATTGCCGGTGTCCGAGCGCCCCCGAGCCGCTCAGTGGCTGGCAGAGCGCATCGCGGTGGACCGTCGCTTTGCCCTCTCCCAAACGGAGCTGGTGTTCTCATCTGTGACGGGCATTCCGGTACGCTCACCAGTGAACCGCGTCGATAGCGCCGAGGACGAAGTGGCCCGTGCGGCCTACCGCACTCAACAAGATGAGTTCGAACGGATCGCCACTCTCTTCGTTGAGTCGGACTACAACCTCAGAGTCCTTTTCGTGGAGTCGCTGCTCTCGCCCTACTACCGGGCCGTCGGTGTCGGTGATGAAGAGTCCGGCGGAATGATCGACGCAGGGTCGGCTCGCCTTCGGACTCCCGAGCAACTCGACCGCCAAATCCTCGCTGTCACGGGGTATCCCTGGGCGCGCAGTCGTAACAACACACCGTACCTGCTCAGCACGTATCTGCTGCTCTACGGAGGCATCGACTCAAACGCGATCAGCGAGCGCGCCAACGTACCCAGCGGCATCATCTCGAATATCGGGCTGCGAGCCGCGACCGACATTGCCTGCGTAGCGGTCGCACGGGACTTCGTCCTAAACTCAGAGGACCGACGACTCTTCCCCTTCGTTGAGATGACGTTCGCTCCAGAGACTCTAGATGGGTTCCATGTACCGGACGCCGAGCGCTCGATTCGTGAGAACATCGCGTACTTGCACTGGCGCATGCTGGGAGAAGAGCTCGCCATCGACTCCGCAGAGGTCGATGCTACGTTCGCGCTCTTCGAGGGCACATGGCGTGAGGGTCGAGAGAAAATCGGGGCCGGAGAACTACCGGTGGAGATCGTCAGCGCCTGTCGGGCGACCAGCAACTGGTACACCGGTGAGAACATCTCGACCGACCGCCGGATTCAGAACGACCCCGACTACATCATTCGCGCTTGGCAGGCGGTCTACGCCTACCTCGCTACCGATTACCGCTTCATTTACGAGTAGGCTTCCATGGATCGTCGATCATTCCTGAAGTTGGCCGGACTCGCCGGTCTGACGGTCGTGCCTTCGCTACGACCTCGTTTCGCTCACGCTAACCTGCCGCCCTACGAGGGCCCCATGTGGGTCACAGTGCATGCAGGCGGCGGCTGGGACCCCACCATGGTCTGCGACCCCAAGGGGCGCTTGAACGACCTTGAGGTGGATCCGGTAAACAACTTCT
>JBLHWZ010000460.1:0-3700 GCA_047629415.1 Bradymonadia bacterium | reverse complement strand
GACGAGGCTGAAGGAGTAGGCGACTGCCAAGATGGCGTGCAGTTCTGCGAAGCCGGCGAATGGAGCGACTGTACGAATCGCACGCCGCTTGATGAGTTCTGCGACGGCAACGACAACGACT
Organism: Bradymonadia bacterium; assembly: GCA_047629415.1. Taxonomy (GTDB): domain Bacteria; phylum Myxococcota_A; class Bradymonadia; order REDH01; family REDH01; genus CBDUJZ01. The sequence goes on along the minus strand of JBLHWZ010000460.1, from coordinate 3,579 downwards.
GCGACGGCGAAGTCGACGAGGGAACTACCAACTCGTGCGGCACCTGCGGCCCCGTGCCGTTGGAGGTCTGTGGCGACTACTTGGACAACGACTGCAACGGTGCAATCGACGATGATTCGGCGTGCTCTTGTGGCGGTCGTCAGAATCAGCCGTGCTACAGCGGTCAGCCCCGAACTCTCGGCTACGGCATCTGCCACGGCGGCTCGGCTGACTGCGTCGACGACCGTATTCAGTCCTGTATAGGCGAGGTTCTCCCCGCAACCGAGCTCTGCGATGGGCTGGATAACGATTGTGACGGCGAGACCGATGAGAACCTCGCCAACTCCTGCGGAGTCTGCGGGGCAGACGAGCCGGTCGAAGTATGTAACTCGTTCGATGATGACTGCGACGGTGATGTCGACGAAGGTCTCCTCAACCTTTGTGGCGAGTGTGGCACCATTCCTACCGAGGAAGTCTGCGGCGACGGCCTCGACAATAACTGTGACGGAACCGTCGACGAACGGTGCCGCTGCTTTGAGGGTGACGAGTTCTGCTGGCCGGGACTCGTGGAGAACCGGAACGCCGGACAATGCCGCGACGGGTCGCGCGAATGCGACGCAACCGGCGAAGTGTGGGGGCCCTGCACGACCTACATTTTGCCATCGGTTGAGGTCTGCAATGGCCTTGACGACGACTGTGACGGCGACATCGACGAAGGCCCGGACGGCTGTTCCGTGTGTGGAACAGATACCGAGACTTGCGACGGTTTAGACAACGATTGTGACGGTCAGATCGACGAGTTCCTCCGCAACGCCTGCGGCCAGTGCATTGAAGACGTCGCTCCCGAAGAGGACTGCGGCCCCACCTGCTGCGATGGCGTCGATAACGACTGCGACGGTCTGGTCGACGAGGGCCTCCTGAACGTCTGCGGCACCTGTGGAGAAGCGTGCTTCGTCGAGTCTTGGGGCGAAACTGTCGAAGAGTGGGACGAAGGCGAGAAGCAGGGTGTCGACGTCGACGTTGCGGGCCGACTCCGGCTCGGCAACTCGTTCTCCGGTCTGCCGTTCCTCTGGGTCGCTAACTCCGGCGAAGCGACAGTCTCCAAGATCAATACACAGGAAGTGCGGGAGGAGGGGCGGTACCCAGTCGGCCAAAGCCCGAGCCGAACGGCCGTCGACTTCAACGGTAACGTATTCGTCGCCAACCGCGCGTTCAGTGGTCAAGGGACGGTTACCCGAGTCGATGCGCGAGAGTGCACCGGTGACGACTGCGTTCGGTATACCGCTCCTGTCGGTCCAAACGATGCAGTGCCACGCGGTATCGCGATTGATGAGGAAGGCTTCCCCTGGGTCGGCACCTATAACGACAACCGCATTCGTCGAATCGACCCTGGTACTGGAATCACTTTGGAAGAGTATGACGTCGGAATGGAGGTCTATGGAATCTCGATCGACGCAGAGGGGATCGTTTGGTTCACAAGCCTTAAGATCCCAGAATACGCCAATGGCCAGCTCGGAGCATTCGACACCGAGACTCGGTCACTGGTCGGTTCATGGGAGATCCCCGGCTGCTCAAACCCCTACGGCATCGCGGTCGACGGAAACGGCGACGTCTGGCTCGGCAACTTCACTTGCAACAACTTGGTCCGATACAACCGCGAGTCCGACTCTTTCACCACCTACGAGTTAGATGTGCTGGAGCGAACCCGTGGCGTTGCGGTCGATGGAGACGGCATGATTTGGGTTGTGTCGTACGGCACCAATCGAGTTGCTCGATTCAACCCCGAGACCGGATCATTCATCGGGAGTTACCCCGTGTGTGAAGGCCCAATCGGCGTCGGCGTAGCTGAAGACCGTCACGTGTGGATCCCGTGCTACGGGTCCGACAACGTTTACCGCCTCGCCTACGATGGAACGTACGCGGGCGAAGTCGCAGTGGGCAGGAACCCATACAGCTACTCCGACCTGAGCGGATTCCAGCTTCGGAACTTCACGGCACGCCGCGGAATCTGGCGGGTGATCTTCGACTGTGAGTTCGAGGTTTGTACGTTCGATGAGGCTGCCTGGACGGCCGAGATTCCTCCCGAGGGCGAGGTTCAGCTTCGGGCTCGAGTCTCATCGAACGGCGAAGACTGGTCCCCTTGGGCCGGCCCATTCGTAGCGACGCCCGCGAACCTCGGTGGCCTCCCGCCCGGGCGTCACCTCGAGATGGAGTTGACGCTGCGCACGAGTAACCGGGATGTCAGCCCTGCTGTCGAACTCGTCGAACTCTTCTGGGCGAGGCCCTAATCCGCAGGAGTCTGTAACGGGCTCCATCGCGACCGTGGATACGGTCGAAGTAGCGTTCGCTCGCACCTCCCTCCGTGTTCTCCCGGTTCCACCTGTCGTGCAAGTGACCAGTTGGGAATGGCGTCGGGCCTACTGTGAAGACCGATGCCTTCGCGCGCGCTCTTCCTTGTCGATCGGTGGCCGACCCTGAATGATCGCTACTGGGTCGATGTCGTCAGCGACTGGGAATTGGGCATGAGATTCCGGCTGTGCTGGCACAGTCACATCAAAGTCAGCCAGCCTTTCATAGTATCCACGGCCGAACGGGATTGCGGCTCGCATGCACTTCTTTTCGCGCGTCGAGAGAGTCCAACTTCCCTCGTCTGGCCAACGCTCTGGGGGCAACGGGCGAAACGCGCCTGAGGCCTCTACGCTGGCACGCGCCCAATAGAGGTAGTCGAAGACGTCGCTCTTCAGATACACGCGCCCCCCCGGCTTGAGGCGACGTGCGATGACCCGCAGGAACACCGGGTCGAGGAGTCGGCGATGAATGTGGCGCGCCTTCCACCAAGGATCAGGAAAGAGCACGTACACAGCGTCTAAGCTCTCCGGCTCGAAGAGCAGGGGGAATGCGAGCTTTGCATCAGCCGCCAGCATGGACACGTTTGTCAGGCCCCGCTTCTCGATCCGCCGTTCCGCTTGCCTTACGTGCTTAGGCCGCCACTCGATCCCCAACGTAGGCATCGGCGCCTCAACGGCTCCAATCCCTTCGATGAACGCACCTCGATTTGCCCCAAGCTCGACGTGCGTGGGGAAAGCCGTTGCCGCGAAGCGGCCCTTCATCTCAAGACACCGTTCGACCTCATAGTGCCGATGGTGAAGGAACTCGTCATCGAAGAACGAGGCGAGTTCAGGGTGCTTGGTCGTCAACAGCATGCGATCTTACGTGGTTCAGTGCTCGTTGCGTAGCGATGAAGACCTTGGTTCGAGCGACTTCGACCGTCAGCGGGCGCGGTTCGTAATACTCGATCCCGACGCCTCGCGGCTCCGACGGTTCTCGGGGCTGATTCCCTTCGCCATCAATTTCTGCGGCGGACCCCTCTTGCTCGCCGGGCACAGCGGTCATTGCATCAAACGCGTCGACGACACCAGTGGTGATCTGTCGCTGAGTGAAGAGCAAAATCAAGAGCATCAACGCCAACACGAAAGCACTCACGAGAGTCGTCCCTGTTCCGCTTCCGCTGTGTCGTCTCTGCGGCTGCCGTCGTCGTCTGCCCATCAGGCGGCGCGGAAATCGCGCAGAAGCAGCTCGACCTCGATGCCTCGGCTAGAA
>JBLHWZ010000459.1:0-3723 GCA_047629415.1 Bradymonadia bacterium | reverse complement strand
TTGACTGAATCTCGCCGCGTCAAATGAAGACTTCTCTGCACAAATCGCACCTCAGGCTTAGAGCCGCGGCACTGATCCTGCTGTCGCTTGGTGGCCTCATAGGCGCGTCCCCGTGGGACGAGTGTGTGTTCGCGTTTCCCCCAGACGGGATCCGTGACCTCGCTCGAGAGCTCGACCGTGCTTCCTCTGACTGCGTGTACGAAGGAATCAGCGCAGACCGGGATGTCGCGCAGGTAGGCTGGAGTGTCACCACGGGTGGCGCGCTCTCGGTTACGGTACATCCGCTTGGATGCGGCCCGGACGGCAGCGTGCCCGTAGGGAGCGTCGAACTCTCGGGCTCGGACGACTTTCGGGTGCGATGCCCCGCGAGCTTCGCACAGATCGCGGCGCCCGAATTCGCGACTAACCTGGGTGTCGTCACGGTCCAGATCGGCGGTGATGAAGGGGGACCGCTCGATGCGGTCGAAGCTTCATCTGCCAACACCCCTCCTCGAGTGCGCCGGGATCCGGCTGCGGGTGTTGGAACGATTGCCCCCGATTTTGCTCCGTTCCCGATGGCTTGGAGGATGGGCTTTTGGCCGCTTGCTTTAGCCGGTTGGTGCTTTTTCAGGATCCGACGTCGATGAGAGTTCTCGCGTACCACGCAGCATACGAGTTCTTCTACGCGGCCTGCATCCTCGGAGTGGTGTCGGCAGCGATCGCGATCCGCCGTTCGCGCAGCGGCGCATGGCGCCAGGCTCGGCCTGATCTAGTAGTCGCTGGGACCTTGGCCGGGATTGCGTTCTCGCTGCGACTGATGCTTTCGCCTCGCGGTTTTGCCCATGAGACCGGCCACGCGTGGTTGAACCCTGCCCGGATGGCGTATGAGTCGATGGGGTTTCTCCATGGATTGCCGTCGTCGCAGCTGATCGCTGGCGGCTTCTTAGGTTTGGCCGTGCCTGGCGAGGACGCGCTGATCGCGATGAATCTAGGCATGTCGTCGCTCTCCATAGCCGCGATGTATGTGCTCGTGCGGATCGTGTGGGACAGCCGTTTTGCTGGGACGATCTCCGCGTTAACGCTCGCATTCCTTCCGTTGTCGATCGCATACTCTGGAAGTGAGCTTGCGCTTGTTTTCGCCGCCGCCGTGTTGCTCATGGGGCTCGCTATGGTCGCGTTTGGTTCCAAGGCGGCCAATCGGCCGGCGCTCGTGTGTGGGGCTTGCTTCGTCGCGATCGCAGCGATGACACGCATCGAGACGCTGTCGTATCCTGCGTTGGGGCTCCTTGTTTGCCTGGTGTCCAGCCGGGCCGGAGGAACCTCTAAGAGGCGGTGGCAGGACGCGGCGATTGTGGTTGCTCTACCCGCGCTGTTCCTGGCGCCGAGGGCGGTCCTTCTGATGGTGGACAAGTTCGCAGAGGGAAGCTCCCGCTTCGTGAGTTTTCCGGTGTTCGCCCCGGCCGGAAGTTCCGACTGGGTCTGGATCTGGCAGTACGATCCCTTCGTGCCCACCTGGCTCTGTCTAGCGACAGCCGTTGCGTTCGCGATCGTCACCGTTCGGGGAATCATGCAGCGGGACTGGCGCGGTCCGTTGCTGCTTTGGGGGCTTTATGTGGTTCTCCAAGGCGTGGGCAGCTTGGTCCACGGCGGTTGGCATCCCTCGATTTTCAGACACCAGTTCGCCGCGGTTTCGTTGTGTGTGCTTGCGACCGGTCCTGCGCTGTGGGTCCTCGCGCAGGCTGTTCGGCCGCGCCGGTTCGTCCTCGCGGCGGTCGTCGTTGCTTGGACCACGGCGCTAGGTGCTTCGATCGTCACTCGGTCGGCCGCAATCGCCAACGAGACGCCGCTGCTCGCTGAGCATCGCTTCGCGCTACGGGCGCTCCCGTTGATGGACGGAACGGGCTGCCTTGTAGCGCCGGTTCTGGAGCTAAAAGGGGTCGATGGCCCGTCGAGTTGGTTTTTGGCCCGTGGAGGAGTCGGGACCGTCGTGACCGAATCTGGCATCGAGGCGTGCATCGAAACGGGAGACCCCGTTTACTTCTACCTCGGGAGGACTTGTTACTCTCACCCGGACACGGGTGCAGGTGCATCAACGACGGCCTCGACAGCGGGCGCGTCAGAGTCGCTTCTGGCCTGCGCTCAGCTTCTTTCTGAGCATGAGTGGACCGAGCTGATCTCGACGACCATTGAAACCAGAACTCCGGTCATCTCCGACCTCGCGGAGCGCGGATACCCGGGTGGAGATGACTTCCCCATCGTGGATCAGGCAGTGACCATCGCGCTGTACCGGCTCAGTCGATGAGCTAGTGATCCGCGGCCGGTGACGAGGAGGACACGGGCGCCGTTCGGAGACGGGAATTCGCCAACACGAGAGTTGCGGGCGGGTACCACGAGAACCCGACGCGACGGAACACATCGATCCTCACGAATCGCGCGCGGTCCTGAAACGTGGGAGCGAGACAAACGGATCAGCGAGCCGACGGGTGACTCGTCTCAGTCGATAAGTTCTACGCGCACACGCCCCAACTGAGGCGCTGGGGCGTCGGGATGCTGAAACATCCAGCGTAAGAGGCTGCGATAGAAGCCGAAGAGTGGCAGAGCTCGAGCGACTTCGTCCCGAACCTCTTCGCGACGGGTTCTGAATGCAGCGTGGCTCTGTGCCGTGAGCCGCTGGAGTTCTCGCACGTGGTTGTCTAGCGGCTGAATCTGCAATTCGATCGTCTGACCGCCGGCGGTGACGACGGACTTCAGTGCGGCCCAGCCTGTCCGTTTGCCGGCGGCGAGGTAGTTCTTCGTCTCGATGAGCTTCACTTGCTCCCCTCCACTTGACACGGATTGGAAGATCTCAGGGTCGTCGCACGCGCGCTCGAGCCACGCGTGGACGCGCTCAGCGTCAGCATCGTTTCCGACGACAATTTTCACGCCGAAGACGTCCTTCACGAAGCGACTGTAGCGAGAGAGCTGCTTGTCGCGCCGCACCAGCGCATCGAGGTCGAAGATCTCGTCGACGACCTTGTTCCAAACCTCCTCTTCGGCCTTGATTCGGCTCAGGATCTTGTGGATGACAGGGTCGCCCGCACGCAGCGGGTGGTACTCGACGAAGTTTGCGACCAAGCGTGGCTGGACCCAGTCTTCACCGCGCTTGAACCGGACCCGCTCAAGCACTGAGAGGCCAAGCGCGAGGTCGGTCAGACCGTAAAGGGAATCGTCTGTGATGCGGTGTTCGAGTTGGGTTCGTTCACCCGTACTCGGAGTCTCAGCGATGACCACGCTCACCTTATCGCAGCGCCCATCCATCAGTTCCTGAACCAAGCGGTCGCACAGGCGGTGCAGCGTCGACTCTCCGCGCCTGATCGCGGCGTTGAAGCCAGCGCGTACGTCGGCCAAGTGTGAACGAGAGAACTGGAGCGCGTGCGCCTCCTCGGGGGCCCCAAGGATACGTTTGCGGGCCGCGCTGAGCTGCGCGATGAGTTCGTGGACGGCAGGATCCCGCGTGACGAGGCGAAGTGGAGAGGGTGTGTCGTGTGTCATGGTCTGCACTGCTAGCAATTCTCACGCCACAATCGAGCCCAGAAACACCGCTGTCAGCATCACGCTGTCCTACCAATTCGTAGGATCGTCACCGTGAAACGACGCAGGGGTAGGCTGGGCCGAAAACAAGCGAGCGGTGTTTCCGCGGGCTCAAAAATGGCGAGCTACTTTGCTCACGGTCGAAGCGCCGCCGATTGCTCGTCCTAGCCAGCT
>JBLHWZ010000458.1:0-3733 GCA_047629415.1 Bradymonadia bacterium | reverse complement strand
CCAGGCGGAGACGCAGTTCATCCGCTTGCTGTCGAACAGCGCATTGCAGTCCAAGGTGGAGCTGCTCTACTTCGACGGTCACGCTCCGAAGAACACGCCGAAAGAGCACATGGACAGCTTCTATCGGTCGTTCGACGAGGTCAAAGACAAGCGCTACGATGGGCTGATCATCACGGGCGCGCCACTCGGTAATATGCCCTTCGAGGACGTCAGGTATTGGCCGGAGTTCGAAGTTCTGAACTCCTGGGCGCGCGCCAACGTCACCAGCACCCTCTACCTCTGTTGGGCCGCATGGGCCGGGCTGCGTCTCAACCACGGAATCGACCGAGTACGCTTGCCGCGGAAGCACTTTGGAGTGTTTCCTCACACCGCTCCGGATCCGAAGGTCCCCATTGTTCGCGGTTTTGATGATGTCTTCATGGCACCACATTCACGTGAAAACGGGCTCAACCAAGCGGACATTGACGGCGCCTCCGACCTCTTCACGGCCGCTGAAAGCGAGCTTGGCGGTGCCTACATCCTCGTCGGCGAGGAGAACCGCGCGGTCTACGTAACGGGCCACTCGGAGTACGACCCGAACTGTTTGAAGGACGAGTACGAGCGAGACCTCGAACTGGGCCTCGATATTCACGTTCCAGAAAACTACTTTCCCGAAGATGACCCGTCGCGCGACCCGCTCGTCCGGTGGCGGAGCCATGCCAACCTGCTCTTCGGAAACTGGCTGAACTACCATGTGTACCAACGCAGCCCCTTCGACTGGATAAGCAAGTGACTGACCGCGACGCAGACTGGGGCATCAACACACGACTCCTGCACTCCGACCGGTTGGGCGGGGCCGAAGCGGGCGCGCTTCACCAGCCCGTACACACAGGGGTCGCCTACGGATTCGAGCACGCCGACGACTTGGCGGCGGTCTTTCAGGGGCGGGCGAAAGGTTTCGCCTACGCGCGGACCGGGACGCCAACGACGCGCGCCCTTGAGAAGCGGGTCACCCTTCTGGAGGACGGCGCTTCGACCGTTGTATTTTCAACAGGAATGGCCGCGATCCATGCAACGTTTTTCGCTCTCTGCAGCGCTGGGGATCATGTCGTCTGCACGTCCTTCCTCTTTGGAAACACCGCGAGTGTCATGGGCAGCCTCGTCCGCTTCGGCGTGGATGTGGACTTCGTTGACGCCACGGACGCGAGCAACGTCGAGGCCGTAGTCCGAGACGATACACGCATCGTTTTCGTCGAGACGATCGCGAACCCTCGTACGCAGGTTGCCGACCTCGAAGCGATCGGGCGAATCTGCGCTGAGCGAGGAATTCTCTACGTCGTAGACAATACGATGACGAGTCCATGGGCGTTCCGTCCCAAGACAGTCGGCGCCTCGCTAGTCGTGAACTCCCTCACCAAACACGTGGGTGGCCACGGCAATGCGCTCGGCGGCGCAGTCACAGATACGGGCCTCTTCGATTGGGCGACGTACGCAAACATCCAGGAGGCCTACAAGCGCTTCCCGACACCGGACTGGGGCATCACTCAGATCAAGAAGAAGGGCCTACGCGACACAGGCGGTGCCCTAGCCTCCGACGTCGCGCACCGCCTCTCCGCCGGTATGGAGACGCTGTCGCTGCGGATGCCGCGCGCCACGTCGAACGCCCAAGCGCTGTGTGAGATGCTCGAAGCGCATCCCGGGGTTGCGCGGGTCTACTACCCGGGGCTGAAGAGCCACCCTCAGTATGAGCGTGCCGCTTCGCTCTTCCGAGGATCATCGAGCCTGTTCAGCTTCGAACTGGCCGCAGATGTCGACTGCTTTGAGTACATCGACCGGCTCCGCATCGCGATCCCATCCACCAACCTCGGGGACACAAGAACGTTGGTGATTCCGGTGGCACACACCATCTTCTTTGAGGCTGGAGCCGAGCGGCGCGAGGAGATGGGAATCGTGGACAGCCTGATTCGTGTGTCGGTAGGGATCGAGGATATCGAGGACCTATTGGAGGACTTCCGGACAGCGTTCGCTGTCTAGATGGTCGGGGTCGTTTGCAGCGTTGGCGGAGCGGTGACTCCCGTGGAGTGCCGAGGTCGCTTGCGGCGCCTGATCGGACGAGGAGTACGCTCCAAACGTGCTCTCTCGCGCTCGCCTGAGTGCTAGAACACACAGCTAGGGACTGGTTCTAGCGATCGATCCGCTGCCGGCCCGATGATAGTGGGCCACCGGTAAAAAACGAATCATCGGTATCCTCAGCGTCGCGTTCGTCGCCGTCCTCGCTTGGCTAGTATCCGACGGCCTCATGCTCAAACGACTTGCTGGGCCCTTCGAGTGAGTCTCCGCTGGCCAAGAGCTGCTGAGACTCGGCGACCTGAGCGAGTGCCGCGTCGAGGCTGAGATCGATGAAAGCGACGTCGCCGTCGTCTCGGTCGGCGCCGCGGCAATCGTAGGATTCTACGCTTTGCCGAACCAACGATTCACCGGAGAGGTGGTCGACGTAGGCGAGTTCGTTGCCCTCACCCGTACAAGCGGCTCAGGAAAGAGCACCCTGTTCTCCCTGCTTGGCGCCCTCGATCTGCCGAGTGCGGGAAGTGTTCGGATTCTGGGACAAGATACTTCAACCTTGAGCGAGTTCGCGCTGACCGAGCTTCGGGCGCGGTCGGTAGGATTCGTATTCCAACTCCACTTTCTTCTGGGCGAGCTGACAGCTGCGGAGAACGCAGCGCGGCCCATCAGGCGAGCTGGAGTCGCGTCCAAGGTGGCCCGCGACCGTGCGATGGAGACGCTTGAGATACTCGATATTGCCGAGCTCGCCGACCGCCGGCCACCGACAATGTCTGGCGGTCAACAGCAGCGCGTGGCGATCGCGCGCGCCGTCGCTCACAGGCCACCGATTTTACTCGCGAACGAGCCGACCGGTTCGCTCGATTCGATGAACACCGATCCGCCCCCACCGTTTCTGCGCGGAGATCTGCCGGGTTATGACGGCCCGCTAGCTAGGGCGCTGGCGATCCGACTGTTGCCCGAAGAGGCGTTGTTGCGTCGTGCACGAGCCACTAACTTCCCTTCTTCGCACCATCCCGCCCTCCGCCGCGCCCGCATGAAAACGAACTATTCCGCCGCCCGACACATGCTGTCGACCAGTGTCCTCCTGCTCGTTGGGGCATCGGCATGCTCGAACGAGATGCCAGAAGAAGACGCAACTGCCTTCGATGCAGCGGACACACCGGAAGGTGCGGCGACCGTTGATGGCGCCGGTCCTGACGCGACGGACGAAACAACGGCAGACGTCGGCGCAAACGCAGACGCGAGCGAGGATACTGAGTCCGACTCAAGCGAAGACGTTGATGTCGACCTCGGGCCGCCGCCCGTCCGTGATCCTGCGCCGGAGCATGATGGGGTCTACTCGTTCGCGCACGGCTGTTACCAAATCGAGGCGTGGGCTGGTCGAAGTGAAGCACGATTCGCCGGATTTGATGCGCGAGGCACCGCGTTTGCTTTCATCGCAGACGACGCCTCGACCGCCTCGCGCTTCCGGATGCAGCCGACCGACCTAGGCACGTACCTGCTCTACGACGCGGAACAAGAGTACCTAGTCGCCGGCACGCTTGCCGACGGCAGCGACGCCGCCTCAAATGGTCCCTTCGGACGCGTCGCCACGCTCGGGTCGGATGTAGAGCTGCTGGACGACTCCTTTCGTTCGCCGGCCGAGTGGGAGCTTGAGACTTCGACGCAGGACGCAGACCGCTTTCAGCTG
>JBLHWZ010000457.1:0-3735 GCA_047629415.1 Bradymonadia bacterium | reverse complement strand
GTCGCTTCTTCCCCCGCAAAACCGTGGGAGCGCGTGTTCGTCCTCAAGGAGACCGACAAAGGTGTCCTCCGTGTGGCGGACGACGAGGCCGCAGAAACGAAGGACGCGAGCGTTGCCGGCAATGACTACGCGGCTTGGTTGGACGCGAGACCCCATCCGGAGCGGCAGCTGGGGATCACCGATGTCGAGGGAAGGCTAAGCTATCGGTCGCAGCTTTCTCAGTCGAACACTGGCTCCAACGTCCGCGCAGGCCGCTGCCAGCGCGACGGACGGCAGTAGGACGGATCTTACGTGGAAGCGCATCAGGTTCTCTGTAAGGTGAGGGTGCTGCCTACCAGACTCGCGCTAGGAGATCGCTTGGCGGCGCGTGACCGTGTTGCAGACAGAAGAGCGAGCCCTGATACTTCCCAACACGATCACTGATGCTTCTCAGTTCGACAACTTTGTAAGTCGCGCGCCCCGCGCACCCGTTAACCGGGTTGCACTCCGCGCTCTGACAGTGGATTTGTTGATAGAACACCTTCGCTTCGGGCTCTGCTCCTCTCCCTCTTCGCCAAACTTTCCGTGACCAACGCACCACTGCTGCTCGAATCCTACTACAAACTCGTCGACGCTGATCCCAGCCGCACGCACCTGACCCAGCCGACGGGCGGCGGCGCGGCGCGCGACTACACGAGAGGCCAGGTGCTCGACCAGGCGCTGCGAATGGCGGCGCACCTGCAGGCCCAGGGGTGGGAGCCGGGATCGCGCATCGCGATGCTGAGCAAGAACTGTGCGGAGTTCATGATCGCCGAGCTGGCGATCTGGATGGCTGGCCACGTGACCGTCGGACTTTTTCCGACGGCAAACGCAGAGACGATCAGCTACATCGTGGAGCACTCCGAGGCCAAGATGGTCTTCGTGGGCAAGCTGGACACCTGGGACGAGCTGAAGGGCGCCCTCCCAGAGGATATGCCGAAGATCGCGTTTCCTCTCGCGCCTAAGACCGACCTGACGAAGTGGGATGATGTGCTCGCGAACACGGAGCCGCTCGCCGAGCGTCCGACACGCGCGGCCGATGACCTCGCGATCATCATCTACACATCCGGCTCAACCGGTCGTCCGAAGGGGGTCATGCACAACTTTGGGGGGATGTCCGCGGCGACCCATGGTGTCGTCAAGCAGTTGGCGATCACCGAGAATGACCGTGGCCTCTCCTACCTTCCGCTGGCTCACGTCTTCGAGCGCGCCTACGTGCAGTGCACGACCTTCGTCGCTGGCCATCACGTGTTCTTCGCCGAGTCGCTGGAGACGTTCGTACAAGACCTCCAACGCGCAAAACCCACGCTCTTTATCTCGGTCCCTCGCCTGTGGCTGAAGTTCCAACTGGGTGTCTTCAAGAAGATGCCGCCGAAGAAGCTCGAGCTCTTCCTCAAGATTCCGATCCTCTCGGGCATCGTGAAGAAGAAGATCCTCGGTGGTCTCGGCCTCGGCTCGTGCCGGCTCGCAGGTTCGGGATCGGCGCCGATCCCCGCGGAGCTGATCAGCTGGTACCGCAAGCTCGGGCTGAACCTTCTCGAGGGTTACGCGATGAGCGAGGATTTCGCTTACAGCCACCTCTCGACCCCCGAGTTCAACGAGCCGGGATACGTTGGTGTCCCCTACCCAGGCGTCGACGTCAGGATCAGCGAGGCGGGCGAGATCCTGATCAAGTCGCTGGGCACGATGACCGGCTACTACAAACAAGAAGACCTCACCGCCGAATCCTTCACCGAAGATGGCTTCTTCAAGACCGGCGATCGCGGCGAGCGAAAGCCAAATGGATTGCTCAAAATCACCGGACGCCTCAAGGAGATCTTCAAGACCAGCAAGGGCAAGTACGTTTCACCGGGCCCCATTGAGAACCGGATCAACAACAGCCCCCTGGTCGAACTCTCGTGTGTCGCCGGATCTGGGCATCCACAGCCCTGCGCGATCGTCGTGCTTGCTGAGGAGCAGCGACCGAAGCACGGCGACGCTGCATTCCGAGCAGACGCTGGGCCTCAGTTCGAAGCGCTCCTCGCATCAGTGAACGCCCAGATCGCGCACTACGAGCACATGGCGTTCATCGCGGTTGTTTCCGACGATTGGGACGTGACCAACGGGATGCTCACCCCAACGATGAAGATCCGCCGCTCGGCGATCGAGGCCGAATACGAAGCCCGCGTTGAGGGCTGGTACGATACCAAAACGAAGGTCATCTGGGTCTGAGACCGCTCTCCGGCCGTCGGCATCTCGTTGGCTGTATCCGCCCTCGTAGGCGGTATCCGCCCTCGTAGGCTGTATCCGCCCTCGTAGGCGGTATCCGCCATCGTATGTGGTACCCGCCATCGTAGGTGGTACCCGCCATCGTAGGCGGCTCTCGGCGGAGCTCCGAGTCTCTGTAGACTAGCGCGCCAATCGAAGCGCGCGCTGGTCCTCGTAGAGCGATACCGGTTGGAGCAACTCTCCTCGGCCCAATCCCTCGGTGTAGTCCTCGGGCTCGGTCCCCCCCGAGTTCGGGAGCACGATCGTGGTCGCGACGTCGATGGCTGGGCCTGTGCCAATGACATATCCGTGGCCGAAGTTGTACCACCGGAGCACGCCCCTGCCCGTCGTATTCCATGCGACGTTCTCGCTCGCGGAGTGGCCAGCGCCGCTGGACCAATGCGTTCGATTCACTGCTCCCCAACCATCGTCGATGATGCTCGCGTCGATGAGGTTTGCCGTCGCGAGCGAGTGATGGAACTCCGAGAGACCGGTCGTGAACACGCCCCCATCCATCGTCGTCTGGCCCCGCCCGTCACTGCTGTGGATGCGCAGCCAGACGCAACCGCTGGTGCCGAATCCCCAGTTCTGGATGAAGTTGTGGCGGCCCGCACGCGCCGTGCAGTCCCGTGTGAGGATCTCGTTGGAGCGCCGAATCTCAAAAAGGTACCCGTTGCCCCCTCCGCCGCGGTTCTGTGCAGACGCGAGATGTGTGTCCTGAACCGTGACTCGTTTCGACGCTTCGATCCGAATCCCGCCGGATTGAAGATGCGGGGCGTCGTCATCACCGTCGGCCGCGGAAGGTGGAGCGAACGAATGAACGTCCCGGACCCAGCAGTCGACCAAGTCGACGAGCTGGAGCACCGAAACGCGGTCGTGCGCCCAAGCGCTCTCCCTGTCGACGGCGTTCGCTAGCCCGAGCGATTCAATCCCGAACTCTCTCAACAACCCAGTGACCCGATGAATGCTTGGCCCGTCGCGTGTTTGGATTGGGTAGCGAAGTGGAATGTCGAGCCACACCCGATCGGCGCCGGCGCCTCGCTCGATCGAGACAACCGTTCTTTGGAAGAAGGTCTGCCATGTGTCGTTGAAGGGCCCCCAAACATCGGTCATCCCGTGCTGGGCGACAAACTCAGGCGTAATGGTCCACCCAACCTCGACATCGTCGCCGACGCTAAGATCGACACCGGGTTCGACCTCGACGAACCAAGCTCGGGAGGACGCGTCGGCTGTGATCTGGATAGGCTCGTCCCGAAGCGGCGTTCCTGCGACAAACATCTGCGCGGACTGCGACCCTGAAGCGTCGGTGAAGTACAGACGAGTGCGATCGGGGCCTTCTCCACGGATGACGATGTGCGAGCTCCGGACTGCGACTCCGCTGTCCAGGCGATAGAGGCCTTCTGGCAGAAAAACGACGCCACCGCCGGCATCGCTCGCAGCGTCGATAGTTCGTTGAATCGCCGCCGTGTC
>JBLHWZ010000456.1:0-3743 GCA_047629415.1 Bradymonadia bacterium | reverse complement strand
CCCCGACAGCGTCCAGTTCGCCACGGGTGGTCTCAAGCAACAGTTGATAGTTCGCCCAGTCGTCCACCTCACCGTCGAAGTCTGGGAACGCACCCAAGACAGGCTGCGACCAGTTCACTTCAAGCCCGTCAAAACCGTGCTCATCGACTAGCGCAGCGCAGGAAGACGCAAAGAGAGCGCGGGCCGTGGGGTCCGCCGAGACCGAGGAGAAGTTTTCGGAGTTGGTATAGCCGCCGACTGCCAGGAGGAGTCTTGGCGTGGGGCCAGCCTCGATGAGCTGGCCGATCGCGATGGCGGAGGCCTCCGTAAGCGTGCAAATCCCTGTTTCAGAAACGTGGGCATACCCGATGGAGAAGTGGGTCAATGGGGCGAGGTTCAGGTCGGTAAGAGCCTGACCGTTTCTGCCCAACGTCTCGAGGTCTACGCCAGCACCGACGTAGAAATCGCTGGGACTTATGGGGACATCTGGCGGCGCGATGTCCGTGGACGTGTCATCCCCGCCATCCAGGTCGCTGACGTCTTGCTCGACGAGGTCGGCGCCATCGTCGACGTCTTCTTCGCCCAGGCCGCTGACGTCTTCTTCGACCAGATCAGCTGAAACATCTGTCTCGACGTCGGTTTCGGGTGCGTCTGGATCTTCTTCGGGGGATGTGGAGCAGGAGGCGCCGGCCACGAGAGCGCAGGACGAAGCTAACAGATGTCGGAATACCGGCCGCATGGTGTCAATGGGGGTGTGCGGAAATTTCTGCCCTAGTTCAGTTGGTTATGCGCAATGTATACACCAGTCTCGTCGCACAGACACACACGGTGGCACACAGCACAACACCCACCCAACACTTGCCCGAAGATTGGAGACAAGGTACCCGACCCTGGCCTCCCGGCGCGCACCCTAGGACCGACGAAATGCGTACAAAAGCGCTCATCTTATTTAGTATTTGCGCTCTTTCTATCGCGCTCTCCGCTGAAGCATCCGCTCAGACGCCCGCGGAGCAGGCGATCACTGCCTCGCTTCGAGCCGCGGCGGACGCCAGCATCGTTCCCGAACTCCGGAACATGCGCAGCATGGGAATGGGCGAGGCCTTCGTTGGAGCGGGCTCCGGCACAGGCGCGATTTACCACAACCCTGCGACGATTCTCTCGGCGGCGATCTACGAAGGATCCATGGGGTACCAGCACGGATTCACCGGCGGGACCAACGCCATCGGAGTATCGCTGGCCGACGCCAAGACCAATCCCAGTGTCGCCGCCGGCGTCGCGTACTCGTTCGGATTCGGCAACGATCCGCAGCTGCGAACCGCTTTAAACGCGCAGTCCAGCGTCTCCAACGCCAACGTTCGGGTCCGTGACCACGACATCCGAGGAGCGATCGCGTTCCCTCTCGTGCCAGGGACACTCTCCGTTGGCGCTGGACTTCGCTACATCAATCACAGCCGCGGGAGCTGGACGCAGGGAATCAGCGTCAACGTCGACACCATCACTGATGGCGACGGCGACCCACTGACCACGGACGATCAAATCGTGACCTCGACGCCCGGTGTTCCAGAGAACCGAGAGTACAAGATCAGCCGCAGCGGAGTAACGCTGGATGGCGGTATCATGGCGCAGCTCGGCTCCAACATGGCGTTGGGTTTCGCCGTTCGGAACATCCTGGAGATCAAAGGCCTGAACGAGGGCCGGATTATCGAAGGCGGCATCGGCGGTTACTTTGGCGGAGCGCATGTCGAGATCGCCTACATCGCCGAGCAGCTTGAAGATGGGTTTGAGCACGGGGTCGCGGTCGGCCTCGAGTATGTGGCTGGCACCGCTCCAGTTAGAGCCGGATTCCGCCACGAAGGAGCAGGCCGCAACTACCTCGCCGCGGGCTTCGGATACCGCAGCGAGTCTGTCGGTGGCGACTTCGCCTACGAGCAGAACGTCAATCAGTCTGACGACCGAACTCTCGGCGCGTCCCTCTCGCTCTACTTCTGAGCCGCTGGCGCCCACCGCAGGGCCTGCTTCCACCAACGCCGGTCTCCGATCTCGAAGAGCGTATCCTCTTCGAAGACGGCGGCGTCATGGTGCTGAACAAGCCGCCGCTTCTGCCCACGGCCGGACGCTCACTCGACGATCCAGACTGCCTGCAGTTTTGGCTCATGATGCGGCACCGCCGCATGGTCTGGGCCGTGCACCAGTTGGACGCTGACACGACCGGCGTGAACGTGTTCGTATGGAAGAAGACGCTGGTCCCAGTCTACCAAGAACGCATGCGGTTCCCGAACGCTCAGAAGAGCTATCTGGCAATCGTTCACGGCGATCCTGCCTTTGACGAGCTCCGGATTGCGGAGCCGCTCGGGTACATCAAGACCGAGGACTTTTCGGGACAGGGCGTCGTCCAGAGCGGCAAGAAGTCGGCGACACAGGTGACCGTCCTCGGCCGAAATGGACGCCATGCCTTGGTACGTGCGAGGCTTGAGACAGGTCGGACTCATCAGGTCCGCGTCCACCTCGCTCATGTTGGCCATCCGCTGGTCGGCGAAGAGTGGTACCGCCGCCCAGCATGCACAGAACACCCGAGGCAGGCGCTGCACGCAGAACGGGTAGAGTTCCGAGACGGAATAGAGCCCGGCCTCTTCGAGGCGCCGCTGACGTCCGACCTGCTTGAGCTCGTCGACAGACTTGGGCTTGCGCAGTGCCTGTAGCTCCACTTCCACCGAACACTCCCCTCTGCCCTGATCGAGACGGACATCGGTATGTGATCGAGGGGGTCATGGGCGGCGGCGGGTTCGGGATCACTTACCGGGCGCGCGACCAGCGGCTACACGGCTACGTCGTGGTGAAGGAGCTGGCGTTCGAGGGCACCGCGTATCGCGACACCGCGACAGGCGAGGTTCTCCCTCACGAGGGCAAGAAGCCGCTGCATCGCAAAATGGTCACGCGATTCCTGCGTGAGGCCCGCCTCCTCAACCGAATCCGCAATCCATACGTCGTGCGAGTGATCGACGTTTGGGAGGAGAGAGGCACCGCCTACTACGCAATGGACGAGCTGGCGGACGCCGGCGCGCTCAGCCCCGTCAAAGATGGGTTCGAACTCGACAACTGGCAGGACGCCGCGAGTCGAGCCACGCAGCTCCTTGAGGCGCTCGGAGCCGTGCACGAGGCCGGCATGGTCCACGGCGATGTAAAGCCAGACAACGTGTTGGTCACCGGCTCCGGCGAGGTCGCGCTGATCGACTTCGGCACCGTGCGCTCAGACGCCGACCTGGAGCGAACCGTCACGTCGATGTCGTTCACGCCTGGCTACGCACCTCCCGAGCTGATGCAGGCAGTGCGCATCCGGGAAGCCGGCCCATGGAGCGACCTCTACTCGTGGGGCATGCTCGTCTACGGGCTCGTTCGGCCGCACCCGTCCACGACCGGACAGCCGATCGACGCGCTCGGACGCATGATGGGCGACGACCCCTACGCGACTACCGAAGCCGACTTAGTGGCCGCCGGCATGCCTCCCGTTTGGGCGACAGTCGTCGCGAGTTGCGTCTCTATCCCGCCCTACAACCGCCCTAAGAGCGTGGACGAAACGAAGTCGCTGCTCGGTGCGTCGGTCCCCATTCTCCCAACTCCTTCGCAGCGACGCGATCGCTCGATGGCGACCGATCCCACCCTCGCGCTGACCGCCTCCGAGCAGACCCTCCTGCAGAACGAGGAGATGCCGCAGGAAGCCCCGGTCAGACTGGTCCCGACCCTCACTGTCGACGGTTCGGAGACAG
>JBLHWZ010000455.1:0-3744 GCA_047629415.1 Bradymonadia bacterium | reverse complement strand
GCCGACCTTGATATAGAAGCAGAACCCGAGCCGGAGACTGAAACAGAACCCGAGCCGGAGACTGAAACAGAACCCGAGCCAGAACTTGAAACACAACCTGAGCCAGAACTCGAAACACAACCTGGGCCGGAGCTCGAAACACAACCTGAGCCGGAGCTCGAAACACAACCTGAGCCGGAGTTCGAAACACAGCCAGAGCCCGCGCGACAAGCGTTTCAGGCAGATCGTAGCGACGAGCTCACACCGTTCGGCGTCTCCATCCTTCCAAACGTGGCCCTCCCTCGCGCCGCGCGTGAGCAAGTGCGGCAGGTATCGATGAACCTCCTAATGAGCCGGACGCGTGGCCTCGATGGGGTCGAATTCGGCCTTGGGATCAACCGAGAGCTGGAGTTTGTACACGGCGCTCAGTTCGCCGGCGTAGCAAACTTCGTGTCCGGCACCGTCATTGGGCTTCAGCTTGCCGCTGGGGCCAACTTCTCAGGGACCGGTGGCGAAGAGGGCACGACACCGGGCGAGTTCCGCGGCGCCCAGCTCGCCCTTGGTTACAATCAGGCCTTGGGCGGAGGAACCGGCCTGCAGTGGGCGGCAGCCAACTTCGCCCGCGGCGAACTGCGAGGACTTCAGCTAGGGTCGACGAACATCGCCCAGGACGTGCGGGGCGCACAGATTGGATTCGCAAATGTGGCCACAGGGTCAGTCGAAGGCCTGCAGTTCGGACTCATAAACTACGCCAGGAAAAGTACCGCGTCGCTGGGGTTCTTCTCGCTGATCCAGTCAGAGCCAATCCGACCGACCTTTTCGCTCGACAGCACGCCGCTGGGATTCTTCGGCGTTCGCCATGGGAGCCGCTTCATTCAGAACATCTTAGGATTCTCCACCGGGGGCACCCCGGACACGAAGCTGGCTGGGTTCACCTATGGTGTCGGCTCGCAGTTCGGACGCCGGGTTTTCGTCAACGTCGACCTCATCTACACCGCTCTGTGGGCGGAAGCGGCAGCCACCAGCAACAGTGGAGCGGGCGCTTTCGGTTATGCGTTCGGCGGGCATCGCCTCGCTCCCCGACTTTCGGTCGGCTGGCAGATCGCACCTCGATTCGCCGTCTTTGGTGGCGCGTCTCAATCTCTGTTCTTCACATCGCACGACTCGGCGCTCGGACTTGCGCCAACCCGCACAACCCCTGTCTCGGTTGGAACGAGCGGCAATCTCTACGTCTATCCGGACTTCCACCTCGGAATCCGGATCTAGACGCTATCGCTCTGCCATCTCCCGGATGATCGCCCGCGCCTGGTTGAGCTGCCGCGCTCGTCGCTCGTCGCCGCGCTGCCGCTCGATCTGCTCAAGATACTCGTACGCTGGAACCGGTTGGTACGGGCTCGCTCGAAGCGCAAACTCACAGGCGCCAGCGATCTCTTCGAGCGGTCGGTTGGCGGCCGCAAGCCGTTGACACGCCATGAGCACGTCGAGCTGTGTCGAGTCGGCCCACTCTGGACGATCTCCGCCCAGCTCAAAACCCATGAGCGACGCGCCATGAGCGTCGTTATTGAGTCGGAATGGATACGGCGCTGCGGAGACGACAGCGATGACCCCGCACGCCGCAACAGCGAGGACGGCACTCAGCGTCGCGACTGAGAGCGCACGGGCCTTCGCGACGCCCTTCGGCGCGCCAACGGAGACCAACTTCCCAAGTATGATGCCCACCACAAAGCCACCGGCGTGCGCCGCGTTGTTGATGCCGGGCACGACGAAACCCCAGATGGCCAACATGACCGCCCAGCGCTTCATCCCGTTGGCAATGTGCGGCTGGGCGGGGATGAACTTGTTGGACCCCATCCAAGCGAGGCCGATCAGACCGCAAACGGCGCCACTGGCTCCCGCCGATGTGTACGGCTGGTTGAGCACGACGGCATACCAGAAGTGGCTGACGGCCATCGATCCAACGCCTGCCGCGAAGTACATCAGCAGCGTCTTCTTTCGCCCAAAAAAGGTCTCAACGATCGGACCCACCAGGGCGAGGCAGTAGAGGTTGAAACCCAGGTGAACCAGGTCGTGATGAATGAAGTTGCTAGTGACCAGCCGCCACCATTCGCCGAGCGCGAGCGACATCCGCGTGGTCGCGCCGGCCTGCTGCAGCGTGTATCCGCTGAATGCCAGCGGCGACGAGGGCAGCGCAGCGACGGCCATCACGAGGAAGACCAACGTCGTCACGACGAAGATCGCTCCCGTTGCAGGCGCTGCTCGCATTGGCTCGGGCACGATTTTCATCAGCCAGCCTTCGAGCCTCGTCCCATGCAGGTACGTGCCACAGCCTCGGCAACGCGGCAGCTGCGGCGCGATAAGGCGGTTACACTTTGGGCAGGTCTTTACTGACATCGAGTGGGCCTACGCTTCGTCCAAGCACCGCAGGGCGAGCGCCTCTGCGTCGCCGATGTAAGTCGCTGGAGTGAGCGTGCGCAATGCAGCCTTCGCGTCCTCGGGAATCTCGAGCGTATCGACGAAGTCCGAAAGCACGCTCGCGTTGATCTTCTGGCCACGCGTCAGCTCCTTGAGCTTCTCGTAAGGGGAGTCGACACCATACCGCCGCATGACCGTCTGAATCGGCTCCGCGAGCACTTCCCAAGACGCATCGAGGTCCTCGGCCATGCGCGCCGGATTGGCCTCAAGCTTACCGATGCCCTTTAGCGAGGAAGCATAGGCGATGAGGCAGTGCCCGAAGGCCACTCCGATGTTTCGGAGCACGGTGGAGTCGGTGAGATCTCGCTGCCATCGTGAGATGGGCAGCTTTGTGGCCAGGTGGCCGAGCACGGCGTTGGCGAGGCCGAGGTTGCCCTCGGAATTCTCGAAGTCGATGGGGTTGACCTTGTGAGGCATCGTCGAGGAGCCGACCTCGCCTGCGACGGTCTTCTGCTTGAAGTAGCCGAGGCTGATGTAGCCCCACACATCGCGATCGAAGTCGATCAGGATGGTGTTGAACCGCTGCATCGCGTGGAAGAGCTCGGCGTTCCAGTCGTGGGGCTCGATCTGCGTGGTGTAGACGTTGTGTCCGAGCGAGAGGCGATCCTCGATCAGGGTGCGACTGAGTTCAAGCCAGTCAGCGTCGGGATACGCGCTGAGATGGGCATTGAAATTGCCGACCGCACCGTTGAACTTCCCGAGCGGTTGAACATGCGCGATCGCGTGCCGTTGCTTCCGGAGGCGGGCAACGACATTGGCGAGTTCCTTGCCCATCGTTGTCGGCGACGCCGTCTGGCCGTGCGTCCGCGAGAGCATCGGGGTCGCGGCCAAGCTGCGAGCAATTTCGGTCAACGCTGTGATGATTTGATCGCACATCGGCAGCAGCGCCTTATCGCGGGCCTCCCGAATCATCAGGCCGTAGGAGAGGTTGTTGATGTCCTCAGAGGTGCAAGCGAAGTGAACGAACTCCGAGACTGCGGCGAGCTCTTCGTTCTCGGAGATAACCTCTTTGATGAGATACTCGACCGCCTTCACGTCGTGGTTCGTGACGGACTCAATCTCTTTGACTCGTTGGGCCTGCTCGAGGGTCAGGTGATTCGCGAGCTGGTCGAGGATCGTGTCCGCTGCGGGTCCAAAGGGGGTGACCTCAGGCAGAGAGTCACTCTGAGCCATCACCCGAAGCCACTCGACTTCCACTTGTACACGGAACCGAATGAGGCCGAACTCGCTGCAGATCGAGCGAAGAGAATCGCAGCGCGATGCGTAGCGTCCATCAACGGGAGCGAGAGCGGT
>JBLHWZ010000454.1:0-3770 GCA_047629415.1 Bradymonadia bacterium | reverse complement strand
AGACCCTCTTGAGGGCGCAGCTAATGGACATTGAACATCATTGAGTTGGCAGGCTCGCAGACTTCCTCAATCGTCCCCTCTTCTATGACCGAGGATTCTCTCAGAGTTGCAAGCTAGGCTCTTCTTTATTGCTCTGATCATTCGATTCTAACGCGTATTCCTGGGATTGACGGTCGATACGATTCGCCAGACTCCGGAGCGAAGAAATATCGTTGATAGGGCCGAGTCGGCGGTACGCAGCCTTCATGTCTGGGACCTCAACAAAGGCTTAGAACCCGGCATTCTTCTCTGGAGCCGACCGCTCCAGTTCGTGAGTGAGCCTCGTGGCGCGCAGACGAGGGCGACACCTTCGGACCGTTGCAGGGTTCCGAGAACGAGGGAAAGCGAAGCGATGAGCACCGGATTCTCCTACTCAACGAGGAGGATGCGAAGGAAGCCCCGTCCCACGCTTGGCAGAAGGTTGTGACGCTCGAGAACTGGGACGGTGGCGTGAACCACCTTGACAGCGCCGACCACCTCGTAACGCTAGATGAGATCGGCCTGTGGGACCTAGTGCGGAGGGGGGCATGGAGGCAAACAGCGGCTCCATCCCCGACGCGCTGCGCGTGAGGCGAAGCGGGAGTGCGTTGGTGTGCACGCGTTGGCGGCGGAGGCTGTCGCGCGAGACTATCTAGCGGCGCTGGTCGGTCCCAGCGCTTGGCCTCTTATGCCTACGACCGAGGGCCTAGACACACTCTCTGAACGATTTACCTATTGACGCTCTTGATTACGCAGCTATTAATCGTGTATCACAACTGCACCCGAATCTGCTCCAAACCCCTTTCGTCTCGTTACCTGAATGAGCATCAGCCAAACCGCTGAGTATGCCCTACGGGCAGTATCCTATCTGGCCGCACTACCTGACGGTCTTCGCGCAAGCTCGGCCCAGGTTTCCGCGGCGGCGTCGATGTCGAATCACTACCTATCTAAGGTGATGCGCAAGCTCGTCTTTGCGGGCATTTGTGACTCCATGAAGGGTCATCGTGGAGGGTTCGCTCTCACTAGGCCGGCCGATGAGATCTCGTTTCTGGAGGTCATCCGAGCGACTGACTTCCGGACGATGCCCGAACGGTGTGCGTTCGGACTATCCGTCTGCGACCCGGACAGTCCTTGCCCTCTGCATGACGCCTGGACCGAGCTGAACACTGCGTTCATCGCTTGGGCAGAGAGCACGACAATGGGAGACGCTAGGGCACTCGCGCTCCGGCCCGGGTCGGCGATTCACGACATGGTTGTCTCGGAAGGCTGCTCGGCAGACTGAGGTCGCAGAGCTAGGAGAGACCTACTCTCGGCACGGTGATCGATTGGCGAGCGACAAGCAGTACGGCTTCCAGCCGACTCCGCCTCTGAATGCTGCTCGCGAGCAGACGAGGACTGCTGACTCGTTGCACGCGGACCATCGAGCGCAGGCCTTGGCTGCCTCTGTCCCGCCTAGCGGCACGCTTGGCGATCGGTCGCTTAACCGCCGGGGAGGTCGCGGCAAAATTGCTGACCGAGCGCACCCCGGCGCAGCGCGACTTATTCCGTCGTGAGGTGTGTCTTCTTCGGCTCCTGCGCCTGCCTGGCATCGTCAATTTCATCGGCGCGGACGAGCACCTTGGTCAGCCATACTTGGTGACTGAGCGCATCAACGGCAGCCCGTTTCCTGGATCGACTGCGAAGTCGTGGGAGGAGAGGGAGGAGACGGTCATCGCGTTCTTCGAAGCGCTGGATCCGGTGCTCACTCAAGGAGTTGTGCATCTCGACCTGAAGCCGAGCAATGTTCTCGTCAAAGCCAGCGGCGAGCCGGTCATTCTTGATTTTGGTGTGGCGATTCCGCCAGCGTCTCGCCTGAACGAGCCCCCCATGCTCCGGGCGCGGGACATCGGTTTTCATGGCCCCTGAACAGCTGACCTGTCGATTCCTCCGAAGGTCGCTCAGCTGATCGAGCGGATGATTGCGCCGAGTCCAAGAGCGCGGCCGGAGAGCGCCCGTGCAATTGCCGACCAACTTACGGCAGATGCAACTCCCGTTGTCCACCTTCCGTCCGACGCCGCTGCTGCACTGGGGCGAAGGGCGGGTAAGAAACCGGCTGATATCGCGCGCGAGGCGACTTCCTGGGTTCGTGCTGGGCTCTGTTTCTGGGACGGAGATCGGCTGCGCATTGAGCGCGACGCGGTCGAACGGCTGCAGGCTGGTCTCGTCGTACGTGCCCCTGCTTCTCACCCGGACGAAACGCTCGAAGAGCCGGTGGCTACGGCCGATCATCCAATTGTGAGCGCCGCGAATCGAGGCTGGACGGCCACGATTGTGCACGGAGGCACTACCAAGCCTGCACGTGAAGTGAGTTGGGAGCAGCGGCGCTGTCGCCTGCCACTGTCGCCTGTCGCCTGTCGCCTGTCGCCTGCCGCTGTCGCCTGCCGCTGTCGCCTGCCGCTGTCGCCTGCCGCTGTCGCCTGCCGCTGTCGCCTGCCGCTGTCGCCTGCCGCTGTCGCCCGGCGGCGGCATGTTGCAGGCGGCAGGGGCAGCCCGGCGCGCTGCCAGGCTCGGTCTGGCAGCCACACTTCTCGATGCTGCACTGGCCGCGGCTCGTTCGGTGGCCAGCCCGATGAAGAGAGGCGAGTGCTCGCGAAGCTCGCGACCGAGCGGCAGTCGGCCCGGGCGATCGACCTCGCGCTCTTTGCGTTCGAACGATCGCCCGAGAACCCTGAGCTGGCGAATGTCCGCGAGCTCTTGGAGGTGTCGCGAGTCGTGCGTATCGGTGGGTCAGAGTGCCGACTGATGGCCAAAGCGGAAGCGGTCCCTGAATTCGAGGAACTGGAGTTGGAGCGATTCCGACGTGTGCAGGTAGTGCTGGCCGTGGAGCGCAGTAGCCTCGAGGTACATTCGGAAACGATCGAGGATACGTTGGCGTCGGCGAACCGCACCGGCGGAGCGTCCCTGACCGCATCGGTGCGCGGCTGGGCGGGTTTCTTGGAATACAGGAGGGCGAACTACCTGGAGTCCGCGGCCCAGTGCGCATTCGCGGCAGAGCATGCGGACACGGTGCTGTCGCGGCCCAGCGCGCTCTCGAACCTGACGATGGCGCTGGAGGAGACGCCGCAGTTGGAGTTGGGACTGGAACACGCTCGGAGGGGAATCGCGCTCAGTGCGCGAATTCGAATTCCGTTCTTCGAGTTTCGGTTTCGACGACTCGAACGGGGACTGGAGTACCGGCTCGAGCGAGCGTCGGTCTTGGATGAAGGCCTTATCGCCGCGAGTGAGAAGCTACTTTCTCCAGCGGAGACCGGACCGGCACTCTTGAACCAGGCGGCCGTCGCTTGGCGCTTGGACACGCTAGACAGAGCCCGCAGCCTGTCGTTGGCCGCGGCAGAACGGTTCGGAGGGGTCAACTCCGCGCCCGGCGTTACGCTGGCCCACGCTCTGGCAACGATAGCCGGACACGACTGCACAGTCGCCGAAGCGGAGCGATACATTGACGCTGCGGCGGATGGGCCCATCGGGGTGAGACTCCAGGCAAGGGAGCTTTACCGAATGGCTGTTTGGGCTCTGGAGCGGCAGGAGCGCGTCATCCAGGGGCACCTTCCTGCGACGCAGCAGGCGGGGGTCTTGAGCGTGAACGAATACCGCGTGGCGTGGTCGGTAGACGGAGTGGGGCAGGTACCCGAATCTCCCGAGATTACTCACACATTCCGCAGGGACCATGACTCTAGGCCCCCAACTTGGCGACGGCACGGTCGCTTTCTATACAA
>JBLHWZ010000453.1:0-3787 GCA_047629415.1 Bradymonadia bacterium | reverse complement strand
CTTGAGCGGGGCCCGAGAGGACGAGTGTGAACATGATCAGCAGCAGTGCTTTCGTGAGCTTCATGCGGCACCGTCCGACGACTCAGCGAACCGGAGTCGGAACACACAGCACTCGTCCCCGTCAGCAATTGTCTTCGGGCGGTCTAGCATCACGTTTGGCTCGACAGCGCCGAAAAACTTTGCGTCTCCGGCGCAGAAAATCGGAGCCAGTTCGGGGACGCCAGCAGCCACGCAGAGTGGCGGGAAAGCGCACGCGGTGACGGTGAAGTCGACGCCTCGGTCGTCGACTCGGTCCCAACGCATTGTCGCGTTGAAGAACCTCGAGCCTTTCTCCTCCACCCAACCGCGGCGCTCGGGTTGCGGAATATTCGCGAGAGATGCGCGGCTGAGAGAGCCGATCTGTTCGCCGAGGAAGACACACGCTGCCTCAACGACGATCGCGCGCGTGAGGCGCAGCGCCTGCTCTTGGCTGCGGTATCGTTGCAGCGTCGAATAGAGAACGATCGCCCGTCCGATTTGCCCTCTGGAGAGCCGATCTCGTTCGTTCGCAGCCGGCTCCATGTGCACAAATGGCGCTCCACTCTTGAGCTCACGGCGCACCCTTCGACCGACCTTCAGCGCCGTCCAAATACCGAGCTCACGGATCAAGATTGGGGCTCCGATCCGTTCGTCCGCGTCGAGCTTGTGCCAGGGAAAACGAATCACTCTTCGATGGCCTGGCCAGAGCCGTCTGTGCTCCGTTCCACAACCTCTGACACGGGATCCGCGATCTCCTCATCAGCTGCTGGCGGAGCGAATACCTCCCAGCCGTCCTCTGTCCAGAGCAGCGGAGTCATCGAGACCGGGTGCGGTACCTCGAAATGCGCTCGCGAGGCGCCAGACATCATCATCATGATGCCCGTTTGATTCTCGGCGTGACTCGCGAGCACGATGCCCCGCGCCGGTACGACGACGACCAACGGGCTCGGCAGTGTGGCGGCGAAGTCTGCCCAAAGTTCATGCAGAATGACACGCGAGTTATCGTAAGCGTCGCCGATGTCGAGTCCGTAGATTCCGAGTTCCTCGTCGAAGAGTTCGACCTCGAACTCACCGAGATCACGGCGAATATTCTCCATCGCGAGGTCGTGAACTTCCTCTTGCTCGATGCCCGCCTCTGCCAGGAGCTCAGCGGTCGCCCAGCGTATCGTCGTGGGTTCGTCCACAACGTACACAAGCTCGATGTCTGCGATGAACGGTCGACTGATCACGGGGCTGCCGCCCTGCGCGTTGGCGGCGGCGACAGCCGTTCTGCTGGTTAGGACCGCGCGCACGTTGGACGACTCCACCGCCGGGCGCTCCGTTCTCTCGAGGTCTGCTGCGTAAGCGATCGTACGATCGAACTCGTCGTGACAGCCTTCAGGGTTGTTCCGACAAACGCGGCGGGTGTTCGCCAGCAGCATGCGGGTCTCCCCGAGAGCGAGCTCCATGGGCCTCGGCGACTCGACTTCCATCTCAGGAAGCAACTCTCGTCCCCATCGCAGGCAGAGCTCTGTAAAGATGCCCTCATCTTGAAGCGCCAGTTCGATGACCTCGACCTCAGTGGGTTCGTCGTCGGCTTCCGTCGCGGAGCCTTCAGAGCTCGGCGTTTCTGCCGAGCCCTCCTCGTCGGTCAGCTCCTCTGGCGGCTGGCACATGCATGCTCCAAAGAGGAGCGCGGAGGTGAGAAGCGAGAGGAAGGCTAGACTTGGGCGCATCGGGCGGATTGCGTGAGGGTGTCCCATGCCTTTAGCCACAGTGGTGGGTCGGCAGCAACCCGGCGCGTGCTCGAACGAATCATCCTCTCTGTCTGAAGCTTCGCAGAATCGGCAAGTGGCGCGGCTGATTCGGAGCCCTTAGCGGCACAGCCCCCCATCGTCTCCAACGATTTCCATGCAGTCACCACTGGGGCAATCGGCGTTCGACTCGCACTTCTGACGGCAGAGCGAAGTTTCGGCCCTAAATACGCTCTCCGAACACGCAAAGCCGAGGCGGCAATCACGTGTGTCGTCACAGGATATCCCCTGGCCACCCCTCGTGTAACGAAACGCAACGACCAGCCCCACAAATAGGAGGAGCATCACCAGCAGAATGCTGCCGCACCCAAGCAGGGCTCGTCGGTTGCCTGCTGCAATCTCTTCTGGAGAACGGTTGTCGATGGGTGGACTGCTGGGAGTCGTCATATCGAGGACCTCATGTGCCGAGACAGGCGCCGGCGGGCTCGTCGATTCGGATAGTAGCTGGGAGCGGTTAGGACGAATAGAGCGCGCTGTCATTGCTTACCATCGCACGCCATTCTAGCCATCTAGAACGAGGGCGTACGGGTCATCAGCCTCTTCTCACCGTGTGCCCCGCATGACATGTGGGCTCGCGCCGCCGCTGCCGAGGACGCCGTACTTGGGCGGTGCTAGGGGAAACAAAAACTGACTGCTTAAACCCATATGTTTCGCGAGATTCACGCGATTGCGGGCGTGGGTCATTGTTTGTCCTGGGACGTGGCCCGGCCTACGCAATCTCAAACGAAGCTGCGCTTAAGTTCAAGAAGACCTGTCAGATTCACGCTGAGTCCTATTCCTCGGCCGAGGTGCTTCATGGCCCCGTCTCGATTGTTGAGCCGAGCTATCCGGTGTTGGCCCTCGCCTCGCGTGATACGGCCGAGAGTTCAATCGTCTCCGTCGCGGACGAGCTGACACAACAAGGGGCGGTCACGTTCATTAGCTCGGATCGAGCACAACAGGCAGCTCGGCCGGGTTTCGCCCAAACATCGCATCCGCTTACCGACCCGCTGGCGCTGATTGTCTCGTTCTACGCTCTTGTCGAACGCCTGAGGAGCCTCGCGACTCTCCCACGCCTCAATGCGTCCTGGATCGAGTGAGTCGGCGGCGCAATCAAAGACGTTGAAGTACGCTCGGAGCAGGACTCGGCGGAGCCCTGCGTCGAAGTCAGCGGCTGTGATTAGGTATGGGCCGGAAGCAGGGAGAGGCGGGAACTCGAGGACGCCTCGGTTGGCGGCAAGGTGAGCCTCCCCATCTGATGACCACGCGACGCTGAGCACGTGGGATGCCCCTGGTCGCTTCGTGTTCAGACGTAGGGTTACGTCTTCGTCAATGATCAGCGCTTCGACGTCCCGGGGACCGGTCTCGTCGCGCACGACCATCATCTCTGGGACGATGCCCATCGTGAAGAGTGATGTGGGCTCTGGGAATCGCAGAATCTCGACGTGGTCGCGATCGGAGGCGTTGTCACCCCCCGCCTCAACATAGATTCAGGAGTCGCCCACTTCGCTACAGGGACCAACGGAGATGTCCTCCCATTCGTGCATCGGCCACGGTGCGCCCTAAGCGTCCACGACGCACAGCACGGCGAGGATTTCTCCGGCGCCGTTGATCCCGCGAGCGACGTGGTCCTGCCCCGAGTCCCCATGAATCCAGTACAAATCGTCGTGGAGCCGACTTCGAACGATGCCTGAGGTCTCATAGAGGTCTTCGGACATCCGCCCCGACTCGACCGTTTCAGCGTATTGGACGTAGGAACCGTCAGCCTCTCTTACGTCGGAGGTCGGCGCGTCATCTGGGCCGAAGTCGGGGCTATCCACATCTTCGTCGAGCGTGTCTTCGTCGGATGATACACGGGTGTCCGAATCTTCGTCGAATGTGTCTTCGTCGAATGTGTCTTCGTCGGATGTGTCTTCGTCGGATGTGTCTTCGTCGGATGTGTCTTCGTCGGATGTGTCTTCGTCGGATGTGTCTTCGTCGGATGTGTCTTCGTCGGA
>JBLHWZ010000452.1:0-3816 GCA_047629415.1 Bradymonadia bacterium | reverse complement strand
CCGCGACCGCCTCGGTAGAGATCAACACTGAGTTGCCCAGGCTCATCTCAGCGATCGCAGCGCAGCAGTCCCGGTCGGCACAGCGAGCCCTTTCGCTGACGGCGGCTCGACTTGAACGCGTCGGAACGCACACCGGTGCCGCAAGGCAGGCCTCACGACTCAGTGAACTGGAACAACGCATCACCGGCTCGCTCCAGGCGTCACAGCGCACGTCGTCTGCGCGCCTCGACCGGCTGACGACGGCGCTGGAGCGCGCGAGCAGTGCGCAAGTCCGCCAGTCTGCACGAGGGCTGAGATCGATCGCCGCTCAACTCTCGCTCGCGGACCCGAGCCGTATCGTCCGCCGAGGGTTCGCGATCGTTCGGCGCAGCACTGGTGAATTCATCACGGAGGCTGGACAGACACAGCCCGCGGAAACGCTGACATTGACGATGGCGGACGGCACGATTGAGGTGCTCGTTTCCGCTGTGACAACGACCCCAAGTGAGAAGCCCAGTGGCTAAATCGACACCGTCCTACGAAGACTCCTTGGCTGAGATCGAGGAAATCCTCGGCGCGATCGAAGGTGAAGAGCTCCCGATCGACGAGCTCGCACCGAAGGTAGAGCGCGCAGCTGAGTTGCTGCAAATCTGCCGCGGAATCCTTGCCGACACTGAGACTCGCGTGACCGACGCGATCGATGCTCTGCGCGGCGACACCATTCCGGATGAGGCATGATCCAGGCGCTCGGTAACCGACTCCAGGCGATCGCGTCTCGGATCGTACCGGAGCCGTTCGTGTTAGCGGTCGTCCTCACGGCAGTCGTTGGTGCGGTGGGCGCGTTTCGACTCTCATCACAAGGCGAGACTGATGTGCTCTGGACGCTCGCCGATGGCTGGGCGACCGAGTTCATGAGCGCCGGACTGCTCGCGTTCGCGCTAAAGATGGCGCTGATTCTGGTCACAGGCCACGCCCTCGCCCTCAGTCCGCCCGTGCAGTCCTTCGTGGATCGCGTGGCCCGCGTACCCAACTCGGCGTCGACCTCCGCAGCTCTCGTCGCGTTGGTCGCCTGTGCGTCGTCTCTCATTCACTGGGGACTAGGTGCGATCGTGGGCGCGCTGCTCGCTCGCGAGATCGGCCGCAATGCGCGAGAGCGTGGCGTGCGTCTCCACTATCCATTGTTGGGCGCGGCGGCTTACTCCGGCTTCGCGGTATGGCACGGAGGCCTCAGCGGGAGTGCACCGGTCACGGTCGCCAACGACGGACACTTCTTGGCTGAGCAGCTCTCCGGCTCCTACGTGGATGGAGTCATCTCGATCGGCGATACGGTCGGTGGAACGCTCAATCTGGTGATCACCGGCACCCTGATCATCGCGATTCCACTCGTTTGCGCGTTGCTCACTCCGAAGGACAAGGCGGACTGCTTACCCCCCGACGAGTCGCAGCTAACACCCCTGCCGGATCTTCGTCCAAGTGGCGCGACGACTCTGATCGAGCGTATCCAGAATCATCCCGCGCTAGGCATGATTTTCGGGGCAGGCGGGATGCTCTACGTGATCGCCGCGATAGGAACGGGCCGGACGACCTTCGGCCTCGACAGCGTGATTCTGCTCTTCCTCTTCTCAGGACTCGCGCTCCAAGGCAGCCTGACATCCTACTCGAAGGCTGTCGCCGACGGTGCACGCGGAGCTGGCGCTATCGTGCTTCAGTTCCCGTTCTACTTCGGAATGTTGGGTCTGATGAAGGCAGGTGGCCTCATCACCGCTTTCTCCAACGCGCTGGTCTCGGTCTCAACGCAGACCACCTTCCCGCTCTTCGCGTTCCTCTCGGCCGGTGCGGTGAACTTCTTCGTTCCCAGTGGCGGCGGGCAGTGGGCCGTGCAAGGAGAAATCCTGCTCACTGCGGGCGACAGACTTGGCGTCGACCCAATCACGACCATCATGGCGTTCAGCTACGGCGATGCCTGGACAAACCTGCTTCAGCCATTCTGGGCGCTACCGCTTCTCGGCATAATGGGCCTAAAAGCGAAGGACATCATCGGATACACAGCGGTGATTCTCCTGATTATGGCCGTCATCGTAGGAGTCGGCCTACTCTTGCTAGGCTAGGACTGACGCGGCGCGTCATTGGTACGGCTTGACTGGGTCCACTAGGATAACTGTAACGTGTTCTAGACCTCTGCTTGTGAGACTCATGCGCTACGCTCTTCCCCTCGTCGTCGGCTTGATCGCCCTTCCCGCCACCGTTTTTGCTGGTGGCTTCGAAATCGGCGACAACGGCGCCCGTTCGTTGGGTCGAGGTGGTGCTTATGTGGCGGGCGTCGATGAGGCGAGCGCGCTCTATTATAACCCTGCGGCGCTGACGCGCCTCGATGGGCTCTCGCTGACCTTGAACCTCAACCTGGTCGACTACAACGCGACGTACCAACGCTCACCGTTCATCTTCGAAGAGCGGCCAGGGAACTCCCGCAGCGAGCGCGAGATTCAGTACGATGAGGTCACGCAGCAGACGGCGATTTTCCCAGCGCCAATGTTCTTCCTTGGGACCAATTTCGGGCTAGAAAACTGGTCCTTCGGTATTGGAGCTTACGGGCCGTCGGCGTTCGGCGCGGCCAGCTACACTCCGTTCGAGCAGCCTCCAGATGGCTTCGAAGGCGACATCTGCGGCAACTACCGACCGTGCGCCGACGCAGTCGGCACCGACGCTGATGAGTCAGTCATAACCCGAGATGGCGGCCAGTCGTTCATGGTCGTCGATTCGACGGTCATTCTCGCTTACCCGAGTCTCGCCGTCGCCAGGTACATCGAACAGGCGAACTTGAGCGTTGGGCTCACGCTGCAGCTCGCCACCCTCTTCGTCGATTACACGGTCGGCGTTGACGGTGACCTCAGCCAGGAAGGCCAAGCAGAGGGAACCAGCCAAGAGAAGTTCGACTTCTACACACCAAACACCCTGAACGTGCGGGGCTTTGGGTTCACCGGAATCCTTGGTCTGCTCTATGAGCCCACCCCGTTCCTCTCGTTCGGTGCATCCTACCGTCCGCAGTTCAACATGGTCGGCAAGGGCACCATTGACCTCGTCTTCCCTGAGGGACTCTCAGGCGCTGGCCTCGCACTCTCCGAAGACACCGCAGAGCTACGCCTCTCCATGCCGGACGTCGTCCGCCTCGGGGTCGAATACGCCCACTTGAACGACGAGGGTCGCAACCTCTTCGACATCGAGTTGGATTGGGTCTGGGAGAACTGGAGCGTAACCGATGCCTTCCGGGTCACTGTCCCGGGTCAAGTTAGCGATGTCACCGGTACCCTCGACGAGCGCAACATCCCGAACCTCACGCTCGGCCGCCACTACAACGCCTCGTGGTCTCTCCGATTGGGTGCAGAGCTCAACATGCTCCGCAAGGAGTCGGGCGACGGCCCCGTAATCCGATTCGGCGGATTCTACGAGACTCCATCAGTTGATGAGGAGTGGACCAACCTCGACTTCACTCCCTTCGAGCGGATCGCCGGAACGCTAGGCTTCAGCTACCACATCAAACGTTGGTCGATCGATCTCGCCTACGCGTACATTTGGTCGCCCGATCGGACAGTCGCTGTCGGGGAAGGAAACTACGATGTGCTGACGCCGCTCTGGGTCTGCGAGGATCCGAGCAACGCGAACTACCCTGAGGAGTGCGCTGGCCTAGTGGGCAATACTCAAACCGGGCACGCCGCGAACGAAGGTACGTACACGACCTGGACGCAGACCTTCTCGCTGGGTGGAACCTACGGGTGGTAGTCCGATCCGCGCGGACCTAGAGTTGCGCTAGAGCTACAGCGCTCACAACCGAGGGATCTT
>JBLHWZ010000451.1:0-3828 GCA_047629415.1 Bradymonadia bacterium | reverse complement strand
CGTCGCCGAACAGATGCCCACGGATCTGCGCGCGCTCTCTCGAGCGGAAACTGCGATCATCCGAGCCCTGCTGCTCGCTACCGCGCGGCCAGCAGTGCTCGCCATATTCAACGACATCACTCAGATGCTCGCGACGAGTTCCGGCGCCCTGGCCGCAATTTACTCGAACCTAGCCATGACGATCAGCGCGTGGAAGGCGTTTGTAGAGCAGGCTCGAGACGGTGACATCCGGCCGTACGCGCGATTGGCTGAGTCGGTGTTGGAGTCCATGGACGCCAACATCGTCGCCGCGTTCCGCGCAAATCACGCCTCCCAGGCAACCAGAGAAATGGCATGAGCAACGAGTACCCACACGATCTCGCTACGCACCCACTCGCTGTCATCAGACTGCGAGGTTCGCAGGCAGAAATGGGGGCCCAACACGGCCGAATTCTGCGCGAAATGGGGGGATGGGAGGAGGCCTCCGCCTTCTACCCGCGTATGGCCTCCCGCCTGCTCACCCTTCGCTTTCCAGCAAGACTGCGGCGCACGCTCGCCCCGGTTTTTCAGGCCTTGCTGAAGCGTGGCGCAACCCGGCTGAATCGTAAACGTCGTGAGCAGTTCCCCGAGTATTTCGCACGCACGCTTGCGCTCCTCGAAGCCGGCGGACTGCCCGACGAAGTCGGCCAGTGGTTCGGGGTCATGGACGTCTTCCAAAACGCCGTGAGCATGGTCTCCCGGTACGACATCCTCAAAGCGAGCGGGATCGAGATCAGTGGCATCCCCGCGTGCTCAAGCTTGGCCGTCTGGGGAGGCAGCTCAGACGACGGGAGTATGCGTCACGCGCGGAACTTCGACTTCCCGGGCGTCGGCGTGTGGGACGAGGCGCCGTCGGTGGTGTTCTGCGATCCCGACGAAGGACTCAGGTACGGATTCGTCAGTACTCGTGGAGCGGATGCCCCTGGTTGCACCGCGTTTAATGAGGCGGGCCTGACACTCACGGCACACACACGCTTCCATCGGGACGTCGCCTTCGACAAGGCATGCGTTATCGACATCGGCCACGAGATCATCCGCCGCAGCCGCACGCTTGAGGAAGCGGTGGCGATCGCTCGTTCGGTTGGCTCGGCGTCTACATGGGGCTTCCTCATCTCCTCCGCTGAGGAGCGTGATGCGGTTCTCATCGAGATGACCGCGGAGGCTATTGGAGTCGAACGTGCCGGCGAGAGAGAGCACCTGGAGTGCACGAACCGCTACCGCACTTCGAACCTATGGAACGGTGAGCTCACCACCAGCCCTGCGTTCCGAGTCGATTCACACGCTCGGGAGCAACGGTTGCGTGACGCGGTCACGGAAGCACCCGATGGACTCTCGCGCACCGATCTTGAGTTGCTTCTCGGAGACCTTCGAGACGCGGGTGCGCTGGACGGCGCTGAGTCGGCCGATCGTCTTGCGGGCAACTGCATCATGTCGCCGATTACGGTCCAGAGTATCGTCTCTGAACCGGACGCGGGATCCATCCGCGTATCAGTTGGACGTGCCCCGACCGGGTTCGGACCGTATCTGAGTGTACATTGGCATTGGGACGGTGAAGTCGGCGGGCATACGCTCGCGCACCCAGCCGCACTTCGCTCAGCCCAAACCAGTACCGGCGAGCCGCTCTCGGACGGGGAGCATTCGGCTGTCCGATCCTACGTAGCGTCCTCTCGTTTGCATATGGAGGGACGACCGAACGGCGAGGTGCGCGAAGAGATGGAGGCCGCCGTCATGAGTGCTCCGATGGAGCCTCACTTCCGATTCCTCGCAGGAATGCTCGCTGTCATCGACGGGGACTTCCCAGCAGCCTCGAATCACTTCGATGCAGGTCTCTCCTGCGAGTTTGGAGACTATCGGCGTGCAGTGCTCCTGCTCTGGGCCAGCAGAGTCCGGCACGCCAACAGGGAGCGCGAACGAGCGGACAGCGCTCGCCAAGAGCTCCTGTTGGTGGAGGGTGAAGACGTCGCTCATTTGAGAGAGGTCGCTATCGCCGAAACCAAGCGCCCGAAACGCTCAGGAGCGCTGCGGGGTATGGTGCCCGATCTCTTCTTGGTCGACGCATAGTCGGGGCGGGCGCGCACCCGCTCAGCTACGCGCAGACATCAAGGCACCCAGCTACGTTCCGCGAACTGCTCCCAAAGCGGGGTCGCTGCTCGCTGCGAACCGTCGGAGTCGAGCAAACCGTGCCGCCTCAATTCGCCGTAGCGCTCTTCGAGCCTGTCGAGGTCGCACTCCTCTCCAGCACACGGGTCGAGCAACCAGCGGTCGGGGTCCACAGCGGCAGACCATACGATCAGCTCAAGGTCGAGGGAGTCTCCGAGTCCGAGAAGGAACGCCAGGTAGTTGAACTGCGAATTCTCGCTTGAAGCGAAGACCTCTCCGTTTTGAACGACGCCTGCTGCAGGGTATCCGGCGTCGATGATCAACAGTTTGCGTGTCGTCACACTCGAGAGTTCACGCCGGTCCAGATCGGTGAACGGTGCTGCACTGAGGTCCGCGGCGGCCTCCCCTTCCAACGCTGGTCGAAAGTCGACCGCAAAGAAATCACCGGCTTCGTCGAGTTCTCCAATCCACCCGAGTTCCAGTTGGTTTCCGGATCGAATCGCCTGGGAGAGCTGGACGAAGTCCCATGTGGGGAAAACCAACGTTTGGCCGGAAGCGAACTTCACCGTCTGACGCAGCTCTTCGTAGTGTTCTCGCAGAGCATCAAACTCGTCGCCGCGATTGGCACCGTAGACGTTAATGTCCGGGAACGGGACGAAGTACTTGGGCTGGAATCGGAGAGCGAGGTCCTCGCAAAACGCCTCGTAACCAGCGCGCAAGCCACGGTCTTCGAAGGTCAGGCCAGCGGTCACCGGCTCACGTCCCAGCGCGTCGGGAGCAAAGCCGGTGCGGTTCGCGTCGAACGGGTCGACGATGAGTAGCAGGTCTTTCTGGGTTCCCCCCACGCGGTCGGCTAGATCGGCGAGGAACGCCTCGTACTCGGCCGGCAGTGCGGCGTCCTCCTCGAGGATTTCGGCCCAGGGGAGTCCGCCGTCGAGACGAATCGCGATCGCGTCCCCATGCGCGGCGGCGTACTGCCACGACAGTTGGCCGAACTCTTCACCGAGCCCGTCGGTCGGCACTGCGATTCCCATGCGGAACGCCCTCGGCGTGCTTGGCTCTGGGACCGAGACGTCGACACGGCGCGCGTCGTCGTTCAAGCCGGGATCCAACGCATCACTGGCCTCCTCATCGGTTCCGGCGTCGGTCGCCGCTGGTTCGTCGTCGGAGCCGCAGGCGACAACGAAGGCAAGTAGGGTCAGCGCGGCGAGAGTTCGGACAGTCATCGGTCTCCGGTTGAAATCGTTCGCCATCGCAATGGCGGATCCTCAAACGGGTCGCAAGCCCAACGAACCGAGGCGCATTCGGCGTCCAGCTAAGAAGTACCGCGCAACATGACCCTCAACATGCCTTCACCAAACGGATTGCATTCCCCTGACTGGACGCTCCCATCCTGGGTGAACTGTGGCATCGATTGCAAGACTTCAGTATGCTGGCAAGCCCGTTCCTGACGACCCTACTTGCATGATCAAATGGCTACTCGGCGCAGCGCTCGCGCTAACCCTCCTCCCCATCCCGCAGTCCGCTTCTGCGACAACGATCGCAGCGCTGACGCTAGATGAGATCGCAGCTGCTTCGGACGAAATCGTTCGCGGAGAGGTAATCTCTATCTCGGCGGCGCAGGAAGAAGGTCGAATCCTGACCCGCGTTCAGATTCGCCCGGACGAATGCTACCTCAACGATGGTGAAGAGCCGGAGTTCATCGAGGTG
>JBLHWZ010000450.1:0-3839 GCA_047629415.1 Bradymonadia bacterium | reverse complement strand
CCGACCGGTGCCCTTCGACGAGCCCGAGATCGCTCGAATCGAACTCGACGAGGTGATTCTCCGCGCGGCAGCGAGCGGCCTGAGCGGCGACGAGTTTACCAGGGCGCCATGGCTCACGCCTCCGCCCACGTTTGCGGTTGATGCCGCTGCCGCTCGCCTGCGGGAGCTTGGTGCTCTCGGGAGTCGCGGCGACGTCTCGACACACGGTCGGGCCTGGCTTTCTTTGCCCGTCGGAGTTGATGAAGGCCGGCTGCTTTCGGATTGTCCTAGAGACCTCCTGTCCGCCGTTATCGATCTGGTCGCTGCCATGGACCGAGGGCGTCGGTTGCTGCTTCCCGGAGAGGCGCTGGGTGGGCGCCGCGATGAGGTTGAGGAGAGCCGGAAGCTGCTTTTCTCAGGTCTGGAGGATGAACCAACGCGGCTCATCGCGTGCGTGCGCGACGGACAGGCAACGCGGCACGGCGTTCACCCGGAGGGTTTGCGTGAGGTCCGACGCGTCGCGGACACGCTCCGCCGATCGCTCA
Source organism: Bradymonadia bacterium (assembly GCA_047629415.1). Lineage (GTDB taxonomy): Bacteria > Myxococcota_A > Bradymonadia > REDH01 > REDH01 > CBDUJZ01. The sequence continues at coordinate 3,315 of JBLHWZ010000450.1, read as the reverse complement.
AAGCGCCGGCTCGGACGCCGATCGACAGCCGGCGCCTCGCTCGATACGTGGCGAAACGATGGCCTCGTATCGTCTTCGTCGCGCGTAATCGGGCACTGAAGAAGCGAGCGGACGGCAAGATGTCTCCATCAGGAGAGCCCTGGGGAAACGGAGAGGTCGAGCTGCGCATTCGCGGCTGGTTCGGTGAGACGAAGCACAACAAGGCGGGCGTTGTTCTGGACCAGGAGTGGTTGTCTGACGGCGCGACCGGAGCTCGGGGTGTCGGCGGCATGGTGTTGCCGTTGCGCTACTCGGACCTGATGGAGCTCGGCCTTGGAGTGGCGACAGTGAGCCAGCCGAAGGCACGACGCAACCGAGGGAAAGTGTCGGTGCGTGCAACGGTCCGCCGAACTTTGGCCGATGTCGCTCTCGGCGAGGAGGAGAAGTCGCTGAAAGGCGCGGAGCTTCTCGATGCGCTCCCAGAATTGGTCATCAGGGGAAGCCTCTTCCGGTCAGTGGCCACGGAGCTAAAGAGTCGAATCCACGTCTGGAGGATCATCGCGGGAGGTCAGTCAGCCGAGGTTGAGGTCCCAGAGACACCTGAAGACTGGCTGCGCGCCCAGTTCGAGGAACTGGGCGTACGCGAGGCCTCCGATCTTGAGCTTGTCGAGGCCGATGATCTGCTGCCGGACGTAGCGAAACGCACCGGAGCAGCGGAGTGGGACGTGGATGAGATCCGTCAGGCCTTCCCATTGGAATGGACCTTCGACGGTGCGACGTACTCCTGCGAGGTACTGGCTCGCCGCCGGATCGTTCGATTGCGCTTGGTGGCCAAGGCAACCAAGCGGGTGAAGGATCCGCCCAGAAACGCGCTACCGGCGTTCAAGGGCTTTGCCGTGGAGCTACACGTCGGGAGCCGGACTCTTCGATTGCGGTAGGCGTCCGCCCCGCGCGCTAGAACTTGATGTCTGGCGGCACGAGGATCGTCACGAGTTGGGTATCCAAAACCGTCGTTCCGTCTCCGATGACGTCGATGTACGCGATGAAGACCAGGGGGGCGTCCGACGGGGGCATGCAGTCCTCGTTCTCGGCCACGACCTGGAAGAAGAGCTGCGTACCGGGAGTCACGTTAGTGAACCCGTCCAGAGTACCATCTCCGTCCAGATCAGCCGCTTCGGGTATCGTCGAGCAGGAGCCTGAACGCGGGATCGCGGAGTCAGGTATGATCGACTTCAGGAAGCAGGTGGTATCGATCGAAGCCTCTGGATCGCTGCGCAGCGAAGTGGAGACGGTGATTGGGGCAAAGTTGATTAGAGCGCTGATGCCGCTAACGATCGACGAGTCGAGTCCACTGCCCGAGCCGGAGATGTCGAATACGAGCGGGCAGAGTCCGGCGCCATTCGGGGCTCTGCCGCCGCCGTTAAGGCCTGTGCAGCATTGCCCGGGAGAGCAGCCGCCCGGCCGGGATTCATCCCACGCACATGCGGGCACGAGAGCATTCGTAGCGGTCGCCATTTGTTCCGTATCGGCTCGAGCATCCGATCCAGATGCCACCCCGATAACCTTGGCGCCGATTGCGCTGAGCGCCGCGTAGGCCTCTTCTCGAGTGTGACCGTACGAGTAGCTGCCACCGCGCGACTGGCTCGGAGCATCCGTGACGTGCACGATCATCGGGAGAGCGCCTTCACGGAATCCAACACCTCCGATCCAGCCATCGGCGATTCCCTCGACGTAGTTGGCGCCGGGGTCGAAGGGAGGAACGATGTTGGCTCGGCAGTCGTTGGTGCCTTCGCCGGTAGCGATTTGGTAGAGCGACTCGAACCCAGACTCGTAGTAGTCGCCACCGCCGTGGTTCGGGAGTCGATCCACTGCTGCCTGAGCGTCGCCGCGGCTGAGCGTCATGCGTTGAAGGAGGCCCCAAGGGAGATCGCCTGAGTTCCCGAAGCTACCGCAGGGGAAGTCATCGAAGTGACTGATGGAGTAGGCGGGGGCGTCCAGTCGAGCGCCCATCGCCGGGATAATCACCGTCGAGAGCGTCCGGCGCAGCGTCCCAGTCTCGTCAGCCATAGAGCCGGTCGTATCCATATTGAAGACGACGTCGCCATTGGCGACTTCTGTGCTGAACTCCAGCACGTCATCTTGCTCCGGACCGCGAAACGGCAACTCAAAATAGAAGTCGACGATCTCGCTGATGTCGTCGGCGGGGTTGCACGGGTCGGAGCCAAACGCCACTTCAACGAGGTCATTGTAGCCGTCGTCATCAGTGTCCCAGACGGTGCGGTCGGTGGAACTGGGACAGCCCGTCTCCTCCGCGTCTCCAAGTCCGTCGCCGTCCGAGTCGAGGTCGAGAAAGTCGGGTACTCCGTCGCCGCTGCGATCTATGGGAGGGAGTCCCGAGTTTGGGTCACGGCCATACTCAGCAGCGTCGGGCCAACCATCGCCGTCTGAGTCGAGGTCGAGGTAGCTCGGAATGCCGTCCTCATCAGGATCGTCGGCCCGTTCGAACTGGTCGAGGATGTTGTCGTTGTCCGAGTCGGTATCGAGGTAGTCACCGATCCCGTCGCCATCAGAGTCGAGTTCCCCCTCGAACTCATCCGTCAGGAGGTCGTTGTCCGAGTCGTCGTCGGCGCAGTTGCCGACGCCGTCCTCATCCGGGTCGGCCGTGCCCTCGACGCAGTCGGGGATCCCGTCCTCGTCGTAGTCCGGGCGGACCAGACCGCCCGCGTCGAGTTCTTCGCATGAGCGGAGGTCACAGGGTGAGGGGGCGATAGGATTGCCCGTCTCATCTACGACGTCCCGGTTATCGTTGCCGAGATCCCGACCCGGCACCCCAGCGTCGTCCACTGCGCCGGTGTCTCCACGGGTTGGGAGATCGGTGGGCTCCTGATCGCAGAATCGATCGGCAGGATCGCAGACCAGCGCCTGGGAACTATCGGCAGCGCATCCGCTGAAGAGCAGGGCAAGCGCGCAGACGGAGAGCGAGGTTGATAGGCGCATCATCCGGAACACAATGTAGGTGAGGGTCTTACGAACACTAACCGGGTTCCTAGTGTGCGACAAGGTGCGACTCAGGTCAGACGGTAGCCAGTGAGCGTTTGGAACACGATTGCGAAGTAACGGAAATCGCTCATCCCGTTCACGTTGAAGCGGAAGACACCCTCGCTCGAGAAGAGCCCTTTCTTCGCGCCAACCCGTTGAATCGTCATGTAGCCCTGGTCGAGCGTCACCGAAGTGATGTCCTGCGCCGTGAGCCGGTCCTCTTCTCCCTTGAAGGAGAGCTCGATGGAGCCTTTGCTCACACGAATCCAGTCCTTATTGTTGAGACCGAAGTGAATG
>JBLHWZ010000449.1:0-3840 GCA_047629415.1 Bradymonadia bacterium | reverse complement strand
ACGTGGGTCCTGACGTGGGTCCTGACGTGGGTCCTGACGTGGGTCCTGACGTAGGTCCTGACGTGGGTCCTGACGTAGGTCCTGACGTGGGTCCTGACGTAGGTCCTGACGTGGGTCCTGACGTAGGTCCTGACGTAGGTCCTGACGTCGGGGACATCGGGGACGACGCGGAAGACACGGGTACGGACGTCGTTCCGGACGCCGTTCCGGACGTCGACCCTGAAGATGACGTTCCGATTTCAGATACCGCCCTCGACTCTAGTGATGGGGAAGAGGTCGGTGGCGCTGACACACCTCCGTCTGTGCTCCCTGGGGAGACCAGCGGCTGCTCCTCGACGCGTAGCCGTGGTCCGTTCCTAGGGCTCTGGTGTCTCGCTCTTGTCGCCGTGAGCCGCCGCCGTTCGACTTCAGAGCGCCGATGACAGAAGCCGTTCGACTGCGCCCACGCGCCGAGTCCGACGATGGCTTTGCGCATGAGCTGCGTTCGCAGCATGCAGCAGCGATGATGCCCGGCCTTCCGCCGGAGCTCGGCGCGCCGCTTTGCGATGCGCAGGCCCGCGCCTTCGAGGCGAGCCTTCTCTCCTACGAGCCGGTTTTTGACTGGATCGTAGAGTATGGTCCTACGTCGGTGGGCCGCCTTGTTAGCTGCGAGCGAGAGACAGAACAGCTGCTGATCGACCTCCTGATTGCCCCACAATTTCGGGGGATAGGCATCGGCGCTGCGGCGCTCGAAACCGCCATGCTCTCTGCGACGACCCGGGGCGTATCCACTCGCCTCTCTGTAAAAAAATCTAACCCTGCGGCGCGGCTTTATACGCGTCTCGGCTTCGTCGTGACCGGGTCCGACGAAATTAGCCTTTTCATGCAACACACCCCACAACCCAAACCACACTATGTCTGAACCATTCATCGGCCAAATCATCATGTTTGGCGGCAACTTTGCACCCCGCGGCTGGGCTTTCTGCGATGGGCAGCTGCTCGCCATTTCGTCGAACGTGGCGCTCTTCTCGATCCTAGGAACCACCTACGGCGGTGACGGGCGAACGACCTTCGCTTTGCCTGATCTGCGCAGCCGCGTCGCCGTGCACGCGGGCACAGGTACCGGACTGTCTACCTACAGACTCGGACAGCGCAGCGGCAGCGAGACGCACACCCTCGACGCGGCAAACCTGCCGCCCCACACCCACAGCGTAGGCATTCCGGGCGACGAGTCGCCGGGCACAACCGCTACCCCGGAGGTAGGCACGATGCCTGCGGAAGCTTCGGAAGACGTTTACGGAACCGGCGCAGCGCCGGTAACGACCGCGACCGTCACCAGTGATGCAGGACCCGGGAGTCGTCAGCCGGTGAACCACGTTCAACCCTACAACACGGTCCACTACATTATCGCGGTGGTCGGGGTCTTCCCGTCGCGGAGCTAACATGAACCGACGAACATTCATGCGCGGCGCTTTCGGCGTCGCCACCTTCGCTGGCGCCGCATGTGATTCGAGTGCCATTGTGCCGCTCGAGCCAGGCGCAGCCAGTGTCACTGGCACTGGCACTGGCACTGCCGAGCAGGCCGCGTTTCACATCGTTGAGTCCTCGACGACGAGCCTCTATCCCATCTCGGCAGGTCGCTCGATCGCCGTCGATATTCGGCATCGTACCGTCGAGTGCGTTGGTGCCCAAGGGGAAACCTGTTGGTCAATCGCCGACGGGACATTCGCGGGTCCGGTGCTTGCGCTCGAGTGGCAGAATTCAATTGCCGTTGTCGACCGCGGTGGCTCTGTGATCCTGCTTACGGAAGAGGGTCAGGTCGCTGGCCGGCTTCCGGCAGATGCGCAGCTCTCCTCGCCGGCGGGCGCCGCCGTTCTTCCGGACGGACGCCTCGCAGTCTCCGATACTCTGGGTCACCGAGTCGTCGCTTTTGATGCGGCCGGCGTGATGACGACGATTTTCGAGGACCCGGATGGCCAGGGAACGGTCCTGAACACGCCCCGCGGGTTGGCCGTCGACGCAGACGGCAACTTGCATATCGTGTCGGGCGGAAACGCGCGTATCGAAGTCGTTACGGCGGCTGGCCGCTGGGTTCGCAGCTACGGCGGGATCGCGTCAGGGCTTGCGAGTCCCCGAGGAATCGCGATCGACGAAGCGGGCAGGGCGCTCGTGGCGGACCCCGTCGCCGGTGCACTGTTTGCGTTCCAAGACGGCGTCGTGCTCGAGCGGCATGTTGTGACCAGGGAAGACGGCTTCGCCGCTGCCCCGAGTGATGTCACGGTGCTCGCTGACGGTTCCGTTCGGATCGCGCTAGCGAACGTCTAAGAAACGGAGTCCTCGACGCCGTTTCGAAAGGCGGGACGACCGAGCGGAGGGCCTTCCCTCTAGTTGCGGTCGTGGTGCAGGAAGGTGCTGATGCCTCCGGCGAGCAGGCGCCCGATGCGTTCGCCTTGCGCCTCGTTCGGCCTGAGGGGGCGACCCTGAGCGTCGAAGTTCCAGACGAGGTCTTTACGGACCTCGACGGTGATGGCGCTGGTGCGGTCTAGCGAGCGGCGATACTCGTGCACGAAGTTTGGCCGCGCGCCCAGGAACAAGCAGATCACGTCGTAAGCGGCGGCGGCGGCCTGAAACTCGGGTTCTTGCCCCTCGGGCGCCTCGCAGAATCGGTGGAGATAGCGGCTCAGTGCACCGGCGTCTGCGCGACGGAGATTGGTGTTCGAGAGCATCTCCCAGACCGTCGAAAACGCCGGATCGTTCTGTGTCTCCGGGTTCGCCGCTTCGAACACCACACGCAGCTTCAGGAAGAATAGCCAGGGCTGAGAGCGGATCTCGATGCTGCCGTCGGGAAGGCAATACGGATAGTTGTGCTCAACGTAGATGCCGGCCTTCTCGAGCGTGAGCGCCATGCGGTCCCGCAACACGCGCTTGGCACTGGATTCCGTCAATACGTCGGGGAAGAGCGGGTCGAAGAGACCAAAGGGCAGGTGAGAGTCCCTCTGGTAGCTATCCGAGCGGCTCAGCAGGCTGACTTCGGGCCGTTGCGTATGGGTCGAGTTCCGTTCGTCGTAGGTGTGCACCGAGAGGATGATCAGCTGGTCGTCGACCAGCTCGTCCACCCGCTCCGAGATGGCGTCGTAGTGCGAGGAGAGCACGTGCCGTCTCTGCTTGGCTGTCATCGCGTCGGCCAGCGGACCGCCCAGTGCGAGGCGTTCCACGTGTCGCGAGCCTTCTCGAGTGAGCCCCGGGAACCGGTTGAAGTCTACGATCGCCCGGGCGACTCCTACGCGATGGTAGCCTGAAATTCCCAGAGCGGACGCGAGATGGCCAGCCACCAGGTCTGCGCCCCAGTCTCGAACAGACGCGATCGCCTGCTCGACCCTGCCATCACTCGCCATGGCCTGCAGCTCACCGTTCTCATAAAGCTCGCTGGGAACACGGTCTCCGTCGTGCAGCGTGAGCACAAGAATACGTTGGCGGACCTCCTCCGTGCAGCGCGTCGAGTCATCGGAGGTGTCAGTCGTCGGTACAAATTCGAGTGGTTCATTCACGAGAGGGAAGCTACTTCGCGCCTGCCAGACCGTCTACGATCCGGCGACCAACGCATCGACAGCCGATTGTAGTTGCGCACGAAGTTCTTCGTTGCTCAGAACACCCACTTCCGCGTCGAAGTTCTCGTGGAACTTGGGCACGGCGAGCGTCGCCTTCAGGTCGCCTCCGAAGAAGGGGGCGCTGTCCGATGCTGCCTTGAGCACGCCCGCTCCACCGCGCCCGCCCGGCGAGGTCGCGAGCAGCACCATCGGCTTGCCCTGCCACACCTTTGAATCGATGCGCGAACACCAGTCATAGAGGCTCTTGAACCCC
>JBLHWZ010000448.1:0-3875 GCA_047629415.1 Bradymonadia bacterium | reverse complement strand
GTTTCATGCTCTCCCTCAGCGGACGTGTAAGCATCGACCGATTGCCCGAGTTTTAGAGCGGGAGTCGTGTCATCGGGGCGTCGGTCATGAAGTACGGGATCGCGTCCCAACTCGACACATCGAACTCGAGCAGGTCGGCAGGCGCTCCTTGCTTGATGATTCCGGCTAGAGGCCGCCCAACGATCTCTGCGGGGACTCGGGTCACGCCGCGGAGGCCTTCTGCAGGCGACAGCTTGTGGAGCGAGCAAGCGAGGGACAACGCCAGTTGCATGCTGATGCTGTGTGCACTGCCTGGGTTGTAGTCAGTTGAGACCGCAATGCGGACGCCGGCATTGGCGAGCTCTCGTGCAGGCGCACGCTCAGGAAGGTCCAGGAACGCTGTGACCAGAGGAAGGAGAACGGCGGCAACGTCGGCGTGCGCCATCGCTTGGACGTCCTCTGAGCTGATGTGCTCAAGGTGGTCCGCGGAGCGGGCACCCAGTTCGCACGCAAGCTGAGTCGCGCCCGTTCGAGCGAGTTCCTCGGCGTGCACGCGCAGTGAGAACCCGAGGTCTCGTGCGGTCTCTAGAACTCGTCGAGACTCGATGACGTCGAATGCCCCTCGGTCGCAGAACACGTCGACCTGTTCAGCGAGCCCCTGGCGAGCAACCTCAGGGAGCAGCTCATCACAGACCATGTCCAGGTAACCTGCTCGGTTTGAACGCCACTCTGCGGGCACCGTGTGAGCGGCGAGGCAGGTCGGGATAACATCGACAGGTGAGTCCTGGGCGACGCGTGCGATGATCATCAGGTGGCGGAGTTCCTCGTCAAAATCGAGGCCGTACCCAGTTTTGACCTCGACCGTCGAAACGCCGGTCGCGTAGAAGGCACGGAGCCTGGCGCTTAACGTCTGCTCGAGTTCTTGATCCGAAGCCGCTCGGGTCGCGCTGACGGTGGACATAATCCCGCCGCCAGCCTCGAGAATCGCCGCGTAGGTTTCTCCCGCGTTCCGACGCGCAAAGTCGCCGTGCCGAGCTCCTCCGAAGATGGAATGAGTGTGGCAATCGACCCACGCGGGGCAGACCACTTGAGCCTGCACGAGCCGGCCCTCGAACTCAGGTGCGTCGCCGCTAGGGCCAACCCACACCACATCCCCGTTCGAAACGTGAATTGCCGCATCTTCGATGAGCCCAACGTCGGGCCCATTGAAGGTCAGCGCCTGGCGAGCGCGAACAACGACGCGCTCGTACGTCACAGAGTGTCGACGAAGTCGAAGTCCAGCGTGACGCTTACGGAACCGGTCCCGTCGGTGGCGGGGGAGAACTCCAGGTCTTCCAGAGCGCCTTCGATGCAAGACTCAAGGCGGTCGTTGCGGATTCCACTGTGGCGCTTGCTGGCCGAGGTGACGTCTCCATCGTCGTCGACTGTGAGTTCGTAGAGCATGCTCCCGACGCGAGTGAACTGGTCAGCGCCCATTCGCCGCGAGTAGCAGGAAACGAAGGGAGCGATCTCCTCTTCGATTGATGCTCTGACGACGTCTCGGTCTGAGTCTTCCAGCCCATTGGCGGTAGCAGAGCGCACCGTCACTCGGGCGTCACGCGAGGTCGCGTTTGGGTTTGCTGGGACTGAGGCGACGAGTGTGCCGTCGAGGCGGATGATGTGGACCGCGTCGTCACCACCGACGTAGATTTCGTAGGTGCCGTCTCCGTCCAAATCTGCCGCGGCAGCGGAGTAAATTCCAGTTCCACCAACTTGGACCGTGCCGCCGGGCGCCCCGTCTACTGTCAGCTGCACTGCGCCTCCACCGAAGCCAAGCGTGACTGAACTGCCGCCTACCGAAAGCTCGCGCTCGCCAGCAGCGAGCCCTGCCATCGCAGTTCGATCTACCCCACCGGTTGTCAGGGCGTCCGGAGCCACGCCGTCTCGCGGAGGCTCATAAGTCGGGTCGTTGAACCAGTCCTCGATGTCGAAGAAGAGGTGGTTACCGTTTGTGAGGTTGCAAGCGACCTCCATCTTACGGTCGCCGTCGAAGTCATCTCCAAAGCACTCGCTGATCGAATATCCGCTGCCTTCCCAATTGAAGTACTCCTGGCCGTCATAGGACCACACGCGGACCGAGGAGCCGCGAATGCAGAGCAACTCAGCTGCGCTGTCCTCGATGAAGTCGCCGACGTAATAGGAGTCGCAGCCATCAAGGACGCCCCACATCGGGTCAGCGTTGTCGTCCACAACGAACGACGGAACCCCGGCACCGATGTACTCAGAGCGGCCGTCGGAATCGATGTCCTGGACCCAAAGGAACGGCTGGGTTGTAGCGTCGTGCGCGGTCTGCTCGTGGTGGTACGCACGGAAGAGCGAATGCTCGGCACCAATGAACACGACGCCGCGATCGCTTCCAGCGATCACCATCGGTCGTTCAGGGGTTCCGACCTCTTCGAGGTACGTCACATGGCCGTCAGCCGCCGAAGCGGTTGCGGGGAGAATAAGTGCCGCGGCGAGGGCGCCGAAGCCATAGCGAGTGAGGTGGTTCTTTACCGCCATTCGTCTTACCTATTTTGTGCAGTCGTCAAACGGGATCCCGTCTTATGACGGCCCCTGGACAGGTGTCAACGCGGGAGGCGGACGGGGGGGGGCCTGGAGCAACGGCGGTCCGCACCAATTTCATTCCCTCTTGCTCGCGTTGACGAGCACAGGTGGTTGCTCGCGTTGACGAGCACAGGTGGTGGGGATAGTGCCGATCGCAATGGAAAACATGTCCAGCTTCGACAGTTTTATCGAGCAGTTTGCAGCTTTCGCGACGGACCTAGCAGCATCAGCGCCAGAACACGTCGGGAAGCTGGCGGGGCTCTTCGGTCAAACAGAGAGCCTGTTCCCCGGGACCGTTTTAGACGCGGTTCTGCGGTCGATTCGCGAGCTGGAGACGGCGGGACCGGAGCGCTTGGCCGAGCTGCTCGCCACACTGTTAGAGTGGGAATCGTCGGATGGGGGTCTCGGGGAGAAGCTTCGCCCTCTGGTCGAGGGTTTCTCAACCTTGCTCGCAACGGTGCAACTCGAAGACGTGGGCCCGCAGTTCGATGCAGCGGTGATGCCGTGGCTCGAGCGACTCGGTGAGGCCTGTGTGTCGGCGATTATGGGGGATTCATGAGCGAATTCGAATCACTTGAGAACGTTCTCAGCGACACCGCGCGTGTTTCCCGGGCAAGTTCTGACCGGGCGATCTACTCCCGTGACTGTTGGCCGTATCTGACACTGAATGCCCGGGCTGGCAGGGCCTCGATGTTTCCGCCAGATGTTGTCGTGTTTCCCTCCAGCGAAGCCGACATCGTGGAGACGGTTCGTTGGTGTCATGAGAAGCGAATTCCATTGGTCCCAGTCGGCGGTGGAAGCGGAGTCTGTGGGTCTTCCGTGCCGCTACAAGGCGGAGTCGCCGTCGACGCGAAGTGCCTCACGGGTCTCGACACATCTCAGGGCGAACAGGGCCTGGCATGGATCGGCGCCGGGTGGAACGGATCCCGGCTTGAACACGAGCTGAACCGCCGCGGCCTCACGTTGGGTCACTTCCCGTCGTCCCTAGGTTGCAGCACGCTCGGGGGTTACCTAGCCACGCGCTCTGCCGGCCAGCTCTCTACTCGTCATGGTAAAATCGAAGATCTGGTTTTGTCTGTCGACTACCTGGATCACAGGGGCGATCGTCGGAACTCGGAAGGCGAGGGCGATACACAGATCATCGTCGGCTCGGAAGGCACGCTGGCCTTCATTCTCGGCGCATTGATGCGGGTCGAGCGAGCACCGGTACACCGCCGATATCACGGGTACTTGGCGGAAGATGTCCCTACGGCCCTCGCCGCAATGCAGGACTCTCTCCAAAGGGGTCTAAGACCGTCTGTGTTGAGGCT
>JBLHWZ010000447.1:0-3893 GCA_047629415.1 Bradymonadia bacterium | reverse complement strand
GCGGCCTCGAGGGAGGCCGTTGGCCCCTCGCAGATCGGATCCGACTGAGCGACCGCCGCCAGCCGAGTGCTCGCGAGGTGCAAGCTCTGTTTGGGAGCGAACCACCCGGCCCAGACCGCGCACGCTCCGAATCCGATAAAGAACAAAACTCTGCGACGCTTCAAGAACAACTCCAGGGCTGGTGCGGCTGTCAGCGGATGGTCGGCCCCACTTCCAGTCGAGTCAAGCAACCGAGCGTCGGCCACCGACTCCACGCTGGACGATGCCTCGTTCGTTGGAGCGACGCTACAGGGAATCTCCATCAACCGAGGAAGTGCCGTGAGAGCAGACGTCTCCGGTGCCGACCTCAGCAACGCCACTTTCTCCGACATCGACCGCGTCCGCATCCGACACGCCAGCGTCGACGGCATCATCTGGGGCCGATGTAGCTGCCCGAACGGGCTGCCCGAACGGGCAGCCCGTTGAGCCCGGGAAGAGCTACGAGTCCCACTTCGATCCGTAGCCTGGTCAGGCGACCTGCGCAGGTAGACCGTTCGCCGGACGCAACGTGACAGCCGGCTCATGCTCGAGAACAAAGTTGGGGTCAACGTCGAACTTGTGCCGCATCCGGATCGTAACAAACACGAGAACCAGCTCCATCATCGCGAAGTGATTACCGATACACACACGAGGACCGCCACCGAATGGCAAGAACGCGAAACGTGGCAATCGCTCCTCCAGCCCATCGAGCCATCTCTCCGGCTCGTATTGATTTGGGCGAAGGAACCAGCGCTCACTTCGACACATCGCGGCGATCGGTACCACGAGCTGATCGCCCTTCTTGACTTGGTAGCCGCCAATTTCGACATCCTCCTGAGGCTCGCGGCCGATGATCCACGCAGGCGGTGAAATGCGCAGAGACTCCTGCAGACAAGCGTTTGTCCAAACAAGTTTCGGCAGATCCGCGATGGTTGGGTCGCGGCCTTGGAGCACTTCTTCCAGCTCGGCATCCAAACGCGCGGCGGCCTCCGGGTGCCTCGCGAGCTGATAAAACGTGTTGGTCAGCGCAATCGAGGTCGTCTCGTGCCCAGCGGCAAACATCGTGATCGCCTCGTCGCGTAGTTGTTTGGCGGGCATCCTAGTTCCGTCCTCGTCGGTAGCGGCGAGCAGCCGCGAGATCAGATCGTCGCCGGGCTCTTCGTCCGCGCGTCGAAGCTCGATGTATCGATTGACAATCGTGTCCAGCGTCTTCACCGCTCGCTTGGACTCGATCCGTCCGGGCGTCGGAATCGCGTCCGGCAAGAAGAAGCGCCACGTGTGAATCTCGGCGTCGAACTGAGACAGCACGGTGTGCAGCGCCGCTTGTACGGTCTTCACTTCATCAGCGACATCAGCGCCAAACAGCGTGCAGACGACGATTCGCATCGTCACCGCCGACATGTCTTCATTCACGTCAATCGAGTCCCCTTTGCAGAGCCCCTCGGCGTAGTCCCGGGCGCACTCGACCATCGTGTCCGCGTAGCTCGCGATCTGCCTACGGCCCAACGTCGGCGCAGCCAGCCGCCGCTGCTTTTTCCAAAGCTCGCCCTCGCTGGTAACGAGCCCCTCGCCGAGCGCATTCTTGAGTTTCGCGGTGATGGAGTCCTTGTGCATCACCTTGTGTTTGCTCAATAGCAGCTCCTCGATGGCCGAAGGCTCAGCGATGAACCAAGTGACGTCTGCCCCAATTCGGGTTCGGGAGATCGACCCGTATGTCTCGACCATGCTGCGCGCGAAGCCAACCGCGTCCTTGAACATGCCGATCGCCGAGGTCAGCGGAGCCAACCCTGAGGGGCCGGGAGGAGTCTTGTCGTTCATCTTCAGACACGCGAGGGAATTCGTGACGCCGACCTTAGGTTCGGTCGATGGCGCACTACAAGCGTCGGGTACGCGACGCGCTGCGCGTCAAGCAAACTCCGACATCGTTGCCCTTCTCCCTGCGACCGTGGCTCAATGGTCGAACATCCATGCACCGTCACATCGCCACTCTCTTCTTCTCCGCGCCGATCCTCCTCGCCGCGACCTATGACCGTCAGCCCGAACTCCGGCCTGTCGGAGGCGGCTGCATGACGACGTCGCTCTACTAATGCGTGAGTTGCAGGGCAAAGTCGCGGTCATAACAGGTGCCGCCGGCGGCATCGGGCGCGCCACCGCGATCGCTTTCGCTGACCGAGGAACTCATCTGGCGATCGCAGACATCAACATGGATGGGCTGGAAGAGACCAAGGCTCTGATCGGCGAGCGGGTGCGCGTAACGGCGCATCGGATCGACGTGAGCGACGCGGTCGCCATGCAACGATTCCGGGACGAAGTCGTCGCCGCTCATGGCCAAGTCGACGTGCTGGTCAATAATGCTGGAATCACCGAATTTGCGACCTTCGCAGAACAGGGATTGGAGGTTCACAAACGCATCATCGGCGTAAACCTGTGGGGCGTGCTGCATGGCTGTCGGGTATTCCTACCCGATCTCACGAACCGCCCGGAAGCACACATCGTCAACCTCTCCAGCATGGCCGGATTCGTCGGCATCCCCTACCAAGCGCTCTACTGCACCACGAAATTTGCGGTGCGCGGCCTGTCTCAATCGCTACGAACGGAGCTTGCGGAGTCGGGTATCGGTGTGACTTCTGTTCATCCCGGCGCTGTGCGAACGGGCATCCTGAGCACCGGCGGCAGCGCGGACCGCGGCCTGAGCGACAAACTCGCTCATCTCATGCTCCGCTTCGGCTACCCCGTCGAGCGCGCCGGGAGGAAGATTGTTGGGGCCGTACGACGGAACAAACGCGAGCTGCGCCTCGCTCCAGAGAGCCACGCCACATTCTTCGCGCTCCGCTTGATTCCCGGCATCGTGCACTGGTCCATGCGCCAAATGATGCGCGGCAGCGCTCGACTCCGGACCACGCCGGTGATGCTCCGATCTCCGAATCGCGGCGGTTCCACCCATTCCGCCGATTCCAACCGTACAGAAGGGGCGACATGACCCTGTCTGTTTTCGAGCCCGGTGCGATCAATGGGGCTCAACTCCGTAACCGAATCATCAAGACCGCGACCTACGAAGGCATGTCGCCAGGCGGTGTGCCCTCCCCTAGGCTGACCGAGCACCACGTCGAGCTTGCGCGCGGCGGGGTCGGAATGACGACCGTCGCCTACTGCGCTGTCTCTCCCGAGGGACGAACGTTCGCTGAGCAAATGTGGATGTCGACGGCGACCCAGACAGCACTCTCAAGCCTGGTGAGAGCGGTCCACGCTGAGGGCGCCTCCGTGTCCGTTCAACTCGGACATTGCGGAGGGTTTTCGAAGGACAAGAGCCATGGGCAGGCCCCGCTAGGCCCGATGCGCGCGTTCAACCCTTACGGCATCATGGTCGGTCTGCCGTTTACACGGGCAATGACCGAAGACGACATCGCGCGAACGGTCCACGACTTCGCCGAAGCTGCGCTGCACGCGAAACAGGCGGGGTTCGACGCGGTGGAGGTGCATCTGGGACACGGCTACCTTCTCAGCCAGTGGCTCTCTCCAGTCACAAATCGCCGTCGAGATCGGCACGGGGGCTCGCTCGAGAACAGGCTACTGTTCCCCTTGATGGTCGTCGAAGCCGTGAGAGACGCGGTCGGTCCTGAGTTCCCAATACTGGCTAAGATCAACGTCTCGGACGGCATTAAGGGCGGGCTTGAGATAGAAGACGCGGTAGTCGTCTCGCGGGCAATCGTCGGGGCGGGAGTCGACGCGATCGTGACCAGCGGCGGCTTCGTCAGCCGCAACGCCTTCTACCTGCTGCGCGGTGCCCGACCCCTTCGTCACATGATCGCCGTAGAGAAGAACTGGGCGCAAAAAATTGCGATGGCTGTGTTTGGCCCGTTTCTCGTCCCCAAGGT
>JBLHWZ010000446.1:0-3908 GCA_047629415.1 Bradymonadia bacterium | reverse complement strand
CTCGCGTTCGTCCATCGGAACCATGTTCACAGAGACGGAGCCTGCGTGTGAGCCACTGCCTCCGCCGCCACCAGGTCCGAATGAATCTGCTCCGCTGCCGACGGTCGCGTAAATACCGCGGCAAATTTCGTCCTGCCCTCCGTTCTCATCGAGCAATCCCTCGGATATCTCGACGATACGAGACAGGATGGCCTCGGTTTGTTCTGCCGGAGTGCCAAACGGCATGCGAAGGTTCGCCGTTACGACGTCGGACTCTACCTTTGGCAGGAAGGTGACCTTCACGTGCCCAGCCTTCACCAAGCCAACGGAGAACACGATGAGCGCGAGGGAGACGGTTACCGTCAGGTACCGAGCCTCGACGATGGGCCTAAGGCTGGGCCCATAGATTCGAACGATCAGGGCATCGAACCCACGCGAGAACTGTTTCTGTGCGCGCTGCACGCCGCCGAGAAGGCCGCCGGCGGGCTTGTCGGAAGCGTGCGCGAGGTGGGCGGGCAAGATGAGGAGCGACTCGACCAGCGAAATCAGGAAGACCGAGATAACGATCAGCGGGATAACTCGGATGAAGCGCCCCATCGAGCCAGGAACGACAAGCATCGGTACGAACGCGATCATGGTCGTGAGAACTGAGAAGATGACCGGTGTGGCGACCTCCTTTACCCCTCGAATCGAGGCTTCGACGCCGCGGTGACCAAGAGTCCTTTGATGGTGCACCGCCTCGCCGACGACGATCGCATCATCGACAACGATACCTAGCGTCAGCATGAACGCGAAGAGCGAGATCATGTTGAACGATACGTCCGCGCTCGGCATTAGAATGATGGCGCCGAGGAACGAGATTGGGATACCCAATGTCACCCAGAACGCCAAACGCACATCGAGGAAGAGGCCCAGCACCAGGAGGACCAAGATCAGCCCGAGATAGGCGTTCTTGAGAAGCAGGTTGATGCGATCGCGGTAGGACTCGGACCGATCGAACCAGACTTCCGCTGAGACCCCGGGCGGGAGCAGTCCCTCACTGTTCGCGAGGTATTCATAGACGGCGTCGGAGAGTTCGATCGGAGTCTGATCGCCCGCACGAAAGACACGGACCCGCGCCGCGGGCTCACCGTTGAACGTTGCTCCTGAGTCGGTGTCCTGGAATCCATCGATGACGGTTGCGACGTCCCCGACGCGGACGCGAGTACCGTCAGGACGGCCGATGAGCGTGATGTCAGCGAACTCTTCCCCCAAATCGCGGCGCTCATCCGTGCGCAGAAGTACCTCGCCGGCCGGAGTGTCGACCGTGCCTGCTGGAAGCTCGACGGACGCGTTGCCGACGATGCTCGCGATCTCAGGGAGCGTGAGACCGTACTGACGGAGGTTTGCCTCCGAGGCCTCGATGGAGATCTCGAGCGGGCGCACTTCGGTGACGGATACATCGGTGATCCGTGGGTCCTGCAAGAGCTGGTCACGCGCGATCTGAGCGATGCCGCGAAGCTGCCGCTCCCCTGCATCTCCGAAGAAGATGATTGAGATCGTCTCGCTCCGACGACTGGCAACTGCGACCGTTGGTCGCTCGGCATCCAGTGGGAACGAGGTGACTCGGTCGACTGCAGCTTGGACGTCGGAGAGGACGGCGTCTTTGTCTGCGCCCAGCATGATCTCGATCGAAACGGTGCCGACGCCCTCCGCTGCGCTCGCTGTGAGTTCCTTGATGCCGTCGACCCCCGAGAGGGCCTCTTCGATGGCGAGAACGATCCCCTGTTCAACTTCGGCCGGGCTGGCGCCTGGGTAAACAACGGAGACGCTGACGACGTCAGGTGCGGATTCAGGGAACACTTCTTGGCGAACCTTGCCCATCATGAGCAAGCCGCCCACGACGAGGGCCAGCATCAAGAGGTTCGCTGCAACCGAGTTGCGCGCCATGAACGCGAGCGGCCCGCCGATCGGAGTCTCGCTCGTCGGTCCGGGTTGGGTTTCCTCAAGCATCTGGCTCTCCCTGAGGATCCTCGTCACCGGCGACGCGAATGTTCATACCATCGACGGCGACGGGCACCGGGCTCACAACGAACCGCTCTCCCGGCGCAATTCCACCGCTCGCGAAGACCGCGTTGTCGTTTCGCCACTCGATAAGCAACTCTCGAACCTGAAGCTTGCCGTCGACCGCCACATAGAGGTGGTTCCCGTCGTGCACTGCGGCTCTCGGTACCTCGACGACGTCATGGAGTTCGGCACCGTCGAGTCGAACGGACACATAAGAGCCGAGCAGCAGCGGCATTCGGCGCTCGGAAAGCGGGCGTTGCAAGTCGAAGGGGTCCTCGACCGATACAACGAGTCGCGCCATATTTCCGACGGTTGTTAGGTCGCTGAGCAGTCTGACGACTTGCGCATCCCGCTCGACATTCTGGTTGCCCAGTCGATGCACAACGGTCGCGCGACTGCCGACCTCGGCGTTTACGCCAGGAATCTGGATCGAGTTGAGAGTGCCCAGGGGGATGGCGACCTCAATCCAGAGTTCGTCCGTGGCGACCAAACTGGCGAGCTGGCTGGTGGGGCCGACAAGCTGGCCGAGTTCGGCAGACTCCGAGATGACGACAGCGTCGAATGGGGCGTCCAGTCGTGTTCGGCTGGCGTTTAGACGCGCCATGCTGAGCTGCGTCTCGGCGAGTTCGACGCTGATTCGGGCGGACCGCACTTGTGGCTCTCGCACAGCGAGCCCTGTCGAGTCGCTGGCCGCGCCGTCAGAGAAGAGTTCCCACTCTCGTGTGGCCACGCGCTGACGCCCCTCCTCAATCTCGAGGGCGGCTTCCGCCTGCTGGACGCCGGCCTCGGCTTGCTGAACCGCCAGCGAATAGTCGCGGCCGTAGATACGGACCAATCGGTCGCCTTCTGCGACGAACGCGCCGGGGACGAGGTTGTCAGAGACCTCTGTGAGCATCCCGCTGACTTGGGGTTGAATGATGACGCGCCTAGCGGGGACGACTTGGCCGTCAGCGGTGACGGTCATCGATTCTTCGGCGGCTTCTGCGACAACCACCTCGACCAGCATTCCGTTGTTTGGGGGCGCGGTTCTTTCGGGTAGCTCACGGCCTGCAACGAGGGCCTTGAAGCCTAGCGCCATCAGAATGACTGCGACGATCGGGCCGACCGTGTTGAGGAGGATTTGAACGATAGGTTTCATGTCGACTCCGGTCGCGACCAACCCCCACCGAGCGCACGGTAGAGTTGAATTCGGTAGGCGAGCTGTTGGCGAACCGCGTTTAGACGGCTCTGTTCGAGTTGTTGCAAGGTCCCGATCGCGGTGAGGACGCGGAGATAGTCCGCCACTCCCTCGCGATATTGATCGCGTGCGAGAAGCAAGGTGTCCGCGGCGATCTCAAGCTGAGTGTCGAGCTCTGCTAGGAAGGCGCTCTGCGCTCGCTCCAACGCCAGCGCGTTTTCGACCTCCAAGGCGGAGGTCAGCAGAGTATTGAGATAGGCGTGGATTCGCTCATCTACGACCGCTCGGTTCCGCTCTACCTCCGCTCCCCGCCTGCCTCCGTCAAAGAGCGGCGCGGTGAGGCCCGCCGTGACTGACCAAAGCAGCTGATCAAAGAGGTTTGAGAGCGAAGTCGCCTGAAAGAAGGCGGACCCGCTCAAGCGAAGTGAGGGCAGCCGGTCGGCGATCGCGCCAGCCAACCGCGCATCAGCCGACTCGGCGCGGATTCGCGCCGCCTCAACGTCAGGTCGCCGCACCAGAAGATCGGCAGGTACGCCGACGCCCGGGACCGGGGGTAGGGCAGGGAGCGCGGTCTCGACACCAGTTGCTTCGGGGTCCGGAAAGAACCCCTGTAACACTGATATCCGATGTCCCGCGGTGTCTTCGGCGGCATCCAGCAGGGCGAGCTGGGACTCGAGCGCCGCGACCTGTTGTCGTTGTTGCTCGA
>JBLHWZ010000445.1:0-3952 GCA_047629415.1 Bradymonadia bacterium | reverse complement strand
CAATCAGTGGTCGCAGTCAGGTCCGTGAACGTGACCCTCTTCGCCGTGAGCGGGAGCTGCTGCTGCTCCCTCTTCCTCTTCCTCTTCCGGCAACTCGTCGACCATCTCGATCGTCGCGGCGTCGTAAACGAACGCGACGACCTTGTCGTAGACAAGTCGGCTCTTGAGGTTCTCAAGAGCTTCTGGCGACGCCACTTGTGCTCGGAGTCGAGCCAGCGGCTGACCGGTCTTCTCTGCTTGCTCGGTCAAGAAGGTGTCGACATCCGCGTCGCTCGCCTCGATGCCCTCTTTCTTCGCGATTTCACGGACGATGAGAGACTCGTGGAGTCCAGCGCTGACGCGGACCTTCATGGTGTCAGCAAAGCCGCTGATATCTTGTCCGAGCATCGAGAGATCGATGCCCTGCGCCGACAGCGTGCGCATCCGCTCGGTGGCCTCTTCGTAAGCTCGGGCTTGGATGAAGAGCGGAGGAAGCTCGACTGGATTAGAGGCGACGACGGCCTCGATGGCACGGCGAAGAGCGGCGCTCTTGGTCTTCTCTTCCGCCTCTTCCTTGGCCCGAACCTCCATGTCAGCGCGGAGCTCGTCGAGCGTCTGGAAGTCGCTTACGTCCTGCGCGAACTCATCGTTGAGCTCGGGGACCTCGCGGACCTTGAGCTCGTCAACGGTGATTCGGAGCGTAATCTTGGTTCCCTTGATGGATTCAAGCGGGAAGTTCTCCGGGAGCTGGACTTCGACGTCCGTCTCATCGCCGACCTTCTTCCCGAGAAGGCCTTCTGCGAGACCTTCGAGCAGTCCCTCGTCACCGAGGTCGATTTCCTGCTCTTCCGCGTGGATCTCGCCGACCTCGTCGTCGCCTACGCCTGCGTAGGTCGCGATTACGATGTCGCCGGCTTCGACGATCTCTCGATCTTCGACCGGTACGACCGTCGCGGCTTCGTCCCGCATGCTTTCGAGCTGCGTTTGGATCGCTTCGGCGTCGACCTTGGCGTTCTCCTGCTGAACCGTGAGGCCGGTGTAGCCATCGGGTACGAATTCAGGGAACCGCTCTGCGGTGAACTTGAATGTGATCGGGCCGCCAGGCGCTAGCCCAGCCCCGAGCTCGGGGCGGGACGCATGCACGGTGCCCTTTAGGTCATCCGTATCGAGGACATCGCCCATCGACTTGCGGACGACATCTTCGACCGCGTCCATGTGCGCAGCGTTTCCATACTTACGACGCAGCAGCTTCATGGGCGCCTTTCCGGCACGGAAGCCCTGAATCTTGGCGTTCTTGCCCATCTTCTGCAGCTTCTTCGCCACCGCCTTTTCGATCACCGACTCTTCGACGGTGACGGTGACAGTCTTTGCGATCGCGCTGGTTTCTTCGACGTTAACGTCCATTTTCGTGCCCGAGTTCGAGAGTCGTCCCTGAAGGGACTCGCGTGCTAGGCGGGCACGGCCGGAACGTCAAGCCACGAAAGAGCAGAAGCCCCCGAGTGTCATTACACTTGGAGGCTTCTGCGAGTGCGCCCTGAAGGAATCGAACCTTCAACCTGCGGATTAAGAGTCCGATGCTCTGCCAATTGAGCTAAGGGCGCGGCGCTAAACTTTTAACCTTTCGGTCAGTACACTCGGCAGGATTCGAACCTGCGACCTACGGATTCGAAGTCCGGTGCTCTATCCAGCTGAGCTACGAGTGCGTTTGAAATATCGCCGAAGCGAAGGGGTGGGTGAGGGGACTTGAACCCCCGACTTCTGGTACCACAAACCAGCGCTCTAACCGACTGAGCTACACCCACCGTCGGAACTGGTTTCCCAGTTGAGGAGCGGCGAACTATCACCCACAAAACCGAGCGTCAAGGGCAATTCCACCTCGCGGTCGAAAGCCTCGATCTCCCCGAGAAGGCCTACTCGTTCAGTACGCTCGGCAGGGCTCGAACCTGCGACCGTCGGCTTAGAAGGCCGGTGCTCTATCCAGCTGAGCTACGAGCGCAAAACAGCCCAAAGGCTGATAATCGGGGCGACAGGATTCGAACCTGCGACTTACGGCTCCCAAAGCCGTCGCGCTACCAGGCTGCGCTACGCCCCGAAGGCGCGAACATCTAGGCTGTGGTTCGCCAAAAGGCAACCCCGATTCGCATTGCGGAGAAACTCCAGCACGAAGGGCCCAGAAACCCAGCGCGAAGAGATCGAAAACACCGTCACTGCGAGTCGGAACTCAGAAACGAAGCCAATTTTCCCAGCGCCGCGCCGCGGTGGCTGATCGAGTGCTTCTCGCTCGCAGCCAGCTCGGCCATGTGGCGACCGTCCGGCAGTTCAAACCAAGGATCGTACCCGAACCCGCCATCACCCCGCGATTCGAAGCCGATTGCGCCCTCACACGCTCCATCGAAAGTGTAGACCGAGAAGCCGTCTACAAGTCCCGAATCGTTCGCGCCGAACGCCTCCATCTCTCGCTGCTCGGCAGCCGGTCCCCATCCGTCTGGAAACGCGATCGCGATCACGCATCGGTAGCGCGCGCGGCGCCCTCCGCGTGGCGTCTGCGCCAGAGAAGCGATCAGCTTACGGTTATTCGCCTCGTCATCGCACTCCGCGCCCGCGTAGCGAGCGGAGTAGACCCCAGGGGCCCAGCCGAGCGCTTCGACCTCAATGCCCGAATCATCCGCCAGGCACACCCGGCCCGTCTCCCGCGCAAACGCGACAGCTTTGAGCACCGCGTTGCACGAAAAGGTGGTGCCCCACTCCTCAGGGTCCAGATCGACCCCGATGTCGCGGGGCCGAACGAGCGTCACCTCAAAGTCTGCGAGCGCCTCGCCGATCTCTTTGACCTTGTGCGGGTTGCCCGTCGCCAGAAGCCACTGTCTCATTTGACGAACTGCGCCAGATTGAGCCGCTGAGCGACAGGCCCAAGGGCCTCCAGCTGCAGGCGGGTGAGTTCCGCGATGCAGTCACCGCCGGCGTCCAACATCAAGTTGAGTTCCGCACGGGAGAGCGTGCCCTGCTCGCCGGTTGCCTGCACTTCGACGATTTCGCCCTGCCCGTTCATCACGAGATTAGCGTCGACTTCGGCGTTACTGTCTTCGGGATAGTCGAGATCGACGAGAACCTCGCCGCCAACGACTCCGCACGAGATCGCAGCTACCGTTCCGATCAGCGGTGAGCTGCTCATTGTGCCACTCTGAATCTTGGAGTCGATCGCCAGCGCGAGCGCGACGAACGCCCCTGTAATCGAAGCGGTCCGCGTGCCGCCGTCGGCCTGCAGAACTTCGCAGTCGAGGTTAATGGTCACCTCCTCCATCGAGTCGATATCGATAGCGGCGCGAACCGAACGTCCGATCAGACGCTGGATCTCATGCGTGCGACCCTTCATCTTTCCGGCCGAGGCTTCACGGCGCATGCGCGAATGCGTCGAGCCCGGCGCCATCTGGTACTCGGCGGTAAGCCAGCCGCCCTTGTCACGTCTGAACCGCGGAACTCCGTCCTCCACGCAAGCGGTACAAAGCACCATCGTTCGGCCGAAGCGCACCAGAACGCTGCCAGCCGGGTTGGTTGTGAAGCCGGTCTGGAACTCGACGCGGCGGGGCTGATTAGGTGTACGGTCGGTGCGCATGGACAACTCAGGGTTAGAGAAGCCGCGGGCTTATCATCGGGCGACGAGGGCCGCTACCGATGTGCGTCTTGGCTACAGGCCGGATTTCGGGCACACGCATTCTATGTTGCGCTCACTTCGGACACTCGTCGTTCTGGCGGCCCCCCTGCTACTTGCTGCCGCCCCGCCGGTGGACGAGCTCGAGTGGTATGAGGCGGAGGCCGCTCAGTGCTTTCAGAAGCTGTCGAGCGTACTCGACGCGGCGGGCTACTCGCACTCGCTGGTTATCGACTGGGACGAGTCGTCGCCATCCATCGTTGACGCCACCGAAGCGCTGGCAGAGCAGGCATCGGTGGAGGTAGCGCTGTTGTGGGACGGCGA
>JBLHWZ010000444.1:0-3970 GCA_047629415.1 Bradymonadia bacterium | reverse complement strand
TTGGACGAACTTCCGTGCGGGGATGCTCATTACTGCAACGAGGGTAGCTGTCGGGACAGGATCTGTGAGCCAGCCACCGCGCAGTGCGATGGTGACGCCGTGGTCACCTGCGATGAACGCGGCGCCGAGACCACTGTGGTCACCTGCAGCGCGACGACCGGGTGCGTCGAGTCGGGCTTTGGATGCACCTGCAGCGAGGGCGTGTGCGAGGTGCGGAGATGTACCCCTGGCGCTTCGCGCTGCGTCGGTCTGAGCGTTCAGGAATGCGCGTCGACCGGGCTCGACTATCTCGATCCAGTCGCCTGCGGCGACGAGCAGCTCTGCCTTGCCGGCTCGTGTGTCGACCGCGAGTGTACGCCATCATCGACAACCTGTGCGGGAGGCGTGCTGCTCACCTGCAATGGCGACGGCACCGAGAGAGACGAGACAGACTGCGCATTCAGCAGCGAAATCTGCTCCGACTCCGGGGTGTCCGCAGAGTGTACCGCTCGTGTTTGTGTTCCCGACTCGCTCGGCTGCTCAGAAGACCGAGCCGCCGCCGTCGTCTGTGATCCCCGAGGCGCCGAAGAGACGACGATTCCTTGCGTCGGCGATACCTACTGCGATGGAGGCGCGTGCGTTGCTCAAGTGTGTGTGCCGGCAACTGGCCCGATTTGTCTCGGCGGTGATTCGGTCGTGTGCGACGAGATCGGGGCCGGCTACGAAACGGTCGATACATGCGGCGCCGACCAGCTCTGTAGCAGAGGCGTCTGCAATGACATCGTTTGCGAGGCAGGAACGTCACGGTGCAGCGGAGACGTCCTCTTTGAGTGCTCGGTCGACGGGCTTGTCGAGAGCGAGACGAGTTGTCTGGAGGCGTCCGCTTACTGTGACGGAGCTAGCTGTGTCGACTGGGCGTGTACTCCAGACTCCGTCGAATGCGCCGCGGACGAGGTGGCGGAATGCGATAGTCGAGGCACTGGATTCACCATCGCCGAGACATGCTCGGAGGCGCTCGGATGCTCCGACGGCGCCTGCGTCGAGGGCTGTGGCGATGGTATCGTGCAAGCCACCGAGGAGTGCGACGACGGCAATCTAGACGACGGTGATGGCTGCAACGCGGCGTGCGAGACAGAGTTCGAACCCGGCAGCGTAGGGACTCGGTGTTGGTCGGACGACAATTGCGTAGCGCCGCTTGTTTGCAGTGAAAGACCGAACGGTGCTCCTCGGTCTTGCGCTCCAGACGGATGGCAGTACATCCCACCGGGCACCTACGAGCGCGGCAACCTGGGTGAAGTCCCTCATTCCGGAGTTTCACCTGCGTCGACGGTGATTCTCACTCGCGGATTCGTTGTGTCGGAGTTTGAGGTCACGCACGATGAGTTTGTGTCCCTAATGGGCTTCACACACACCAGTTTCCCTGCCTGCGGCGACGAGTGTCCAGAAGACACGGTCACATTCTACGAAGCTCTTCGCTACGCCAACGCCTTGTCGGAACGTGATGGCTTGGCCCCGTGTTACACCGGGTCGGGGTCGTCATGGGCCTGGAGTGGCCTCGATTGCGAAGGCTATCGGCTCGCCACGGAGGCCGAGTGGGAGACAGCCGCGCGATGCGGCGTTGGGAGCGAAGGGGTTCGCCACGTGGGTGAGAACTACTGCAGCGACGATGAGAGCTGTGAAGACGACATCGCCTGGCACACCGCCAATTCAGGAGCGACCCCGCATCCAGTCGGGATGAAGTTGCCGAACGACTGCAACCTCTACGACACACTCGGAAACGTAAGCGAGTGGGTTTGGGATTGGTACAATGCGAGCTATTGGGAGCCGCTAATGACAGATCCGATCGGCCCTCCGTCAGGAAGTATCCACCCGCTGAAGGGCGGGAACTTCAGGAGCGGTTCCGTGCCGTTCTTCTTCGGGAGGAATCGCTTCGATGGGGTGCCGGGTATCCGCTACAACTTCATCGGGTTCCGGTTGGTTCGAACTGTGCCACCCTCAACGGTGTGTGGTGATAGCGTTCTGGACCTCGGAGAAGAGTGCGACGACGGGAACCTCGACGACGGCGATGGGTGCGACTCGACATGCTTCGAAGAACTACCTGTCTGTCCGGATGAGGACATGACCTACGACTCGGAGGCTGGGCTGTGCACGACGGAGTGGGTTCCAGGTCTGACGCGGAACTCGGTCACGAGTTGTAGCGCGCATTTCCTAATCCCGCTGCCGGAGCCCATGAACGAGATTCGCGCGGTCAGCCGTGGACAGGTATCAGGTGGGTGGGTTCGGCTCTACGATTCCGCCGCAGGCGACATCTATGAGAATCGGGTCCTCACACTACATGAGGACGGTACTTGCGCCGCCGTCCTCATCGACATCGCGCCCCGCTACGGAGGCCTGCCTTGGGAGGTCGGAAGCGTCCGTAGCACCGTGGATGATTGCGAGAGCAGCCTTGCCCCGGGTCCTCCGGCGACCCATCTCATGGGATGCGGTTTCTATTCATTCGACTTCGAGGGGCGCCGTGTGGCACTCCCGGGAATCCCGTGAGGGAGCGTGGAACGGACGGGGGCCCGAGAGCGCATTCCCGGGAGGCGCTCAGCCCTGGCGACAGAGTCCAGCACCATGGGAACTGAGCCCCCGCCCCCGGCGCTTCCCCGGTCGCTGAGGCAGGCGATGGCGCTCCAGACCATGTCGCTCTTGTTCCGGCGCCACGGCAAGCCCATGAATCTGCGCTTGGTCGAGTTGCACCCCGGCGGAGGCATGTACGACTGCCTGGCCCTCATGGCCGGTGAATTCAGACACACGCTCTGCATGTTCAACCTCAGGGGCAGCAGTGTCTTGCTCGAAGCATCGGGTCCTCCGCGGCCGCCGTTGGACGCGAACGAAGCGTGGCACGACGATCTGTGGAGATACCCGCGCGAGTTCCTCGCCGCGGGAGGCGGCCTCGGATTCGCAGACCGCCTATCTGATCGCCTCGGGCTCCCGGGCGACGGCCACATGCCGCAGCCATCGCCTGCCTCCGTGTCGATGGGAGTGCTCGCAGAACTCGCACACCGGTACGCACTCTCGACCAAAGCACCGTTCTTCCGATCCGGGTTCTTCGATACCTCCGGCATGGCGCCGTCATCCACGCGTCCGTGGGTCGCGCAGTTTCCGAAGATCAAGGCACGCTGTGACGCCGCCGGTCCCGATGGACAGGCCCAGGCGCGGATCGCGACCTGCCTATGGGGGTCTGCTCCGACGACGCTGGGAAAGAACCGTCGGTCATCGTCGACTTTTGGACGGGCAAAGTCGTACGCGAGGGGCACGTCGAAGGGTCGCTGTGGTCGCGCTACAACGACGGGGCCGGGGTCCGAGACCTGGCTTGGTGGGTCGAAACGTTGTGGCGCCAGTCGTAGGACCGGAGGGGTTCTCACGGGTCCCCGGTTCGGTCTGAACGTGGTCGCTGCCGTTCCGCGTTTCAGCTGACAAACAGATCTCGAAGTTCCCTCGCTGCCATGGGCGAAGCCGGAGTAGGAGGTCACCGCCCCGATTTAGACTGGCTGCCCAGGCTGAGCCGACTTCGCGCGTGTGCGATTCGGCCAGAAAACGGTTGTCCTCGCAACATGCCCGGGCTGCCCGAGGCTCGCTCCACACTCAAAGCCTGAGAAGAAATCACCACCCCAACGCCGATCTCCCCACCACGCGTCAGGTACTCCACAAGTACTCCATCCCGAAAACACCCTTCCAGAAACCGCTAACCCAGCGAAACAACTATCAACAATGACCCCGGCAGGATTCGAACCTGCGTTTACCGATCTTCGACGTGTTTCGACGTGTTTCGACGAGAGCAGTTAAGCTACTGTGAATACTATGCTTTCGTGGCGATGCCAGTTCAACAAGCCCCTTCACAGATTCATCAGAATAGACGAGGAATAGGTACCGGATAGGTACCGGATAGGTACCGCACAGGTACCGGATAGGTACCGGAAATGCTGCTCATGTATCGAACACTGGC
>JBLHWZ010000443.1:0-3997 GCA_047629415.1 Bradymonadia bacterium | reverse complement strand
ACCTGAGTTGCTGCTCTCGTCGAAGTTGAAGAGCTGCCCTCCCCCGACCCAGCTCCATTCACGCTGCACCGACTCGCCATCCACACTCCACAGCGTTGTGTGGTCGTCGGCCGCGGTCGCAAAACCCAACTTGCCCGAAGGAGACTCCCACCGCGCGACGTCTGCGTAGTTGGACTCCGAAGAACGGAAGCCGAGCAGAAGTGAGCTGTCGGGAGAGAAAATCTGCAGCCCACCACCGCCAACGGCAGCAACGACCTGCTCTCTCTGCGTCGCCGCTACATCGTCGATGATACGCATCTCAGACTCGACTGACCAAAGCAGGACCGGCACCATCGCATCCGGCGAGAGTTGGTAGAGGTCTATGCGGCCGGACTCAGTCCAGGCAGCCAGCAGGCCGTTGCCAAACTCCGACGGGCCCGCGAATCGGAGGCCGACGTAGGTACCGTCCAGCGCCTGCCAAACGAGCTCCGAGGACGAGCTGTCAGGGTTCGAAGCGAGCCAAACGGTGCCGTCTATACTACGGATCGCGGTGTCGCCGAACGCATGATCTCCTTCAATGCCGTTCGCCGGTATCTCGAGCGTTGTGGCGAGCGTGAAGCCGTCTGGAGTGAGGTCGTTCCAATGGAGTTCACCGCCCGCTGGATCCAGAAAGAGCCACTGATTCGAACGATCCGAAGCGCCGATCAGAAACTGCCCAAATCCGTCGATCGTTCGAGCGCGCGAGGGCGCTGCGTCGACCGACTCGTACACCCATAGGTCGAGGTTGAACGCCTGCTGAATCGCAACTCGTTCACCATCGCCGCCGGTGTACACGCGACGACCGAAGCCCTCCGGCGGATCCACCCATTCCTTGCCCTCAAAGAGAGGAAAACACTGAGTTTCCCGCTCTGGAAGGTCCGGGAGCACGTCGGCGTCCAACGCTCCGTCCCGCTCGCTATCCGGAGCATCGGACGCACCGTCATCGGACACGTCACCTTCTACGTCTGGAGCGGTGTCCCGGGGAGACGGGATGTCCCGCTGGTCTCGGACATCGACGGGCGTCAAGTCGGCGCCGACGTCTAGAAGCCGAGCATCTGAGTCGCCGGACTCGGCGGGCGTGGATCCACATGCAGCAGCGAACACGGAAAGAGCGCTAGCCGAACCGAGATGCAGCAAGCGACGCCCAACACGCGCTACACTCGAACTCGTCTTAGGCACGGAACGCTGAAATTCGTGCCTATTCATCAGTTGCGGCGAATGACGCGGAACCCGCGGCCGGGCACGGAGATCGAGCCGCCATCTACTGCCTCACCGTCGACGAGGTCTTCGTAGCTTCCCGCGGGAACACTCACCGATGTCGTCGAGTCGGCCCGGTTGATGGCGATCGTGACGTCGGGTGAGCCCTCGCCGCAGCCAACCATGCTGTAGACCCATGTGTCTCTGCTTGAGGAGCGCGTGATACGTCTACCGCGTGCGACGACCGGGTTCTCTGCTCGGATTCGGGCGAGGACCGAGACGTTGTCTCGCAGGGCGATCTGGGGTGCGCTGAGCTCGGAGTCCTCAAAGACCATCATGCGACGGTTGTCGGGGTCACCGCCGCCGGCCAGTCCAATCTCATCCCCGTAGTAAATGAGGGGAATTCCAGGGTTGGTCATCATGATGGCGAAGACGACGCCTAGACGCTCGTAAGGAGCCGCATCGGAGGGCTGGTTGAACTCGTTGGTCCATCCGTTTCCTGGGAAACTTCCCTGACGACAGTTCCCGATTTCGCCGCTCGCGAAGTGGATCGAACGAGGGATGTCGTGGTTACCAATCCAGGTCGTCATCAGCGCGTCCTGACCGTAGAAAGTGTCGTTGCCCGCGATCCACCCCGCGAAGTCCGCGAGGCTTCCGCCGGGTGTGAACACCGCTTCGCAGACACGCGCCTTGAAGGGGAAATCGAACTGGCCATCGAGCATCGTGTCCGGGTCGATGAAGCGCGCCAGGAGGTCGCGATCGTCGTACGCGAACGTCTCGCCAACGAGGTAGAACTTACCTCCTTCAGGCTCCGGGAACTCGGAGTTGAGCCGAGCTCGGAGGTCGGTCAGCCACTGCAGCGACACGTGCTTGATCGCATCCAGGCGGTAGCCGTCTATGTCGAACTCCTTCGCCCACCAGATCGCGTCGTTGATCGACCACTCGCGTGCCGGCGCGACATCGAAGTCGAACGGCGGAAGATAGTCGGTGAACGCGCACCGAGTCCCCCAGAACGGGTCATCCCAGAGGTTGTCGGGGCCACAGAGCGCGAAGTCACCGTCGCGGCGCGCGAACCAATCATTGTGCGCTGCGTAGAGCTCGCTCTCCACGTCGACGTGGTTCATCACGTAGTCGAAGAGGACCTTCACGCCCTGCCCGTTCGCCGATTCTGCCCCATGTGCTGCGGCGACCAGCGCGTGCAGATCATCGGCGTCGCCGACGCGGCTTTCAACCGCTGGTACGGGCGATGGATTCTCCGGATCAGAATAATCGACGTTCGCTGGCGACGGCCAATAGCCGTGGTACCCGGAGTAGAAGTTCGGGTCCGCGTCGGGGTCGATCGCCGCCCCCGCGGTGTCACGGTTCTCGTAAGGTGCGGAGAGCCAGAGTGCCGTCACGCCCAGTTCCGTCAGGTAGTCCATCTGGTCTGTGACGCCTTGCAGATCGCCGCCCTCGTATTGTCCGGAGGGGCCGTCGCTGTCGCCATCGGTCGCGCCTGAAACAGGGTCCGCGCTGCCGTCGCCATCATAGAACCGATCGATCATTGCGAAGTACATGACGGTGTCGCGCCAATCGAACGCCTCGAGGTCTCCACAAGCACCGACGCCCGGCGTCTCGCTACATTCCACAATCAGCAGTGAGTTCTCGCCACCGAAGGTATCATCCACCCCATTGGGGTTGGCGGGGTCGGCGATCCAGTCCGTCTCATCGAGCACGATCTTGTACTCATAGCTTCCGTTCGGGACGTCGAATTTGCCCCACCAGACGCCTGCGGAGGCGAGGAACTCAAGCTCGAATCCACCGGCCGCCGTCTCTGACCACTCGTTGAAGGAGCCAGCAATATGCACCGTCGAGTAGGTCGTACCGCTCGGCTCGAACGTGAAGAGTTGCAGGTTGCAGGGGTTCGGCTCGCACAAACCTGTGTCGCAGATTTCATCGAACGGCTCGCAATCTGTATCCGCCGAGCACTCCTCCTCGATGCAGGCGAACTCTCGGCAAACAAAGCCGTTCGCGCACTCGTCGTCGACTTCGCACTCCGGCAGGCAGAAGCCTTCTTCGCAAACGAACGGCGCGGTGCACGGCCTCTCGTCGTCACATTCCGTGACCGGCGGTGTATCCTCGACCGCCACGTCCTCGCCTCCACCACCATCCTCTGGATCCGTCGCGTCCGCGCCAACATCGGCTCCACTAGTCGGAATCTCGTCACGAGGGTCGAACGGACGACCGGTGTCGTCGAACGGCACTTCCACGTTTGTGGCGTACTGAGGCGCGTCCAACTCATTTGGGTCCAAGCATCCGAAGAGGGAAGCCGAGACGATGAGCGAGAGCGTGAGTGTGAGGTTCTGGGACATAGTCTGTGCGGGACACGGGAGCCGAGAGATTCGGCAGGAAGACGTTGAGCGAGTTGTCCGGTCGAATCAAGGCGAATCAGGCGGCTTTAGCCTTTAACGCCGCCTGCAGTGAGGCCGCCAACAAGATGCTTCTGGAGCATGAAAAAGAGCGCCATTACCGGCAGCGAGACCAGAATTGCCCCGGCTGCGAATGGTGGCCAGTCCGTGCTGTTCTCGTCGACATACGAGTAGAGAACAGTCGGAAGGGTCATATGCCGTTCGCCCTGAAGGAAGGTCGCGGCCAGGATGAACTCGTTCCAAGCGGTCATAAAAGAGAAGAGCGCTGTCACAACGATCGCCGGGGCCGCCAGGGGCAGAATGACCTTCGTGAAAATCGTCCACTGGCTCGCGCCATCAACTAGCGCGGCCTCTTCAAGGTCCCGGGGGATGGT
>JBLHWZ010000442.1:0-3999 GCA_047629415.1 Bradymonadia bacterium | reverse complement strand
AAGCTCAGGGCTCGTTCCGATTCGATCTAGCGGATCCAGTTGAAGACAGCGGAGGTCGGAGAGCAGGCGGGCCGCTCCGTTCGCATCAGATTGGTAGGCGCCGTGCCGTCGCAGGCCATGGTGAGTCACCATGAACTCTCTCGCCTCGGTCCCGGTGACTTCCGTCGCGATCAATGCGCGCGGACCGACCAGGGAACTTGGGTAGTTGGCGCTTCGGGCAGCCGGAGCTGCACGTCCTCCCGAAACCCGTGGGGCCTTTCGTTTACGTGTGGATGACCCGAGGAGATCAGCCCGTCCAAGGCGTAGATGCACATGAGCAGGCCGACCGCCTGAGCCGTCGCACCGATACCCGTCACCACGCCGGCGGTCTTTTCGTGCCTCACGGAGACGACTTGGCGTGCTAATATGATCGACGCGCCTCCGGTAAGAAACGTGACCGCACCCGCAGTTCCAACTCGATTGTATCGCTGCGTGCTGGTCGCGCAGCCGCTGGCGAAGAGAGCGAGGAGAACGATCAAGACAATGCCGCGCAAGTTCATTGTGGCCACACAACGGTTGCGCCCCCCGGGCTCCAGGCGACGAACTTGGGCATGACGCGTTTGAATCGCTGACTCGCGACGAAGGCCTCCAGCCAGGCGCGCACATTCACCTGTTCGACTGAATTGAACCAGTCGCGGTCGGCACCGGAAAATTGGCGAACAAACGGGGCAATAGCCGCGTCGGCGTACCCAAACGTATCACCCGAGAGGAACGTCTGACCTGCCAATAGGAGTTCCAACTCCGCGATGAACTCCATCGCCGCCGTCCGGTGAAAAACCGGGTCAGCGTCGTAGCGAGACGCGTATTTATAGCGGTCGAGGTTCTCCTTGAAGAACGTATCGTTTCGACTCACCAATTCCGAATCCTCTTCTCCCGCCAGCCAAGCGGCCCCCGTCTCCGACGCCCACTGCATGACTTCCAAGCTCTCCTCGATCACCCTACCTTTCGGGAGAACAAGCACAGGGACGGTCCCTTTCGGGGAGACTTCGAGCATCTCAGCGGGCTTGTTCCGAAGTACGACCTCGCGAAGCTCAACCTGAATGCCCCCTTCCGCCAAAGCGAGGCGCGCGCGGATGGCAAACGGGCAGCGTCGGAACGAGTAGAGGATTGGCAGCGTCACTTCTCGTGACCGACCGAGACTCTCTCATCGAAGACAAAGCACTCCCCTCGCCAAAGACTCTGCTCTTCTGGCACCTCGTTGAGGTAGCGCAGGATGCCACCTTCGAGGTGGTACACCTGCGTGTACCCTTCCTGGAGTAGGAACGACGTAGCCTTCTCGCAGCGGATTCCTCCGGTGCAAAACATGGCGACAGGCTGGTCCTTCTTTAGGCCCGACTTCTTCTCGATCCACTCGGGAAATTCAGCGAACGAGACAGTCTTCGGATCGACGGCGCCTTGGAACGTCCCATGCTCGAACTCGAAACTGTTCCGGGCATCGATCACGGTCACATCTGGGCGCGAGATCAGCGAGTTCCACTCGGTGGGAGGAACATAGGTTCCGACCCGGTCGAGCGGCGAGACGCCAGGGCGGCGCATCGTGACGATTTCGTCCTTCACCCGAACCTTGAGCCTCCGAAACGGAATAGCGTCAGCCGACGCTTCCTTGTGCTCCATCTCCTCAAAGCCAGGCGTCTCCTTGATGGTATCGAGCAGCTTTCTAATGGCCTCGGTAGGCCCGGCGACACTGCCGTTGATGCCCTCATCAGCGATTAGAAGAGTCCCGCGAATTCCGAGCCACTCACAGAGTGAGTGGAGGCGTTCTCGAAGCGCACTTGGCGCGGAAACGGGGGCGAATTTATAGAAGGCGACAACCAGTACGGACATAGCGCGTACATAGTTCAATGCCGGCGCAGCGCCAACGGCTATCAGCGCGCGACGAGAGCCTGGATGATGTAGTCGGAGAGAGACATCGCCTCGGGACCGAAGTCCCGGAACCACTCGCTGATCGCTTCGAACTCCTCAACAAATCGGCCGCGGTCGCCTTGCTCCACGAGCTTCGCGATGTCCCGAGCCGCTTCGACGTAAGCCGAGCGCATATCCTCGCCGTAGGGATTCGACATTAGGATCTCACCGTAGAGGTCGGCGTTCTGCGTGAAGATTCGACCCACGACCGCGAGCTCCAATCGGTAGATGGGAGAGGTGAAGCGCAACGAGTCCTGAATCTCGGTTCCGGTGCGCTTGAGCGCCTCGCCCATCACGATTGTGGAGAAGTGAACCAGCACCTGCACGACCGCCATCATTCGGTCGTGGGTCTCAGGGTCGCTCTCCACGATCTCCGCGCCCAATGCTGCGAGTTCGGAAACAAACTCGGCGGCAAGCGGGCCAGGAGAAACCTCGCACACCACCACCTTCTGCCCATGAAACGATTGCACGGACGGACCAAACATTGGGTGCAAACCCATCACTTGTCCGCTGGCAGCTTGCATCTCCGCGCAGATGTCGCGCTTCAGGCTGTTCACGTCGCACAGCAACGCCGTTGCGCTGACTCGTGGCGCGATGACTCTGACCACATCGCAAGCGACGGCCATGGGAACAGCGACGATCACGACCTCTGATTCCGAGATCGCGGGATGCGTCGCGAGGTCATCGCCTTTCTCCAGTACCAGGATCGTGTGTCCCCGCTCCGTGAGAAGCCGGTTGAAGAGACGGCCCATTCCGCCGTCGCCGCCAATCAAACAAATTCGTAGTGAGCGACCGGCATGCCTGACCATCGGTGCTTCCAATTGGCGCCGTTCGAGCTGCAGGGACGCGATCTCTCGGTCGATTTGCTCGATTCGTTTCTGCATAACGCTCACCCGCGGCGAACCTGAAGCGTGATCGTCGCGCGGTGGCCACCGGCGATCGCAGCCGCGTCCATCGTCTCGTGATCGACCACCCCTTCGTCCTCGTTGTAGACGTCTCGTGCGCTGCGCTCTGAGTAAGGTTCCTGCTGGTAAACTTGGTCGCTCACCGAGTCAGGAAAGTATGTCTGGGTTGTAGCCAGTTGTCTGTCGTTGAGGTGAACCTTCACATGAATGTGGACCGCTCGGATTCTGTAGAACCCTGGGTAGATCGTGCGGAATTCCGCGATGCCGTCCGCGTTCGTCGCTTGGATGCCACGCAAAAACGTCTCGTCTTCGTCTGCGATGATCTCCGCTGGAACACCTTCATCCGGATCAGCGTCGGCGAAGCCTGCGTAGTAGCCCGAAGCATCACAGTGCCAGATATCCACGACGGCATCCGGGATCGGATTGCACTCGTCGTCCATCACGCGGAATCCGAGTTGAAGAGTCTCGCCTGGCTTTCCCTCCGTGATGTCTCGGCGAAGCTGGTCCACCTCGAAGTAGTAGGGCCCCGCGGTTGCCGATGGCGCCAGCAGACACTCGGCCGCCCCAAAGTCCGCGTCGACCAACGGTACGTCGACGGACACGGATGCGGCCGCGTCTCCGAACGAGTCCGACGCGATATCCGACGCGATATCCGACGTATCCCCCAAGTCCGCCTGAGGAGTATCCTCTGGAGCGTCCGCTCCTGAGTCCGCCTCCGGGGTAACCGCCGTAACTTGAGAGGAGTCGCAGGCGGCCAGAGAGGTCACGGCGACGGCTCCGGCACTAAGGGCGAGGTGCGCGAGGGCTTCGCGTCGATTGAGATCAGGCATATTCTTTGGGTTGTGTGCATGCCTAGAGTGCCAGCGAAGCGACCGAAACTGAAGCCCGTGGTCCACCTTCGCCAGGGTCTAGGATCGAACAAAGTCAGAATTGCAGTTGACGAGCGGGATCCGGATGTCATGTTAGTGTCATGTTAACCACAACGCGACACTAACTGTTGATTGAGCAACCTCGATATGGAATCGCCGAGTTGTCGGCTGCCGGTGGCGTCTCCCGCCGCACGGTCCGATACTATGTTCAGCGTGGTCTTCTCGAGTCTCCAATGGGAACGGGCCGAGGAAAGCACTACACCCAGGAGCATCTCAAAACCCTT
>JBLHWZ010000441.1:0-4005 GCA_047629415.1 Bradymonadia bacterium | reverse complement strand
ACGGCGGAAGGCGCCGCAGGTACCGCTGCACATCGTGCGGCAAGACGTTCGGCGCAGCGACGGGCACACCGTACAAGCGGCTTCAGTACTCCGAGAGCCGTTTCGACCGTGTGGCGTCTCTCCGGCGTCGAGGGTGTCAACAAGTCAGCCATCGCGCGACTAGAAGGGCTCTCCTGGAACACGGTCGCTCGCTGGCTGGATTTGGCCGCGGCCCTCGCTCGCCGTTTCAACGCCAAGCACCTGCGCGGGCACGAGCTCATTGAGCTGCAATTCGACGAGATGAACACGTTTCTCCAGAGCCGCAAGCAGCAGACGTGGGTCTTCGCGAGCATCGACGTCTGGCCTCGGCTCTGGCCAGCCACGCTCGTCGGCGCACGTACCTCTCGCAATACAAGGCGATTCGTCCGAAGCATCGCCGATACAAGCCACGGTGGGGGAACGCCGCTGATCACGACCGACGGTTTCAAGTTCTACGCGCCGACGATTCGCCACGTGTTCGGTGTCGGGTGCGTGCTCGCGCAGGTGATCAGGAAGATCAGGCGCAGCCGAGTCGTTCGCGTTGGCACGAAGTTGGTCGTGGGCACCGAGTGGCGGCTTTCCGATGCGCTGAGGGAGTCCGAGGACTCGACGAAGCTCAACACCGCGCTCATCGAGCGGCCTGAACCTCACGATCCGTCAGGGTTGCGCCTACCTGCGTCGCCGATCGCCGTGCCACGCTCGGAAGAAGCAGACACTCGACGATCACCTGGAGCTCTTCCGTTGCTTCTACAAATTCGTGCGGCCGCCCAGCGCGCTGGAGTTCGGGAAGATGACACGGACGCCGGCGATGCAGGCGGGGCTCGCGACGAAGCGGCTCACCTTTCGGGACATCTTCACGGCGCGCTACGCCGTGGCCCGTGTTGCCGTTGTCAGATTCCGGGCGGAGGCGTATCACGAACCAGTCGCGGGTCTCAGGTGCGCCGCGTAGCAACGACGGATGACGGAAGCACCACTCTTCGGAAGGGTGCTGGCTGGAGGTCGTTCAAAGATGAGGCATGCGCGGCCTGCCAGCGCCGCGTCGAGGTGGTGGCAGGTGCCTCGCTGAAGCGTAGAGCCGACCATGCGCGCCGCGCCGGGTGCTGTGGGGGAGAGTGCTTGCCGGAAATGGGTCCCCCAGGTATCGAGAACACCACATCGACTACCCGCTTGGAAGACCTATCCGTGCAGGGCTCCTTCCGACTCGGCACCATGGTGGAGAGATCACCTTGCTTCGTCAACAGCGTGACGAGGTTCAACCTGTCCCCACGGCTGACATGGCCTTTCAGTGCCCGATGAAAACTCCGAAACGACTCCTCTTTGTCTGTAGCCTCGTACCAATGGTGGGTTGCAAGACCGCCATGAACCTCATCAGCATCCCCATTGCGGCCGCGGTGCTCGCGATGGCCGCCGTCGTAGCCCTCGTGGTTCGGGCTGACGGATTGTCTGAAGAGGCCGAGCTGCGCCTAGCTGGCCTACGTGTCGATCGGCACGCGGCCGAGATTACGGTCGCTGCGGACTCGACCTTCGAAGGACGCCTAATAGTGGAGACGACCGTCGTCAGCGCGGCGGGACTCAAGCACGCCCAGGAAACTTCCTTCCCGTTCGACCCCGATACGCAGGAGCTCGAGCTGGTCGCAGCCTCGGTGCTCGAGCCCGATGGCACCGTCGTCGAGGTCGGGCCTGCTCAGGTCTTCGAGCGTCCCAGCGCGCCTTCGCAGGATGCGCCGGGTTTCGTGAGCACCATGACCAAGTCGGTGCTTTTCCCCCAGCTCTCGGTCGGCTCGCAGACGCGGGCCGAGTGGCGCTTCAAGCAGCTCGCGCCATCGGCACTCGGATTCAGCTACACCTGGCGCCCACTCTTCACAGTCCCCGTGAAGGAGGCGACGATTCGCGTAACGTACGACGACCAACTGCCCATGCGATACGACGCGCAGGAGCCCTTTGTCGTGACGACCGGCGAGGACGACGGCGTTCCCTTCATCCTCGCGACGCTCACGGCCTACGCCGGCCAAGCCGTCGAGCGCGCCATGCTGTCGCCGCGAGACCTGTGCCCCAAGTTCGTCGTTTCGACCCTCGATAGCTGGGAGATCATCGGCGCGAAATTCAACGAGGCTGTGATCAGCCGCGTGGAGGTCACGCCCGAAATCGACGCACTCGCGGCGGAGATCGTCGGCGGACGCGAGGGCGTCGAGGCTGCTCGCGCTATTCACCGTTGGGTGTGCAAGGACGTCCAGTACGTGGTCGTCGAACTCAACCATACGGGGGGCTGGGTGCCGCGCCCTGTGAACGAACTGCTTGAGACACGCTACGGTGATTGCAAGGACAAGTACGTCCTGAGTGCGTCGCTTTTGGCCGCTCGCGGCATCCGCTCGGAGCCCGTCCTCGTCAAGTACGATCGCGGCTTCGAGCCATCCGCGCTACCTACGCCACATCAGTTCGACCACTGCATGGCCTACCTGCCCGACTTCGACCTCTACTCGAACCCGACGGATACTTACCGGGACCTCGGCGACCTTGATTCATCCCTTTCAGGCAAGTTCGTGGTCATCGCAGCAGGCGGCGGCCGCGTAGCTGAGACGCCAAAGGGATCGCCGGATGTAAACCGATATGCGGTGTCCCACACCGTTTCAATCGGCGAGACGGGGATCGTCTCCGGAAGCAGTGTGATGGACTTTGCAGGCAGGACGTCCGGCATGGTGCGCCGCACCCTCGCGGCGACCGACGATGCAACTAAGAGCGCTGAGGGTTTTCTCCACGCAGGCTCCCTCGGGGGCCACGGCGAACTCAACTCGACGGAGCCCTCCGATCTTGACATGCCGCTCCACTGCGAAGGGGTCTGGGTGAGCGACATTCCGCTGAGCGTGGGGCGCCAGGTGCACTTTAAAACGCCGACCGGGATCGACATCGTCAACCCTCTGGTGCTTCGCGAGTTCCTGACGACTCAAGAGCGTCTGCAGCCGATGTGGGCCGCCGCGATCACCGTGTCTTGGCACTTCGAGATCGACCTGCCGGACGGGTACACGGCCGAGGCACCGCCGATCGCACGTAGTAAGCAAAACGGCGCGGGTCGATACGAGAGCCGCTACGAGCTCTCTCCCACTGGCTCGATCGTTGTCGACCGAATGCTGCGCATCGAGCAGGACCGATACACGGCTGAGGAGTACCCGGAGCTGCGGGAGATACTCCTCGAGTGCGCGATCGACATCGAGTCGATCTTGACAGCACGGCGCGAGGGCTAAGAAAGGTGGAGTTGGCCAGCGGCGAGGTGATCACGGCACGTGAAACGCTGCTCGATCAGAGCTCGATCTGGTCAGCCGGTCCTCCTCGGAGGTGGGCTCTTGTTGGAAGCGTTCGGCATTCTGCGGCGTTGGTGAACGAAGCTTTGTCGGGGCGACAGGCGCTCCATCCCCGTCGCATTCAAGGGGTCACCTTCCTCGACGTCGGCCACCCGATCTCACGGATCCGGTTCAGCACGTTGCAGGCGACCGCGGCTTCTGTTTGTTGGGCGCCCAGCGTGCGCGTCCGAAGTCGGCCACCGAGTACGGCCTTGTACCGGAAGAAGGTATTCTCGACGCGTCCCTGACGGTGGTACCTCGACTCGTTTTTCCCCTGCCCTCGCCCGACCTCCTTCACTCGTCTCACCGTCCGGTTGCGCGCCTTCGACTTTCGGCGTCGTGTTGACGTGCTCGCAATACTAGTTGGAGGCACGATGACCTCCGCCCCTGCGCCATCGGCAGCATCGTTGATTGGCTTGGTGTCGTATACAGCGTCAGCTGTGACCGAACGAATGGGCCCGCTCATGCCCTTGTTGATCGCTACGCCCGTCGTTCCGTCATCGACGTTGCTGTCCGTCAGGACCTGAGCGACGATTTCACCGCAGGCGTCCACGCCAAGATGCAGCTTCTTCCAGCCACGTCGTCCATTCCCGCCATGTTTGGCTGCAGCCCACTCCCCTTAGTCCACGATTGCAAGGCCGCTGCTGTCGAT
>JBLHWZ010000440.1:0-4017 GCA_047629415.1 Bradymonadia bacterium | reverse complement strand
TCTCCTGGTGCGACTCCGCGACCAGAGAGCCCCAGCGATCGCCAGATCCTCTGGGCCCGACATCAACTGCACCCAGGTGTCGAGTTGATGGTTCAAAGTGGCGCCGACCTCGATGCGGCGCAAATCGAGCGGATTGTTGAATCAGTCCGTGCAGCCCTTGGAGGAATCCATGAATGACAACAATCAGTGCGGACTCTACGCATCAACCGGTCAATCCGTGCCGCTTACGGCCGTTCACATCTCCGGGGTCTTGCTCGGAAACACCGCTCGAATCACGGTTGCCCAGACGTATCGAAACGCCAGCTCTGGCCCGGTCGAGGCTGTGTACACGTTCCCGCTCGCGACTGGCGCATCAGTCTGCGCCTTCGAGGCGACGGTCGGCGACCGCCAAGTGGCGGGTCAGGTCATGGAGAGCGAAGAGGCGTTCGAGCGCTATGATGATGCCATGGCCGATGGGCACGGCGCGTTCCTCCTCGATCAGCAGAGGCCGAACATCTTCACCGCGTCCGTCGGAAATCTCGAAGTTGGGCAGGAGGCGACCGTCGCGATCAGTTACGTTTGTAAGTTGGAGCAAGACGGCCCAGCAGTTCGCTTCGTCCTCCCGACCACGATCGCTCCGAGGTATTCGCCATCGACGGCGGCCGAGGTCGGGCAGTCGGACAGCGAGAAAGTGAACCCGCCGAAGGCTGCGCAAGTGCCTTATGCGTTCACCGTCGAACTCGACGTCCGTATGCTCTCGTCGATCGCTAGTATCGAGTCACCGAGTCACGCCATTCGAGCGGAGCTCAAGGACGGATCAGCGAAAGTCACCCTGGCGAGTCGGGACGCCACAATGGACCGCGACTTTGTGCTCCTCGTCGAGGAGCGATCGCCGAATCAACCTGGCGCCGCCCTTGAAGAGCGAGACGGGGAGTACTTCGCGATGGTTCGAATGCTACCCGCGCTCGACGAAATCCCTGCGGCGGGTCCTCAGGAGATCCACTTCGTCCTGGATTGCTCCGGCTCAATGGGCGGCACATCGATAGGCGAGGCTGTGCGTGCGCTAGAACTCTGCGTACGTGCCCTCTCAGAAGGCGATCGATTCAACATCATCCCCTTCGGCAGCACGTACCGCATGCTCTGGCCGGAGCCCCAGGAGTACTCACAGGAGACTCTGGACGCGGCCGTCGAGTACGTGCGTGCATGCGCCGCGAACATGGGCGGAACCGAGATCCTCACTCCGCTAGAGCATATTCTTGGACAGCCAGTTCAAGACGGAGTGCTCCGCAAAGTCCTCTTGCTCACGGACGGGCAGGTATCCAACGAGGCCGACGTCATCCGGCTCGCCCAAACACACCGCGATCACACCACCGTCTTCACGTTCGGCATTGGCGCAGGCGCGTCCGAGCATCTGGTTCGCGGCATCGCGCGGGCGTCTGGCGGCTTGGCGGAATTCATCTATCCGGGGGAACGCATTGAACCCAAGGTATTGCGCACGTTTGGTCGAGTTCGCGCCCCGTCACTCCCTGAACCACGAGTATCCTGGACGGAGCAGGTTGAGTTAGCGCCCGCCCGTTTGCCCCGGCTCTACCCGAGCGATGTGCTGACCGTCTTCGCGCGCAGCTCAACCGCGTTCGAGGGAGAGCTTCAGCTGACCGCCGGCGAGCGCTCATGGAGCGTCGACATGAACTCGTTTGCGACGGTGACAACGACAGCCATCTCGACGCTTTGGGCGCGGCATCGCATTCAGGACCTGGAGAACGAGGTTACCCGTCGAGGCAGCAATCAGCGGCGTTCCGAGGGAGGTGACAACCCAAAGAAGGAGCGAGTCATCGAGCTCTCGAAGCGGTTCGGAGTGTTGTGTGGACACACCAGCTTCGTCGCGGTCGACATCCGCTCGGATGCCGACAGAACCAAGGACCAAGCGGAACTTCGAGTCGTACCAATCGCCCTCACCAATGGCTGGGGAAGCGGCAGGCGAAACCCGATGTCGGCACAGATGGCGCGAGGAGCAATGGTGGGCGCGGCTCCGCCAAGACCGATGGCTGCACAGCCAAAGTCCCGGGGAGCCTTTGGTCGATCACGCGCAGTGACCCCCTCGGCGATGCCCCCGCAGGCGATGGGTCCTCCAGTGATGGCCACGTCAGCCATGGCACCTCGAATGGACGTCATGATGGATGAGTCCTCCCCCGCAGCGGGCGTGCAGGCAGAGGGGGAGCAGCGAAAGTCGCTCCGCTCCATATTCAAGAAGGCGAGCGCACCTCGGCGCAGTCCGGTTGCCGAATCCGCGGCATCCATTTCGGACCCCCTCTACGACGTGCTGCTCACGCAGAGAGCCAATGGCAGTTTCACCTTCGGAACCGAACTCGAACGACTCATTGGTGAGACCAACTTCGCCGGCCTGGAGTCTTCGCTCGGCTCGGCCCCCGACGAGCTCATCGCCACCGCGGCGGTTGTACACTGGCTGACGACGCGTGCCTCCGCCCGACGTTCCGAATGGGCAACAGCGGTCTCGAAAGCCGAAGGTTGGCTCACTAAGCAGGCCACGTTCGATGTCACCTGCTTACTGAAGACCTGACCGCCCGAGAACAGACCGTCTGACCTTTCCTCGACTACTTGCGAACCAAGGATGGTTCCATGTGGCCGGGGACGGGCATCCCCATCAATGTCAACGCAGTGGCTGCGATATTACTGAGACGGCGAAGTGGTAGCTCAGCCAGCTGCGCTCCGTAGCCTGGGGCGTGGACCCAAAGCGGAACCTCGTTGAGCGTGTGGGCGGTGTGGGCGACTCGATTTCCGGCCGCATCAACGGCGTACTCGCCGGTATTCTTGTCGACCTGGAACATCTGATCGCAGTTTCCATGATCGGCCGTGATAATCGCTGCTCCACCAAGTTCTTCAACAACTGCTAGGAGCCTGCCGAGACTCAGGTCGGTGGCCTCGACGGCGATGATCGCGGCCTCCAGATCGCCGGTGTGCCCGACCATGTCTCCGTTGGGATAGTTGATTCGAGCGAAGCCGATATCTGAAACGCGGCGAAGTGCTTCGATGGTCGCATCGGTAATCTCGGCGGCCTTCATCCAAGGGCGTTGTTCGAACATGACCCGGTCAGACGGAATCTCGATGTACTCCTCTAGCTCGGGCGCGAACGGATCCGTCCGGTTCCCGTTCCAGAAGTAGGTGACGTGGCCGAACTTCTGAGTCTCGCTCACCGCCAGTTGCTTGACCCCGGCATTTGCCAGCAGTTCGCCGAGGGTGCCCTCGATGCGTGATGGCTTGACGAGGAATTGTGCAGGCAGGCCCAAGTCGCCGTCGTATTGCATCATGCCTGCGAAGAACACTGACGGTCTTCTGATGCGGTCAAACTTGTCGAAGTCGTCCTCTTCGAACGCTCGAGTCAACTCGATCGCGCGGTCGCCTCGGAAGTTGAAGAGCAGAACAGCGTCACCGTCCTCAATTGTCCCGACGGGCTGGCCGTCTTCTACAACAACGAAAGGAGGGAGATACTGGTCGTTCAGCCCTGGTGCCTCGACGCGGGCAGCGAGTACGGCCTCGGTAGCGCTGCTCACCTTCGGCCCTTGGCCGAGCACGTGGGTCTTCCAGCCACGCTCAACCATGTCCCACTCGGCCTGATAGCGATCCATCGTGATCAGCATACGGCCGCCGCCGGACGCAATTCGGTAGTCGCCGCCGGCGGCGTTGAGTGACGCAAACGCTGCCTCGACCTGCTCAATGTAGAGATGTGCTGATTGA
Organism: Bradymonadia bacterium; assembly: GCA_047629415.1. Lineage (GTDB taxonomy): Bacteria > Myxococcota_A > Bradymonadia > REDH01 > REDH01 > CBDUJZ01. The sequence goes on along the minus strand of JBLHWZ010000440.1, from coordinate 285 downwards.
CCGAGGACGTCTCGTCCGTCGAGCAAAGCGTGGAGGCGGAAGCGTTTCACCCCTTTGGCGGCGGCGTCATTTGCGAGGGCGATGACATGGTCGATGTGCGAGTGCACGTTCCCGTCGGAGAGCAACCCGATCAGGTGGAGCGTCGACTCAGCTGCGGTGACAGCACCGAGCATTTGTATCCAAGTGGCGGAAGCGGCTTCGTCGCGATCGAAGAGCGCCCCGGAGGTAATCGCCTTATCGACGAGCTTCGCCCCTTGGTCATACACGCGCCCTGCCCCGATCGCG
>JBLHWZ010000439.1:0-4023 GCA_047629415.1 Bradymonadia bacterium | reverse complement strand
CGAACTGAGAATTCCGTCGTAGAGACGCACTGAGCTTCGGCTCAAACCAACTGGTTACGCTATGTCACTCGAATCACACTGCCCCTCAGGCCCGATTGAGGACCGCTGGAGCAAGCACAAGCAAGCACTGGAGCTCGTCGGTCCGACCAATCGGCGAAAGTACTCCGTCATCGTAGTCGGCACCGGTCTAGCCGGTGGTTCCGCTGCGGCGACGCTGGGCGAGTTGGGCTACAAAGTGAAGGCATTCACCTTCCATGACAGCCCCCGCCGCGCTCACTCGGTAGCAGCTCAGGGCGGTATCAACGCCGCGAAGAACTACCAGAACGACGGCGACTCGACGTACCGGCTCTTCTACGACACGGTTAAAGGCGGCGACTTCCGTTCACGCGAGTCGAACGTCTATCGACTGGCGGAAGTCTCGGCGAACATAATCGACCAGTGTGCAGCGCAGGGCGTGCCGTTCGCTCGCGAGTACGGAGGCACGCTCGCCAACCGTACGTTCGGTGGCGTTCTTGTTTCGCGAACGTTCTACGCACGCGGTCAGACAGGCCAGCAGCTCCTCCTAGGCGCGTACTCAAGTCTCAACCGGCAAATCGATGCCGGAACTGTCGACATGTACACACGTCGCGAGATGCTCGACCTCGTTGTTGTCGATGGTGTTGCGCGCGGAATCATCACTCGAAACCTTGTGACCGGCGAGTTCGAGACGCACACCGCGGACGCGGTTATCATGGCGACCGGCGGCTACTCCAACGTGTTCTTCCTCTCGACGAACGCGATGAACTGCAACGTGACCGCTTCTTGGCGCGCTCATCGTCGCGGCGCGCACATGTCGAACCCCTGCTTCACCCAGATTCACCCAACCTGCATCCCGCAGAGCGGTGACTATCAGTCGAAGCTCACTCTGATGTCAGAGTCGCTCCGAAATGACGGGCGCGTGTGGGTCCCCGCGAAGGCAGGAGACACCCGGCCTGCCGCTCAGATCCCCGACTCGGAATGGGACTACTACCTCGAGACCAAGTACCCGACCTTCGGAAACATGGTACCGCGCGACGTGGCCTCGCGAAACGCGAAGTATGCTTGCGACGAGGGCAAGGGAGTCGGTCAGACGAAGCGAGCGGTCTACCTCGACTTCCGAGACGCCATCGCTCGTGTCGGCAAAGATGCGATCGTAGCGAAATACGGCAACCTCTTCGACATGTACGCGAAGATTTCGGGTGAAAACCCGTATGAGACGCCGATGTCGATCTACCCAGCCCCGCACTACACAATGGGCGGACTCTGGGTGGACTACAACTTGATGAGCAATATCCCAGGACTCTTCGTTCTGGGCGAAGCGAACTTCTCGGACCACGGCTCCAACCGCCTCGGTGCCTCGGCGCTGATGCAGGGGCTCGCTGACGGGTACTTCGTAATCCCCTACACGATGGGCGGTTACCTCGCGTCGCATCAATTCCCCGAGGTCGGGGAGTCCCACCCAGCGTGCAAGGCGGCGCTGAACGAGGCCAAGGCTCGCGTTGAGACCCTCATGTCCAACAAGGGCGGACGAAGCGCAGACAGCTTCCACCGAGAGTTGGGCATGATGATGCTCGATAAGGTCGGGATGAGCAGGACCGAAGAAGGGCTCACTCACACCGTCAACCGTGTGAAGGAAATCAGAAACGAGTTCTGGCAGAACATTTCCGTTCCCGGCGGCTCGGGCAGCGTCAACCAGGAACTCGAGAAAGCGGGCCGCGTGGCTGACTTCCTCGAGTTCGCGGAACTGATGGCCATAGACGCGCTCACACGGCGTGAGTCCTGTGGCGGGCACTTCCGCGAGGAGAGCCAGACCTCCGAAGGCGAGGCGCTCCGGGACGACGTAAACTACGCACACGGCTCCAACTGGGAGTTCAACGGGGTCGACAAAGCCCCGACCGAGCACAAGGAACCGTTCACGTTCGAATATGTGAAGCTGACCCAGCGGAGCTACAAGTAATGGCGACTACAATTCGTTTGACACTCAAGGTCTGGCGCCAGAGCGGCCCGAACGACAAGGGCCGTTTCGAGACGTACCCGAACGTCGAAGTCGACACCCACGCATCGTTTCTCGAGATGCTCGACGTTCTAAATGAGCAGCTTGTCACGCAGGGCGCTGAGCCAATCGTCTTCGCTCATGATTGCCGCGAAGGAATCTGCGGGACATGCGGGTTCATGATCAACGGTCGGGCTCACGGAAAGGAAACCGGCACGACGGTTTGCCAACTCCACATGCGCCTCTTTAGCGACGGGGATACACTCGTCGTGGAGCCGTTTCGAGCACGGGCGTTCCCGATCTTTAAGGACTTGATGGTCGACCGCGAGGCGTTCGACCGAATCCAGCGGGCCGGCGGTTACAATTCCGTCAGCGTCGGTAACGCGCCGGATGCGAACTCAGTTCTTGTTGGACAGGGCGCTGCTAGCGAGGCCTTCGACGCAGCTACCTGCATCGGCTGCGGAGCCTGCGTGGCCTCGTGTCCCAACGCTTCGGCAATGCTGTTCACGGCGGCGAAGGTTGGCCAGTTCGCAATGATGCCGCAGGGACAACCCGAGCGGGAACGACGCGTTCTGCGAATGGTGACTCAGATGGACCACGAGGGCTTCGGGGCTTGCACCAACACGCTCGAGTGCGAAGCAGCGTGCCCGAAGGAAATCTCCACCGAGTGGATTCAGAAACTGAACCGCGAGTACCTTCGCGCGTCGTTGCTGAGCAGCGAGAAAGTATAACGCAGAAAACGCGGACTTATCTGAGGGCGCTGCGAGGCGCCCTCAGCCGTTTTTGATGTGCCGAGAGCAAGGCTCATGGGGCATTTCGGACTTGCGCAGGATACAGGCCGAGGTTAGTTCTTGACCTGAATCGTCAAGAATACCCTATCGCCCCATTTCGAACGTCGGACTAGACCATGCGGATCTCCTCGAAAGCGACCTACGCGCTCCGCGCACTCTTCGACATCACGTTCCATAATCAGGGGCGGCCGACGAAAGTGGATGCGATCGCGAAGAGGGAGGATGTTCCTGCGCGGTTCCTTGAACAGATTTTCCAGGATTTGAAGGAGGCCGAACTCGTCGGCTCGAAGCGCGGTCCACACGGGGGCTACTTCCTGCTGAAGACTCCCGAATCCGTCACCGTCGGGGACATTATTCGCGCAGTCGAGGGGCCTATCGAGCACCCGTGTTGCTTCGCGACCGACGCGGAAGTGAAGCAAAACTGCGCGTTGACGTCCAAGTGCGTAACCTCCGCAGTGTGGAGGGACGTCACTGTAGCACTGGATGATGTGCTCAACTCGGTGACGCTGGCTGACTTTGCCGAGAAGGGTGATGCCCTCGGCGTAGAGAGAGCGACAAATGCAGACTTCAACTACGTCATCTGATGTCCGCGCGGTTCCTCCGCAGCAAGTGGCAAGGACAGCAGTCGGCGATACTCCGCTCATTCGATTGGCGCGGCACGGTCAGGGCAGGGTCCTCGTCAAACACGAAGGCGCCAACCCGAGCGGCGCTCTGCATGACCGAATCGTGGAGTCCCAACTTGTGGAGACCGGCGGCCCCGTATTCGTTCGCGGGCTTGACTCGTTCACTCACTCCGCCGCCGGCTTGGCGATCGCTCATGGCCGGAGCCTCGTTGTGCTCGTCACCACCGATGAGCTGACTCGTATCAGCGCTCGGTTCGGGTCCGAAGTGGTCTGCCATAACGCAGAAGACCTTGACGAGGCGTCGGCCTGCCTCACGGAGCGTGGCGCCACCGAGCTTCTTCGGAATTGTCCGTCCGCGGTCGTCGACGGGTTGCGCCGCATTGCGTCTGAGGTTGCACGCCGCGGCGTGAGGCCCGAGATCTGGGTCCTTCCTGATTTGGGTGTCGGAGCTCCGGAAGTTCGCTCGGCGTTGTCCATCGACGGCCTGGAGCCCTATCTTGAACTCGTGCGAGTCGGGTCCGAACCGAGTACATCTCCTGGCGAGTCCGCGGCTCTTCGAGCGCGGTTGCAAGAGTGGGAAGGGCTCTCACTGAGCGAA
>JBLHWZ010000438.1:0-4030 GCA_047629415.1 Bradymonadia bacterium | reverse complement strand
TTCGTTCGCAGGAAGAATAGCACACCTACAAGGGCCCCGAAGACGGAACCGAGCGCGTCGGCCGATAGGTCGGCAAAGTCGCTGGTTCGCAGGGGCGCGAACGACTGGGCGAGCTCGTCCGCAGAGCCGACGGCAATCCCAAGCATCAAGGTGGCGATCGCCACAGGAAGTCGTGGTGGCGACTCAAACTGAAGCGAAAAACCACGGACGGTCAGGAGGGCGAGGCCGAAGAACTCCGCGGCATGCACAGTTTTGTCCGAGAGTCCGAACGGTGCATGTGGAGGGACCGTCGCGGTCAGCAAGACCACCGCACCGACGTAGAACGCGATGGGGAGCCAGGCGGTCCAACGAAGCACTAGTCCTCTTGCTCGTCTTCCAAGTCGCCGGAGCCTGCGAAGAGCGCCTGGAATGGGTCATCGCCCCCGCCCGTGTCATTCACTAACTCGGGATAGGTGAGTGGAACCGTGACCGAGGAGCAGTGGCCGAGGTCGGTGAACTGGGAGATGTCGAACTCGGTCGTGGCCCCATAGCCGTCGGGGCCGATCACGAAGAGTCGGAGTGGAGCAGTAACCGATCGCTCACGTAGAACGATCGGAGTAGTCCCCAGGTCAACTCGGGTGTGGCCGACTTGCTCGCCAAAATGTAGCTGCGGCGGGTCGGACGTGACGACGAGCGTGCGCGGCTCCAGCCGAGGTTGCAGCATGTAGAAGAGGACGATCCCAAAGAGAACGGCGGAAGTGAAGCGCCAGGCCCAGAGTTGGAACCCGTCAGATGCCTTCACCGGAACAGACCACTCACTCGAAAGCTCACCATCTCCCGCGGGGTCCCGGAAGAAAGTGGGGCGAGATTGTCCGGCCGAGGAAACCACCGGCTCAACGCTGCTGGGATCGACGAGCGCAACCGAGTCGGCAAACGCTTCAGCGAACTCCAGTGGAGTCGCGTACCGTTCTGCCGGCTCACGAGCGATTGCCTGGGAGACGACGCGCCAAAGATCCGAGTGCGCGGCGTGGTCCTTTAACTCAAGAGGCGTATCGCGAATCGTCGCGTGAATACCCTCAGTGGCGTCGTCAGGCGAACTGAAGAATGGGTGATGGCCGTTGAGCGCATGATAGGCGAGGCAGCCTAGCGCGTAGACCTCAGCGCGCGGGTCGTCCTCAAGGGTCCGACCCTGCAACGTCCCCGCGTTGCGCGTGCGTAAACGGAGCGCGCTGTTCTCGTCTGGTTCGCCACGGCGCAGTGATATCGTGAAGCTCTCCGGCGGAATGTGCCAGAGGAGTTCTGGTGACGTCGCCCCCGACATGGAGACGGTGTCGTCACGGTAGAGGACTTCACCGAGCCCCATCAAGAGCACTTGACCGTCGTCGCCGAGCCAAACGCGGTCGGCTGTTGGACCGCGATGCGGCATGCCGACTTCTCGACAGTGGTCCAGCGCAAGCGCGACACCGCGGACGATCGGGACTACCTCCGCCACCGGGAGACGCTGGGACTTCAGCTTGTTGATCAGCACCTCGCCCTCGGGCAGGCGCATGATCAAAAAAGGTTTGGTCGGATCTTCGATGCCCGCGTCGATTACGTCGGGCAGGTGCGGGCCTCGCACCTTGCCAGCTTCAGTCTCGATGGCCCAACGCACGCGAGTCGTGTCGCGGTGACGAAGCCTCAGCTTTACGAGGTCTTCGTACGACCTGATGTGAACAGGGAGGTCGAAGAGTTCCCACTTTCCATCGTAGGTCGTAGCCATCGGGCCACGGTGCACAGCGTTGCCAACACGATACTTATGATCGAGTTCAAGGGTGATGCCGGTTAGGTCTGTTCTTTCGGCCATGCTGCGGGAATGTGGGGATCCGAAACCAAGTGTGCACGGTCCCGCTGGGGTCGCAAGTTTTAGTACCCCGCGGGCGCGCCATATTTGCGGGGATCGGACGCGGCTTGCCATCCATCGGGGTGACTCCACACCACTTGAACCGCGGACCAAAAGGCTCGGGGACTCACGGCGTATCCGAAGTCATTCAAGTCTTCGGGGGACCACGGGTTGTCGTCCGCCTCTTCAACCGACACTGCGAAGGGAAGCCATTGGTGATGAAAACGACGAGCGGACACTGCTTCGAGAGCGTCGCGGCCGAAGTCGATCATTTGCACGATGGCGAGCACTGTCTCCGTGATGATCATCGGGCCACCCGAGCCGCCGACGACGCCAACGACTGCGCCATCTCGAACAACGATTGTCGGGGACATGGAACTCAGGGGACGTTTACCTGCCTGAATCGCATTCGCTTCCCCTCCCACAAGCCCATACGCGTTTGGGACGCCGGGTTGGGCTGAGAAGTCGTCCATTTCATTGTTGAATACGATTCCTGATGTGTTTCCAAGAACATGTGAGCCAAAGCTAGTGTTGACTGTCAGTGTACATGCTGCGGCATTTCCAGCAGCATCCACCACAGAAAAGTGTGACGTTCCGTCGTCAGTCGGCGGGGCAAGAATCTCGCCATAGGCCTCTGGAACGAGGGTTCGGACAGGGTCGTAACCATCCAGAACCTCAAGCAGTCGTGCGTCGCCGAGGAACCGTTCTGTAGGGATCTCCCAATAGTCAGGGTCGCCCAGGTGTAGGGCGCGGTCAGCGAAGGCGAACGAGAACGCCTGCATGATAATATGAGCGGTGATTGTATCTTCGAACGCACCGCGGGAGAGCTCGAAGTTCTCCAAGGTTCGCAGCACGCTCGCGACGACCAGGCCCCCGCTACTCGGTGCCGGCATCCCGTAGATGGTGTGTCCGCGATATTCACTCACGACTGGGTCCATCCAGCGAGGGCTATAGGAGGCAAGGTCGTCGGCCGTGATGATGCCGCCGGCGCCTCGCACGCTGCTTACGATGTCCTCGGCGACCCAGCCCTCGTAGATGCCTGCGGCCCCCTGATCACGCAGCGCCTCGAGGGTCTGCGCGTACTCTGGCCGACTGAACAAAGCGTCGGCTGTGACGAGCTGGCCGTCCAAGCTGAAGTGATCGCGGAGAGCCGGATAGTCGTCGAGGCGACTGGCGTTTGCGAGGCGATCCTCGAGGAGCTGGCCAACAGCGAACCCGTCCCTTGCGTAGCGCAGGGCGGGTCCAATGACAGTAGCCCACGGAAGCACTCCAAATCGTTCGTGAGCGGCGGCCCAGCCAGCAGCTTCGCCCGGGACGCCGACTGCGAGTCCGCCGTATCGGGAGAGGTCTGCGTCGGCCGATCCTTCAACGAGGTACATGTTCCGGTCCGCGTCAGCAGGAGCCGTCTCGCGGAAATCGAGGGCCACGACCTCGCCAGTTGAGGCGTCGCGAAACATGAGGAACCCGCCGCCTCCGAGGCCGCTGGCGAAGGGGTTTACCACGCCCAACACTAGCCCGACGGCGATCGCCGCATCAACGGCATTTCCTCCAGCCTGCAGGATTTCAACGCCGGCCTCGCTCGCGAGTAGGTTGTCCGCCGCAACGACCGCGGTTGGTGCGATCAGGGGTCCGGCGAACGCGGCTTGGCACGCGAGGACGAGCGACCAGAAGACAGTCAGTCTCATAGCTGGTCCTGACGCTCGCTTACCTCGCTTGAGTTTGGATAATATTGCTCGGCGATGTTGAGCGTGTTCCGAGCTTCGTCCACGCGGCCGATCAGCATCAGGGCGTCAAAGAGGGTCAGCCGGTACTCGAGCGGTGCACCTCCGATGTGCTCGATGGCGAGCCGAGCGTGGTCGTGAATGATGACCGGATCCAGTGAATCGGGGAATCGCAGGGCTCGCTCTGCCACTTGATGATGGAGCTGATCGTCCGATCCACGTTCATATGCGAGCCGAGACTCGTACGGGATCAGGCGCTCCTCGTGGCCACCCGCGGACATCGCATCGACAAGCATCCCCAGCCAGCTCTCAGGGCGCCCCGGCCAGTCTAGTGCGGGTTCGATGAGTGCTACGAAGGCGGACCAGTCCCGGGCATCGTAATGAACGAGACCGAGGTGCTCGATAGCCCGGAGCCTGTTGGGCGCAAGATTGATCGCTCGTTGATAACGCG
>JBLHWZ010000437.1:0-4046 GCA_047629415.1 Bradymonadia bacterium | reverse complement strand
GCTACCGTCGCCCTCTTGGTGACCTCCCCTATCGCATCTGCCCAGGGTTACGACATCATGATCGTGCCCGGAGAGGTTCAGGAGGTCGACGACTGGGAAGATCTGGTCGAGGAATCGGCCTATCTAGCGGAGGACTTCGGAGGCTACCGAGTTAACCGCTGGTACCAACTTCAGAACTACGTCGACCGCGGTACGGAGATTCAACTTTCGGAGTGCGCCCGGGACGTCGGGTGCTACGTCGACGGTCTCTTTGGTGTCGGCCTGGACTACGTGATGGTCGTCAGCCTCGTCCGTGAGGAATCGGAGATCGTCATTCGCTATCAGACGATCGACCTCGCGCTCGGCTCGCTACTAGCCGAGGAGTTCGCGTTTCTGCCCACCTCTGATGCATTTGAGTACTTGGTTGCTGCATGTCACGAGGCGCTGAAGGTCACTCCCGAGTGGACGACACCGGTCCCAACTCCTTCCCTCGTTGTGCCCCCTCCGCCGCTCGCTGTCGTCGTCCCCCAGACGGCACCCGCTCGGCCGCCAAACAGACTTGAGCGAATCGGCACCGCCACCGCTGGTAGCGGCGCGGCACTCTTCGCAGGTGGGATACTTCTTGGCTTCGCCGCCGATGAGACACATCAAACGATCCAGTCCGAGCCACACGCGCGGTCCGAACTGGAGTCCCTTCAATCTCGCGGACAGCGCCAGCAAAGGATGGCCAACGCGTTAATGATCATCGGCGGGACTGCACTCGCCGGCGGAGCGGGCATCTTAATCTTCGAGCGAGTGACACGAGACGAAGACGTATCCCTCTCGCTCGAGACCACGTTCACGTCGGTAAGCCTTCAGGCAACCTTCTGAACTAGAGCTGGTAGCTCGCGGCGTTAACCTTCGTCTCCTGCACGTGTACCCTCGCGATGCTGCAATCAGCTGACTTCGGTACCTGAGTGAGGACGATCTTCGCTTGCTCGAAGAGCAACGCGGCAATGGCCTCCGTAGTCGGATTGGCTTCCATTCTGAACAGACGCTGGTTCGGGATCACTGCTATGAGCGCGTCACCAACAGGGTCGTCGCGGCGAATGACGAGCGCGTGGTCTAGGTGGGTGTCCAACCAGCCCCGCCATGCCTTTTTGAACGCGCCAAACTCAACGAGCATGTCCCCCGAATCGAGTTCAGCACCCTCGATCGTCACAGTGACCCACCAAGAGTGGCCGTGAATCGACTGACTCTTCTCGGGTGAGTCCGGCGTTGATAGCCGGTGCGCAGTCTCGAAATTGTGACCGATCTCAATAGTCCAAGTCATCGACTTGCCTCAGGATGAAACCCCAATCCAGTTCTTCTTCGATTGGGGAAAAACGTACCATGCGCATCACAGCGTCGAATCGACAAATCTGAGCATCGATTAACGTCTCGGCGTCGGGGGAGAACTGGATGTCCGAGAAGAACCGCACCCAGGTTCCTTGTTCCTCGATCGCCCCCCGTGTCCTCGTCACGTCACACACACACTCGGAACCAACGACGGCACATGAGCCGAAGAAGTTGCTCCCGTCACACGGCTCCGTAGAACCACCGAAACACGCCAGCGGGAAAGTGAACGATACCTCGAGGATGCGAGGCTCGATCGTAAGCTCGTACGTGCCATCGCCCCTGAACTCGACGCGACCAACGGCTTCTCCCTGACCTTCGACACTCAACTCTGCGCAGGTCGCGTTAAGGGGATCGAATGCGTCGACGGCCGGACACGAGCGGACAATCTCCCAAGTCCCGACAGGATCTCCGCCACAGCGAAAGTCCTCCGCCACCAATCCCTCACATTGCTCGTTCGCCAGAATTTCCTCAAGCGAAGGTCCAGTATCTGCCTGAACCCCGGAGTCCGCCAGAGCAGCCTCTAGCTCGGCGAGCCTGAGGTCACAGCCGGCGGAGAGCAGGCAAAGAAGTGCTAGGAGCGGTCTGATGAGTGAGTTCGTCATGGTGGCTCTGGGCCTAGGGAGCACCGGCCCCCGTGGCCAGCTACGCGTTGATGGCGTCGATCAGATGCCTCCACCGATGCCGCATTTCCTCAGTGAGCAACACCCCTGTGTCGACCTTCGCCGCTGCAGCCTCGGCCACGCGGACGCGCTCGCGCATTGTTCGATTCGCCTCCAAGAGAGCATCACGCTCACGCGAAAGGGTCTCGATATCCGCGGCAGAAGCATTCCGAAGAGCATCATCCTGCTCAGCGACGGTCGCGTTGAGTGACTCGATCTTCTTCACCGCTTTTGCCAGTTCAGCCTCGAGCGAGCGGCGCTTGCTCGCCTCGTCGTCGGCTGCCTCAAGGTCGAGCGGCCTCCCTTCGCGAATAGCATCCAGCATGTCGGAGACTGTCATGCCTCCGGCTGACAGCTCCTTAAGTTTCTTCCGCGCTCCATCAATCGTGAACCGCTGCGCATGCAGCAAGTGCTGGATCACGAGAAGCACCTGCAAGTCCCGTTGGCGGAAGAGTCGCTGATTCGACTTCGTCTTCGACGGCCGAATCACCCGAAACTCCTTCTCCCAGTAGCGCAGCGTGTGTGGCTCGACCCCAACAAGTCTGGCGGCTTCGCCAATCTTGAAAAACGTCTTGTCTGGGATCTCGACGTTCACGACCAACTCATAAGGAGAACTGCGGGTACACTCGACAGTGCCATAGGCCTACTTGCAAGGAAAGACCGCTCCGGGCCGCCCGTCGCGCGCTTCTCTCTCGGAATGACGGACTCGACAGGTCCCAACTCAACACCGAACCGGGGTTAGCGTCCCCGCATCGTTTCATTAACCTGGTTCTTCAACACGGGAGACGCCTTAAAGGTCGCGACGTGCCGCGCGGAGATAGTAATCTCTTCGCCGGTGAGCGGATTGCGACCGATTCGCGGCTTCTTGTAGCGCACGACGAAGTTCCCGAATCCGGAGATCTTCACCTTTTCGCCACTGCCGAGCGCGTTCTTAAGGAGCTCGAATGTCTCGTCAACAATCGCAGAGCTCTCGCGCTTAGAGAGGCCACCTAGCTTCTCGTAGACGCGTTCGGCGATGTCGGCTTTTGTGGTTGTCTGAATCATGCTTCGGGGAGAAAACGTTGTCAGGTCCGCGGCTTAGAGCAGATCTCTTCTAACCGATCCCGATCGGGGCTTGCAACCTCATCGAGATCTCGGCCCGGAAGAGCCGCCTAACCCCACGTCATACCGGACGTGCAGAAGATCCCGCATACTAGCGAAGTGTGGCGCCAACAGCACGCTCAAGATGTCGCAGGAGCTTCGAGTGGACCTTCTCGACCGCCTTGTCCGTCAGCGTGCCGCTGAGGTCGCGGTATCGTGCGCGCAGTGCCACGCTCTTCGTACCGGGCTCTAAACCAGCGCCCTCATAGACGTCGAAGAGCGAAACCGACTCGAGCAGCTTATGCCTGAACTGATTCATCCCACGGTTGAGTTCGTCGAATCGAAGCGCCGCAGGAACGACCAGCGCTAAATCACGAACGGAGGTTGGCGTCTTTGCGATGCTCTCGTGCTTGGGCACCGAGGGCTCACGTTCGAGCACCACTCCGAGGTTCAACTCGGCGGCGTAAACCGGAACCGCAACATCAAACGCGTCCAGCACGTTCGGATGCAACCGGCCGAACCAACCGATGACCTTGCGGCCAAGCTTCAGCCGCGCGCTTTCACCCGGATGCGCCCAAGGCGGAATCTCGCCCGTCACAGGCTCGATCGTGGCACCTATTGAGCGCACGGCACGTCGAACAAGACCACCGACATCAAAACCGTCAACCGGGCGCCCTCCCCCAGACCAATGCTCATCGATCTGACCGACCAGCACGAGACCGAGGTGCATCGGCTCAGGGTTCTCGACCTGAACCTCGCCGCCGGGAAACACATGTCCGATCTCGAAGAGGCCCAGGTCGTGGTTCGCACGGGCCAAGTTATGCTCAACCGACGCGATGAGGCCAGGTAGCAACGAGCGGCGCAGTGCGGTGCGATCACCCAGCGCATTGCGTAGTTTCAGCGCGGCGGCGGCATCTGTTTCGACGAAGAGCTCATCCTTCTTGGGCTCGA
>JBLHWZ010000436.1:0-4054 GCA_047629415.1 Bradymonadia bacterium | reverse complement strand
ACGCCGGCGGCCTTCCGTCACGCGTTCGGTATTCGCAGGCACGATCGACCCCGTAGGGGCAGCATGAGAGAAACGAATCCTGCCCGCGCCCATCGACAACCAATCGCGTCCGCGCTTACGCCACGATCGACCCGATTCACGTCGGCCGCGTCACGATCGACTCGATCCACGTCACGATCGACTCGATCCACGTCACGATCGACTCGAATTGTGCGGTACGCCGGCGACCTTCCGTCACGCGTTCGGTTTGTGCGCGGACGAGACTCGTTCCACTCACGCGGCCCTTACGAGGGCAGATCGTGGGTTTGGTCGGTGTGCGCGGGCGATTATTCTGTTCACGCGACTGAGGCGACGATCGCATCGGCGACGCGAATTCCGTCGATCGCAGCGCTCACGATCCCGCCGCCATAACCGGCCCCTTCGCCAGAGGGATACAGCCCCTCGACGTTGAGGCTTGTCAGCGTGGTCGGGTCGCGGTCGATGCGTACGGGCGCGCTTGTGCGGCTCTCAACACCGATCAGGACTGCGTCTTCGGTAACCCAGCCGGGGAAGCGATGCTCGAATTGGCTCATGCCCGCTCGGAGTTGTTCGCTCACCGTATCTGGGTAGCACTGACCAAGATCGCCTGCGGTAACCCCGCGTTTGTAGGTCGTTCTGCGGACTTCGGAACTCGGCTTTCTTGCGAGATAATCCACCAGTCGCTGCGCTGGCGCGACGAATGCGCCGCCGCCTTGCTCCCACGCGTTTCGCTCGGCTGCCAGCTGGAACTCCGCGCCGGCGAGGAGCTTCGAGACACGAGAGTCGTCAGTCGCGAAGCTGGCGTAGTCTTCGGGGGAGACCGAGACGACGACCGCCGAGTTGGCGTAGCGGCCGGAGCGAGCGGCGTGGCTCATACCGTTGACGCAGACCTCGCCTTCTTTGGTCGGTGTGGGCACGACGCTGCCGCCGGGACACATGCAGAATGAGTAGACGTCTGCTGCGGCAACTCGTGATTTGAGCTCGTAGTAGGCCGCGGGTAGCTCGTCGTTGCCCGCCCATTGGCCATACTGAACTTCATTTACGAGTTCCTGCGGGTGTTCGATTCGAAAGCCGACCGAGAACGGCATTGGCGTCATCGCGACGCCCGACTCCGCCACGCTGCGATAGAGTTCGCGCGCCGAGTGTCCGGGGGCGAGCACGACATGGGTCCCGTCTATACATTCGCCGTCGGCGAGCTCCACGCCAACGATCTTTCCGTCGTTGATGATCAGACGCTCGACGCGCGTCTCAAATCGGAGATCGACTCCCAGGTCGATCAGCGTCGCCCGCATCGACTTGAGCAGTTTCACCAGTCGGTCCGTGCCGAGGTGCGGACGAGCGTCGACCAAGATTCTCTCGGGGCCGCCGTGAGCGACGATCGTCTCTAGGATAGTGCGCAGATGGGGGCCACCGACCCGCGTGTAGAGCTTTCCGTCGGACCACGTGCCAGCACCGCCCTCGCCGTAGCAGAGGTTTGAGTCAGGGTTGATTTCGCCGCGTCCCATCAGGCGCGCGACGTCCTTGCCGCGTGTCTCCACCGGCTTACCGCGGTCGAGCACGATCGGCTTCAGACCGGCGAGTGCGAGGCGAAGCGCAGCGAAAAGTCCGCACGGACCTAGCCCGATCACGATCGGTCGAGCGGCATGCGCAGAGACATGCTGTGGCTCGTCGATTTTGACTGCGGGTGCCCGTTGTACCGAACCGTGAACAGTCTCTGGAACGGCGTTGGCCGGAGTCTCGACCTCGATGATGTGCTGGAACCGCGGCGCTCGTCGACCGCGTGCGTCGATCGAGCGTTTCACGATACGCCAGGACACCAACGACTGTGGCGTGAGGCCGCAGCGTTCGGCGGCGCGCTGTAGGACGATGTCGGGGTCTTCCCCAAGCTCTCGAACGATTCCGGATACCCGCCAGAGCTCCGTCTCTGTGCTCATTCGGGCATCGCTACGTCAAACTCGAACGCGACGGTGCCGGTGACCGGCGGTCCGTCGTCGACCGCGTAAGCGGTACCGATCAGTCGGTCGCCTGCTTCGGTGATCTCGACGGTCCCGAAGCTGGCGTAGAGGATCCCGCCTTCGATGCGGCGTTCCACGGCTGCAGCGTCGTTGGAGCCGGCGGCGCTGACGCGAATCTCGTAGGTTCCCGGTGAGACGCCAATGGGCAGGAAGAGTTTGCACTCTCCGTCCGCGTCGTTGAGCCGAATGTTGTCGATCAACTCGATCGCACCAGTCAGCTCGCAGGAGATCGCGTCGGCCGGAATCTCAGCCGAAACCGTCTCTTCGTCGCCGGCCGGGGCCTCCTCGTCTCCACCTCCGCGATTGCAGGCGACCGAATTTCCGGCGACAGCGAGGGCGAGGGTGGCGAGCAGCAGATTGGGGCGCTTCATTCAAGTCGTGATCAAGGCGGAGCGGGCGCTAGAAATTGCGCTGCCACTCCTGCCAGTTCATGTAGGCGAGGTACCCGAGCAGGATCGGGATGAACAAGGTGCCGGTCAAGGCTCCCGCCACAACGCCCAGTCCGGCGGTCACCATGGAGACCTGTAAGGAGCGCTTCATCGCCGCCCGCTGGCGCATCTTCATGCCCATCGCAGAGCGTAGTGCCTGACCACCGTCGAGCGGGTAGATCGGCAACATGTTGAAGACGGCCCACATTAGGTTCAGCGTTGCCATCGAGAAGAACGTCACCTTGAGCAACTTGAGTCCGAACACTGGCTCTGCCATCGCTTGCGCCCAGCCGTAGCCTCCTGCGTGATGGAAAGGCAGGTACGCGAGGAAGCCGATCACAGCGAGCATGAGGGACACCGCGGGTCCGGCGAGTGAGACTTTCACGCGATCGGCGCGAGTCGCACGCGTCCCATCCCAGATCAGGACACCTCCCATCGGCCCGAGGACAACCCGGCCAATCCCGTGGCCGAGCTTCTTCACCGCCAGGCCATGCCCCAGTTCGTGAGCGATAACGGAAATAAAAACCACCGCAGCCACAAGAAGAGAGGCGATCATGTTGGCGGGATCGCTCCCCCCGCCGAACGCGAAGAGCACCATCACCAGTAGGATCGCGGAGCTCGCGGAGGCCTCTACAGGAATGCCGAAGGCGCGGAAGAGGCGATAGCTAGGGCCGATATTTGTTCCAAACATGCCTGCAACTTAGGCAATCGTGCCGTTACCGCAAGCTACGAACACCGATGCGCGCATAGCTTGGCCTTGCCCCTGCTCCGTGGCAGGGTACCGCGAATGATGAGCACCGTTACGATGCGGATGAGTGGACTTCTCGCCGCCACCCCACCCGCCCGCCGAACCGCAGTCGAGACGCACTGTGGAACCTTGGACCCAGAGCTGCTCGGCGATGCGTCCGCGATCCGCCAGCGGTTCGAACAGCTGGACCTTGAAGCTCGCGCCTGCCTTGGAGACATGCTGGCGTTCGATCCGGGGTTCCTCGAACTTTCGGTTCCGGACCCCGTGATCCTCGATCGGCTGCTCGAGCGCGCCTTTGTCGTGGAGATCGCCGAGGATTCTGGCACTCGATTCATCATCCCGGTCGAGGTTCGTATCTCCCTGCTTGACGATCGGGCAGCGCTTAGCGCCCCAGTCGTCGCTCTGCTGGGAGCGTGGGACTCAGACGACCTTCAGGGGCTCTGCGACCTACACGGCCTGGAACTCGACGCAGAAGACGACACAGTCGAAGCAGCGGTGGAACTTGCAGAGGTTCTCACCGATGTCGAGCGTCTGGACGGTCTCTTCGACTCGCTTCCACCGGCCACAAAACGGCTCGTACACTGGTTCTGCGAAGTCGAAACTCCAGTTCCGAGCGAAAAGGCGTCTGCGATGGCGGCGCGCTTTGCTGAGCTCGCGGGCGACGGCGGCTCCGGAGAGCGCGTCCTGCTTCGCCTCGGCGTCGCGCATGAGGTTAGTGTCGACGGGGACTCGCTCTTCGTCGTGCCGCCGGATGTCAGAGAGGCCATGCGCCCGCTGATCGAGGCGTCGCTTACGGCGCGCTGCCGATCGCTCTACGAGACGCTCCGGGAAGAAGCGCTGCCCGC
>JBLHWZ010000435.1:0-4055 GCA_047629415.1 Bradymonadia bacterium | reverse complement strand
AGAAAACTAAGAAGCCACGCCTCTACAAAGTCATCGTGCACAACGACGACTATACGACGCAAGAGTTCGTCGTTGAGGTCCTGGTTGCCTTCTTCCACAAGACTTCCGAGGAAGCTCGTCAGCTCATGCTCTCCGTCCACACCAAGGGACGGGCAGTCGTTGGCGCGTACTCGTACGACATCGCCGAGTCGAAGTTGGAGAAGGTCATCCGAGTCGCACGCGACTCTGGTCACCCGCTGTTGCTCACGATGGAACCCGAATAGGAGACAGATTGACTCTTACCGATGACGCGCAGATTGCCATCAATTACGCAATCATGGATGCCCGCACCCGCCGCAATGAGTTTGCGAGCGTGGAGCATCTCCTTCTCGCTTTGCTGCTCGATGCCGAGACGAAGCGCCTCTTCCGCCGCCTTGGGGCGGACACTGACGAGATGCTCAACGCGGTACGAGAGTATCTCGACGAGGACATCGAAGAGGTGCCTGAAGAATACTTCGTGGAGCCCGAGCTATCGATGGGTTTTCGACGCGTCCTCATGCGCGCCTACAGGCACGTGGAGGGCTCTGGGAAGCCTGAAGTCGACAACCACAACCTACTCGTTGCGATCTTCGCAGAGCCGGAGTCGAACGCGCGATTCATCCTAGAGTCCTCTGGGCTCAACCGACTCAAGCTTGTTTCGGACATCAGCCATGGCGCGAACTCGAAGAAGTCTGCGGCGGGCGAGCCAGCCAAGCTGCCTGCGGGCGAGGAGGCCGAGGCGGACGGTGGGGAGGTCGCTGACGATCCGCTTGAGGCCTACTGTGAGAACCTCAACGAACGGGCCAAAGACGGGAAGATCGATGCTCTCATTGGGCGTCACCCAGAAGTCGAGCGCGCGGTGCGTGTGCTGGCGAGACGCCGAAAGAATAACCCCATATTCGTTGGTGATTCTGGGGTCGGAAAGACCGCAATCGTAGAAGGGCTCGCTCGGCGTATCGTCAACAAAGAGATTCCTCCAGCCCTCGAGAATGCGGTTATTTACAGTCTCGATATGGGCTCGCTCATTGCCGGAACTCGCTACCGAGGCGACTTTGAGGAGCGCCTTAAAGCGGTCGTGAAAGCGATCGAGAAAATCGACGACTCGATCCTCTTCATCGACGAGATTCACACGATCATCGGTGCCGGCGCGGTGTCCGGCGGCGCGATGGACGCCTCCAACCTGCTGAAGCCCTCGCTCTCCGCGGGCCGCATTCGAGTGATCGGAAGCACCACGTTCAGGGACTATCGCCAGTACTTTGAGAAGGACAGGGCGCTAGCCCGACGCTTCCAAAAGATTGATGTCGACGAGCCGTCCATTGATGAATCCGTCGAGATTCTGCATGGACTGCGAAAGACCTACGAGGAGTTCCACGGTGTCACGTATACCGACGAAGCCCTGAAAGGGGCGGTCGATCTCTCCGCGCGCCACCTCCACGACCGGAAGCTACCGGACAAGGCCATCGATCTAATCGATGAAGCCGGCGCTGCGGTGAAACTCGACGCAGACGACAAGAAGAAGGTCGTCGACCATTCGCACGTCGAAGCGATCATCTCGAAGATTGCGAAGATTCCTCCAGCGGAAGTCAGCGACTCCGACAGAAACCGGCTGCAACGACTCGAGGAGGACCTCCGCCAGTCAGTGTTCGGGCAGGACGCCGCCGTCGGTCAAGTGGTCGCCGCCGTCAAACTGGCCCGGGCAGGATTGGCGCACCCCGAGAAGCCCAACGCCGCGTTTATCTTCACCGGCCCAACAGGCGTCGGAAAGACCGAGGTTGCCCGCCAACTGGCCTCTTCGCTCGGTGTCGAACTCATCCGGTTCGACATGAGCGAGTACATGGAGCGTCACAGCGTCAGCAGGCTCATCGGGGCTCCGCCAGGATACGTTGGGTTCGACCAGGGTGGGCAGCTCACGGAGCGCGTCACCCAGAATCCGCATTGCGTGCTCCTGCTCGATGAGATCGAGAAGGCACACCCGGACGTGTTTAACGTGCTCCTGCAGGTGATGGATCACGGCAAGCTGACCGACAACAGCGGACGGACGACCGACTTCTCCAATGTCATGCTCATCATGACGTCGAACGTCGGAGCGCGAGATCTTGAGACGACTCCCATCGGTTTCTCCAACGTCCTTCGCATCGGCGACGACGATAAGGAGTTCCGTCGAGTGTTCAGCCCCGAGTTCCGAAACCGACTCGACGCTCGTGTGAGGTTCGCGTCGCTGGACCCGTCTGTCATGGACAAGATTGTTGAGAAATTCATCGAGGAGCTTAGACTCCAACTGGCAGAGCGCGATGTACGCATCAAGGTGAGCGCTGAGGCAGTTCGGTGGCTCGGAGAACAGGGTTACGACGCCCAACTCGGAGCACGGCCACTCACCCGTGTCATAACGGAACACATCAAGCGCCCGATCTCCGACGAGGTGCTCTTCGGTAAGCTGGCAGACAACGGCGGAACCGCGACCGTGGATCTGGACTCAGAGAAGAATGAGCTCAAGATCACGACAAGGAAGGGGCGCAAGAAGAAGAAGTAGCGCGGCGCCTAAATCAGCGCAGGATCGCGATCCCCGTCGTCTCGAACGAGATCTCTGCCCACCGCCGCTTGTACGGGAGGTCCGAGCCTAGGTCGTAGGCCGTGCATCCCATTTCGCAGAGCCACTCGATCATCTCTCGCTGCAATAGATTGCCGAGCGAGAGCGGCGCGTGTTCGAAGTGAAAGCTCATTTGAAGGCCTCGGAACGCCTGATTCAAGTACGCGCCGTGGATGTAGCCGACACGCTCTCCGTCGATGTACGCGAAGATCAGTAGCGCATGGTCCGCGGCAGCGGCTCGCTCGAGCACGCCCTGTGTGAACTGGACCATCGGGCCCTGGGCGACGCCGTTTCCTGCTCGGGTTTTCCAGCTGTGTTCCTCGACCGCGAGCACCTTTGAATAGAGCGGCTGGAGTTGGTCCGGCGATGTCACTGAGTGGCGCTCGAATCGTACGCCAACCTCTTTCGCCTTGGCTTCTGCACGTCGCAGACCCGCACGGAACTTCCGGGACCGACGAGAGAGAAATCCGTCCATCCCGCCCGCTAGCGATGCGGAATGCCTCATCATGCGATCCAGCAGCTGAACTCGGGTTCCCTTGCCCAGATGCCGGCAGATTTCGCGCAGCAGCCTGCCATCGAGGCCAAGGAGAATCACAAGGCGTTCTCGCTCGCGCGAACGAAGCAGCTCCGCAAGGGCGAGGGCACCCTCGGTTGCAGAGCGGGCGACGACGGGAGACCCAAGGCCCCACGTGCTTTCGAGCGGAGCGAGGAACTCTCCAACCTGCGACGACTCGCCTACCGCCAGTGCGACCGACGCGCCATCGTTGCCGCCGATGACGAGCTCATCAACATCAGGTCGGAACGCCTCCAACGCGGGCACTCCCCAGAGCGAGGAGGAGCAGAATCGGTCGATGCCCTCTGCTTCCGCGCAAAGCTCATCGTGCCGTGCGGGTAGGGGGTTCTCAAGTCTGAGCCGGTTCAACGGGGGCAGGCCACGGTGGCGTTTCGCGTGCCGCGGTTGGTGCGGTTCGTTCGGTCAGTGGACCGAACCCGGCATCGTTCGTCTTCATCGGTATCAGTGACGAAGGAGGGAGGTCGAAGTCCATACTGTGTGTCGTCCTGTCCAGTCAGCTCGTTTGTCTGACCCCCTGGGACTACCGAGCGATACTCTCCTGCAGGGAGCGCTTCCTGCCGATGATGTGTCGGTGCGTTAGGGGTGTCTTCCCATGCTGCCTGATTTTCCTGAAAGAGACCGCCTTCGGCCTCCGTCAGCGCGGGGTCTGGAGCGACAACCGGCTCGGCAAGCACTTGCTCAGCAACAACCGGCTCAGCAACAACCGGCTCAGCAACAACCGGCTCGGCAACCACCGGCTCAGCGACAACCGGCTCAGCAACAACCGGCTCGGCAACAACCGGCTCAGCGACAACCGGCTCAGCAACCACCGGCTCAGCGACGACCGGCTCAGCGACGACCGGCTCAGCGACGACCGGCTCAGCGACAACCGGCTCA
>JBLHWZ010000434.1:0-4065 GCA_047629415.1 Bradymonadia bacterium | reverse complement strand
ATGACTTCTTCCAGATGGCCGACTCATGGGCCGAGAACCGAGCAAACAACTAGCTATGCGAATCGTCGTCCAGAAGTACGGTGGGTCGTCCCTATCGACGGTCGACAAGCTCAAGGAGGTCGCCGCCAAAATCGTCGCCACTCGACGAGAGGGCTACGGCGTCGTCGTCGTCGTGTCCGCGATGGGAAATAGCACCGACGACCTCCTCGCACTGGCCCGCCAGGTGTCGCCGAGTCCTCCGAAACGAGAACTCGACATGCTGCTGAGCGCTGGGGAGAGGATCTCGATGTCCCTTATGTCGGCTGCGATTGCGGACCTGGGAGAGGAAGCGATTTCGTTCACCGGCTCGCAGTGCGGGATCGTGACGACGGACTCCCACTCTAACGCGCGTATTATCGACGTCCGCCCTTTTCGCGTGCAAGACGAGCTCGCGCGTGGGCGGATCGTGATCGTGGCCGGATACCAGGGCACGAGCTACCGGCGCGAAATCACGACCCTGGGACGCGGAGGCTCTGATACGACTGCGGTCGCTCTCGCTGCCGCGCTCGGTGCGGAACACTGCTCGATCTACTCCGACGTCGCAGGGATTTACTCAGCGGACCCACGGAAGGTCCCATCTGCGCAGAGACTCGACGAAATCAGCTACGAGGAGATGCAGGAGTTCGCCCGCCTCGGAGCTCGGGTGATGAACGCGCAAGCGGTCGAGTTCGCCAGAAGGCGACAGATCTCAATCTGGGCAAAGTCTACCTTTGGCGGCACTGAAGGTACCCAAATCCATCGCGTCGACGGATTCCCTGATGTGCAGCTCAAGGAAGTTCGTGCTGCCGGAGTGCGCGGAGTCGCATGCACATCTGACACGCTTCAGGCCAGCGTCGCAAACGTCGACGACGCGACCGCGCTTCTCGAAAAGATCGAAGCGCACGAGCTGCTCGCCTTCCGAGTTGATTCGGCCGGCGCGCACGCGCTGATGTCCGGGGAAAACGTGGCAGACAGCGGCGAGTTTTGTCGCCAACTCACCGACGCGGGAGTCGTCGTGACGCCCGTCAGTACGGTGAGCGTCGTCGGCCTCGGAGTCGGGACTTCGGCAGACGCGATCACTCGCGTGCGCGGAGCTCTCGCCAAAGCCGAGGTCGCCTCGTTGGGCATGAACGCAGGCGGGGCGTCGATCATCAACGTTATCCCGCCGGGGATGGAGGAGCGAGCGATGAACGCGCTACACATCGAGTTCCTCGGCTAGCGAGGTCCAGTCAGGACCGCTGACCACTCAGCGAAGAACGAGCCAGCCAGCGACCAACAAGCAAGCGAGCGGCTAGCGAGTGACGGGCGACCAACGAGCCAGCCAGCGGCTAGCGGGCGACCGGCGACCAACGAGCCAGCCAGAGGCTTGCGGACGATCGGCGGCTCGACCAGCCGACCGGGAGTTGGCGTCCCGATACGGTGGCTGCGGGCCGATAAGCGACTAGCGAGGGTGGAGACTCACCGCGAGGATGTCCCAGTCGATCGACCGAGTGACGAGCTCTTTGCCGCCTCGGCCGAACGCGTCGATGATCCAGAGCTCAGACTTGTTCGAGGACGAAATAGAGTCGCCGATGAACGCGATGGTTCCGCCGGTGGGCGAGGACACTGCGTCGTCAATCTCAATGATGCACTCGGCGACATCGAAGCAGGTTTCGACTTCGTCGTAGCACTGTCCGTGATCCTGCGACGGGTTCTCGATGACGCGCTCAAAAGCAGCGCCGTCGAGGTTAAGCGCGACCAAGTCTGTGACGTCGATGTTACCTGCGATGCAGTCCTGACCAAGCACGCCGACCAGAGTACGATCGCCACGCCATGCGAGGCCGCCGCGGATGTGGTTGTACTGCCCAAGCGAAAGGTCAGCGCACGATGCTGGACCTGCCGGCCCGAGGACGAATCGACCGGGAAGGCACTCGCCCGCCCCGTTCACGTCGACTGCGGTGAGATCGCAGAAGTGGTCCGCGCCGCAGTCGCCGTCGCTTGCGCAAGCAGCGCGAAGCGAGGCAGCTTCATCCAAGTTGATGATGTTTAGCGTCAACTCGTGCACGATGCATCGAGGCGGGTTTGCGCTGCTCAGGCAGGTCGCGCCGGCGGCGGTGCACTCGGCCGAGGTGGAGCACTGGGAGCCTGAGGTCCGGGCATTCGTGACAACCGCGAGACGCGTGCCATCAGGCGATACCGCCATCGGCTCACGCCCCGAGTAGAATGACCCTGTTCCTGACTCTTCGCCGGAGATGAACTTGAAGAGGAACTCAGACGTTCCAGTCGCCGTGTCGATGATATCCGTGTCCATCGCCGTCAGCGACACCACGTCGTTGATGAAGAGCTTGGAGCCATCGACTGACAGGTAGAATCCACCGTTGTCGTTGCCGAACGCGGCGACGTTGCTGTCGCTGCCCGTCGTGAGGTCGAGGATGTGCAAGTCGTTCGCGGAACGATATGCGACGAGGTTGCCGGCGACCTGATAGTCGCGGACCTCAGTTGCAATGATCTCGCTGTCTCCGGAGAGCTGGAAGTCCTCACCGAGAGTGGCGAAACGCAACGTGCGCGCCTCATCCGGATCAACGAAGACGATGAACGACATGTCCGTAGTTACGAGGCAGCCGTTGTTGCAAAGCGGCTCCGACTCGTTCCGAGGCGCGACGATCGTCTCCTCGCACAATCCAGGGTCGCAGAGCTCGGCGTTGTCCGGACGGCAATCACTCGGGACGACAATCAGCTGGGGCGGGACGTCTTCAAACGTCGACTCGCGAACGTAGGCAATATAGAGGCTCTCGACCGGAGGCGGCTCGGGGCCAGTGTCCTCGACTACGTCGGCACCACCGTCGGCCCCACCATCGGTGACACCCGTGTCATTCCCGGCGTCTGTGTTGGGGTTGACGGGGTCGTCGTCTCCACAGCTGACCACGAGGGCGCTGAGGGAGAGTGAGAGTAGAACGCGCTGGCTGAGGCGGGAATCGAACACGATATCCTCCGAGAATTGCTCAAAAAGTACATGAAATCTTAGGTGGCCGGAGTCTAGTCAGTCTCTAGAGACAGGATCAAGCTCGGTCCGCATCGGATTGGTCCAGATGCAGATCCCGCGCAGCTGGCAACGGCCACAGATTACCTCGTCCAGACGGTGAAGGCAGTCGCCCGCTATCCCCAAGTGGCAAAGGGGCATGTCGTAGACCATCGGGTCCTCCGGCGAGAAACGACGGAGGTTGGCACTGACTTCGCGCGCCATCTTCAGGTCGACGGTTGTCCGAGCGGTAAGCCCGAGCCATCGAACCAGCCGTGCTGTGTGCGTGTCGAGCGGCATCAGCAGTCGCTCGGCGCCCACGTCCCAGAGTCCGAGATCCACTCCGTCGTTTGACCGACAAAGCCAACGGAGCATCAAGTGCCAGCGCTTGCAGGCTGAACCAGTCCCCGGATCAGGCGTCAGATAGCGAAAACCCCGCCGATCTTCGCTCGCGCTGTTACGAATCCTACCAACGTACCGTTCGAGTGGCTCGATGATGTCGCCCTCGCCAGAGTCTCCTGCAGTGAAAGCGGCATGCAGGGTCCCGAACTCGTCGAGCAAAGAAGAGAGCGCCGTAAAGTAGGAGTCCACGTCCTCGGCCCGCGTCATTCGGTAGACGAAATCGGGGTCCGAACGCGTGAAGTCCCCGGCCCGAAACCCTCGAAGATACGCTGTGGGCGACGCGCCGGCCGTCCGAAGGACTCGCCGGATCGCCGGGCGCAGCAGCTTTACTGAGCCGTACGCGAGGGGTGCAGCGATGTGAGCGACGACCTCCCACTCCTCGCGCTCGTGCTCCCTGACGATCCCAAGTGGGTCGTTGCCAAGCCGCTCGCTGCCGTCGAAGTCGCGCAGGACACGGTCCAGCGCGGCGTGCAGCGGATCAGGCTCAGTAACTGACAACCTCAATTCGGTAAAACGGGTGGTCAAGCAAGCCGTGGAAAACGATCCAAGCGCCCAATAGAATTAACGTGAAGACGATGATGAACAGTGCAAAGAGTTCCAGCGGACGGCGACCACGGCTCAGCATTGCCACCGCGGCGATCGAGAAG
>JBLHWZ010000433.1:0-4068 GCA_047629415.1 Bradymonadia bacterium | reverse complement strand
GCATGAGCTCGGTGCCGCTGGCACCGTGTGTAGCCGGACGCGCGTCGCGGCGTCGATGCGCCGGTCGGGGTTGCAGGCCCGCCGACGCCGACGGTTCAAGGCGACGACATACTCCAACCACAATCATCCAGTTGCACCGAACCTTCTCGACCGAGAGTTCTCTCGATCCGGACCAAAACAGGCGTGGGTCGGCGACATTACCTATGTCGAAACCGACGAGGGTTGGCTCTACTTCGCCGTGCTCATCGACCTCTGGTCACGCAGAGTCGTCGGATACGCGACGGGCGATCTCATCGACCGCCACCTTGTTCTGCGCGCACTCAAGATGGCTCGTGGCCTACGACTGGCACCTCAAGGTTTCGTTCACCATACCGATCGTGGCGGCCAATACGCGAGCCGAGACTACCGCGTGGCGCTCGACGCGGCCAGCTTCCGATGCAGCATGAGCCGCAAGGGAAACTGCTGGGACAACGCACGCGCCGAGAGCTTCTTCTCCACCATCAAAACCGAATGCTTGCACCGACAGCCATTCCAAACCCGCGAAGCGGGACACATGGCGATCGCCGAATACGTCCGCTGGTACAACGCGACACGTCGCCACTCCACAATCGTCCTCGTCGCTCCCGCGATATTCGAGGCGTCCTTCATCACCACAACTGCCGCCTAGCCACGCTAACACGATTGTCCGATTTCGTTGCGCCATCCCAGGACCGCCGGTGTTTGGTTCGGCAATCGCTGGAGCTGTGATGCGGCGGCCGACTTAGAACGCAGAGTTTCGTCTCTGCCTTCGCGGCGCCACCGTACCCCCCGCTTGCGGTCACCGTCGTATCTCTGACCCAGCTACTCTCGAACCGTCGGTCTGGACTGGCCGGCCGTATTGCTGCCCCAGCACTGGATTCCTTCCTCCGTCATCGCGCACGTGTTGTATCCGCCAGCAGAGATTCCTGTGAACTCCTCAACCCAGTCAGGGACACGGATCATGCCACTCGCATCGTACCCCCAGCATTCGGCTGTGTGGTCTGTCCGAAGCGCGCAGGTGTGAACTCCGCCGGCGTTGACGGACTCAAAGGGGCCCGCCGGCGGGGTCGCTTGGTCGAGCACATTTTCGTCGACTCGGCAGTACGGAGCATCACACATGGAGCAGACGACCTCGCCGTCAGCTCGGAGTCCACAGAGATGGTAGAGCCCTAAAGTGGCTTGCACGAATGGCCCATCACCCATGTCGTAGTTGCGTTCGGGTCCGCTCGTCCAACATTCGATTTCACCTCCGAATGTGACCCCACAGGTCTCGTCATAGTACCAATCAATCCACTTCGTACCAGCGGACAACTGAATGAACCTCGAGGTCTCAGGCGGCTGCCCGCGAGGCAAATCCTCAGACCTTCCCCAGCAGATTGCTGTTCCGTCTTCTCTTAGCCCGCAGCTATGATTACCGCCTGCGACCACTTGGACGAACGGTTCCTCCGGGGTGTCGCACTGGCCCTCTCGGTTGTCGCCCCAGCAGTCGGCGAAGCCGTCTGAACGGAGCGCGCATGTGTGCCACATTCCAGCGCTCACTGCGGTGTACGGACCATAAACATCCATAACCGTGTCATGGTCGTCTCCGAATACGTCCACCGGGTATCCCCAACAGTGAACGCCGAAGCTCACGAGGCCGCATGAGTGCCAGAACCCCGCACTGATCGTCTCCTCAAGAACCGGCTCGCCCCGTCTCTCTGTCTCGACTTCGGCTACGATCACGTCCAGGCCTTCGGCGGTGTCCCCAGCGTCCGGAACTACGTCCTCGGGCTCGAATGAAGCGCTGGAAGCGTCCGACTCGGGCGCCTCCTCCTCCTCGCAGCCCGCGAGAGCGGCTGTGGCAAGTAGTAGCGCAAAGAACACCCTCTCGGTTCGTTGATCTCTCATTTGCAGAGACTACCTCAGGCGCAGTCCAGACCGAAGGGGTTCTAGGCGCCGAGACTCCACCGGAGCAGTGCGGGCCTTGTTTGTCGGCTTTGGGGAGCCTCGACTCCGCGCGCTCGTGACTGGAGTGTTGGGTAGGGCTCGCGATTCGACTCGCGTTCTATCTCGCGCTAGATGGATTCCCCCACAGCATCGGCTCCCCACATCGGCCAGTGAATCGTGATACGCTGACGCGATGAAACCGGCCCGACTTGATAACCCGATCGACGTTCGCCACGAGCACCCAGACCCGCAGAAGTCACACGACGTGCGGACGGAGTTCGAGCGAGACCGCTCTCGCATCCTCCACGCAGAGTCGTTCCGAAGGCTGCAGCAGAAGACGCAGGTCTTCTATGGGGTGCAAGGCGCGAGTTACCGCACGCGCCTGACCCACTCGATGGAGGTCGCACTGATCGCCAAGGCGCTCGCCACCAAGTTCGGCGCAGACCCGGACCTCTGCGAGGCCGTCGCGCTTGCGCATGACCTCGGGCACCCGCCCTTTGGCCACAATGGCGAGTCGGTGCTCAATGCGTGTATGGCAGGGTTTGGCGGGTTCGAGGGCAACGCTCAGACGCTCCGAATCGTGCGCACCCTCGAGGTCAAAGGGCATCGGTATTTGGGCCTGAACCTCACCTTCGCGACGCTCGACGGGATCCTGAAGTACAAGACGCCGTACAACGTGGCCGCCGCGGAAAGGGTGGAGAGAGTTGGCGAAGATACCGATGTGCGGCTCCTCCCCAAGAGCTTCCCACAATCGGACGACGCCCGTGATTTGCAGCCAGCGCCGTCGGCTCCGAAGTGTGTCTATGACGACGACTTTGCGTTCGTCGAGGCCGTCTCAGACGCCCGCGGGACTTCCGGCCGAGAGAGCTTCGAGTGCGGCGTCCTCAACCTCGCGGACGACATCGCCTATTGCGTCGCGGACTTGCAGGACGGTCTCAATATGGGGTTCCTCTCGATGCCGGATCTCAAGGTCGCGGCCGATGGCGGTGGTTTCGTACAGGAGGTCTTCGGCTTCCTCGGCGCGCGAGATGCCGCGTGGTCGCTCGATGAGGTGCGGGGACTCCTCACCGAGTTCGCCGAACTGCACGCGCGAATCGCCGGCAAGTCGAACGTGAGCCTGGGGGACGACCCAGAGAACAAGCGACTCGCCGTCAGTAAGGAGCTGGCGTCGAAGTTGCATCGTGAGTTCGTTGCTGCAGTGACGCTTGATGGCGGGGGTGTGCCGACCATGAAGCGCGACAAGCATCGCAAGATCGCGGTGCTCAAGGCCGTCACGCGCACGCAGATCCTGAAGGACGTCCGGCTCACTACGCTGGACGCTGCGAGCCGAAAGGTCGTCAAGCGCTTGTTCGAGGCGTATGCAAATGATCCGGAGCTATTGCCCCGAGCCATCCGCGCTCGGATCCGGAGTGACGAGTTTAGCGACGCCCTCAAGTTGCGTTTCGTCTGCGACCACCTCGCCGCGATGAGCGACGAGGCGGCGCTGCAGGCTTACCGGCGACTCTACGAGCCGGGGTCACAGGGCTTGCTCGACTTCGTGTGACCGGCTCTCTCCACGGACACAGCGTTCCAAGTCCCCCTCCGCCTACCCTTTCTGGCGACCCGGTCGTATGCTCACGCATTGGAGCAAGAGCAGCGAAACAGAAGCGGCCTTCGGTGACTTCTGGCGACTGCGCGAGCGCATTCTCCGACGCATCGGTGAACAGTGTAGACTATGATTGATCCGCTGAATTGTGCAAAGGACCCGGAAACTCCCCCCGATGTCCTAGCCACGCTGGCGCAGGACACCGACGTCCGGGTCGTCCGTGCTCTTGCTGCGAATCGGGTGACGAGCGCTTCGACATTGAGCGGGTTGTCAAACCACACGGATACGAAGGTACGGGTATCGGTTGCGGGGCACCGCAACACCCCGACCGAGGCATTGGTCAGGCTCGCGGGGGAACCGAACGATGGCTTTGATGTCTACGAAGGGCCTCTCGAGCCCGGTTGGAGAGATTCGATTCACGGCCGTTTGGTGGGACGTATGGAGTCGTATCCTGAACCAGAAATTTTGGATGCGCTCTCTCAAGTGTCCACCGTGCCCAGTTCCCGGTCGGAGCCAGATGTAGCGGGGACGGCTCAACG
>JBLHWZ010000432.1:0-4096 GCA_047629415.1 Bradymonadia bacterium | reverse complement strand
CCTTGTTCTGGCGCGACTCCAACAACAGCGCTCCCTTGAATACAGACAGATATGACCGTCGACCGCCGCCGATTCTTGCAGGGCTCGTTTGCTCTTGGCACCACGGGGTTGATCGCGTGCGGGGATGACCCCACCGCCGCCGCTTCGTCTGACGCCGGTGTGGACGGATCCGCTGACGCGGACACTGGCATTGACGCTGGAAACACCGACGCGGGAGATTCTGACGTTGGAGATACGGACGCCGGAATCGTCGACGCTGCCGCTGACATTGTCGACGCCGAGGTAGGCCCGTCCTGCATCGACGCGTTCTCCGGTGGCCTGATTCTCGGGGAACTCGTCTGGGTTAATGCGACAGAGCCGCATCACGTGGCTGTGGGCCGCGGACATGATGGACGGCTCTACACGGACCTCAGTCTCGTCGATCACGACATCTTCACGATCCCGAACGAGAATTTCTACATTCGGACGCTCTACCCGGACTTGATCGAGGACACGGACGTTGACCAGATTCGCCTCCACGGCCTTGTCGAAAACGAGCTGTCGATTAACGCGGCAGACATCGTCGCGGACGCGCGGCCGATGGGCGTGCAGGTTCTGGAGTGCTCAGGGAATTTCGTCGAAGCCGGTTTCGGCCTGCTCAGCGCTGCCGATTGGGAGGGCGTGCCACTCAGCGAGGTCTTGAGTCAGGTCACTCCGACCGCCGACGCCGTCGGAATTCTCGTGTCGGGATTCGACCGACAAACCCACGTTTCTACGCACTCGACGCCTAGCGCTTCCTGGATCTTCACGTTCGAGCAAATCGAGCGATGGGCTCTCTTTCTTGCGAGTTCCATGAACGGGGTGCCATTGCCGCCCAATCATGGGGCCCCGGTGCGACTCCTTGCCCCCAATTGGTTCGGCTGCTGCAACATCAAGTGGGTGAATGAGATCCGGTTTGTCGGCGCCGATGAGCCTGCAACTCCCCAGATGATGGAGTTTGCTGGCCGTACGCATCAGCCCGGCGTGCCGAGCCTCGCGGCGGACTACGAGCCGGCGACGATGCAGCAAGCTGCGATGCCGGTGCGTGTCGATCGCTATCGTCTCGCAGACGGCAACCTCGCCTTCCGCGTCGTTGGGATCCTCTGGGGTGGGGAAACCACCACAGACGCGCTTGAGGTCCGCTTTGGCAACGGCCCTTGGGAAGCTGTCGACGTGTGCCCCGAGATGTCGGAGAACGCCGCCTGGACGATCTGGGAGCACTTCTGGCAGCCGGAAGAAGCCGGCGACTACGACATTCGTTGTCGCATCGCGGATTCGAGCATTCCTACCGTTCGATTGGATTCGGGTCGATACACTCGAACGGCGTTCGTCGACTCCGTCTAGGACCGGCCTCGCCTATTCTGCACGGGAGCAGGGGATACCATCGCCACCGGAATCTCCGATGGTGACGGCGTCGCGTGTTCGGAACTCCAGGGTGAGGCTCTCTGACTCTTCGTCTGGCGTTCCGATACCGGTCAAGGCGGTGACCAGAATCGTGCTTCCCGATACGCTCGTGAGGGTCCAAGTGCCGACCTCGTCTCGAGAGTCTGCCAGCAGCGCGCTCTCCAATCGAAACACGCCGCCCGGCTCGAATATCATCTGCATTTGGGCGTCGGCGAAGAATCGCGCCAGCTCGCGTTGCTCGGCCGGGTGAAGGTCATCCTCGGCGAGCAGAACATCAAAGCGCGCATTCCAGGTGCCATGTAGCCAGTCCGCAGCTACCTCTGGAGAGGTATCCTCGGGCCAGTCGGATGGCATTATGTACTCGACATCGTCCTGTGGGGCCTGAGCAATAAAGTCGGCGATGTCTATCGGCGGCGGGACGTCGGATACAGTGAATTCCTCTAGCTTGGTGAACGGAATCATCTCGCCGTCCGGGTCCGTCGCTGTCATCGATGTGGCCGACGCGAACGTGATGATCAGGCGTTCGGACTCCGCGTCAGGCCCCTCCGCCATGACATTGTCGATGGTCAGGAGGCTTCCCTCCGAGGAGACGGGTGTCCAAGTCCCGATCTCTACTTGGTGTTGCCCCATCATGAGCCCGCGCATTTCCACATGGCCGGCGGCGGTGAACTGTATCTGGAGGGCGGCACCTTCCATAAACGAGACCGCCATTTCGCGCTCTTCATCAGTCATTTCGACCGCCTCGAGCATACCCGCGAGGTCTGCCTCCCAGACACCGTGAAGTGCGCTTGCGTCAACCTGAGTTGCGTTTGAGACGTGCGGCTGTGAGGTCGCTTCTTGAGCAGAAGCGAGTGAGGCCAAGCAGACGAGGCTGACCGCGAAGAGCAGGGTGGGAGCTTTCATAGTTGGCTATCTCGGAGTGACGGGCGCGGCCACTCTGGACGACGCAACACAACCCGTCACCCCACTTGTTCCCTCACTCGTCGAACCCGCAGCGTTACTATCGGCGCGAGCGGATGGACGCGAGCGGCAGATCTGATTGGGAGGACGCTGTCTGTGTGACGTCCAGCGGGACCCTGAACGGGGAACCCGTCTCGAAGGTTGGGCGCTTGCTCTGCTGGAACCAATCCTCAACCTTCGTGGCTGTCACTGGCTTCGAATAGAGGTATCCCTGTCCGATCTCACAGCCGAGCTCGCACAGGTGGCGGGCGACGATGGGATCTTCGATTCCCTCCGCGACCACCGTCAAGTTCAGCGAGTGAGCGAGCGCCAAGATAGAACGCGCGATCGCGTCATTCGCGTTCGGTTCCGAGAGCGGAGTGATGAACGCCTTGTCGATCTTGAGGACGTCGAGCGGGAACTTGTGAAGTAGGCTCAGCGAGGAGTAGCCGGTCCCGAAGTCGTCGATGCACACCTGCATTCCGAGGGATCGTAGCTCCTCTAGAACTCCGACGGCCTTGTCGGGGTCGGCGATCGCGGACTCGGTGATCTCGACTTTGATCCGATTTCCGGTCAGCCGGAAGTCCCGAAGAATCTCCGCGATTGAGGAGGGAAGCGAGGCCTGCGCGAGGTGTGGCCCGCTTAGATTTACGTTGACCGAGAAGTCTTGGGGCAGTCCCATCTTGTCCCAGCGCGCGATCTGCTCGCACACACTCTCGATCGTCCAGGCGCCGAGTTCGATCGCCAAATCCGATTGTTCGGCGAGCGGGATGAACTTCGCGGGGCTGATCCAGCCGCACTCCGGGTGTTGCCAGCGCATCAACGCTTCGAACCCAGTGAGCTTTCCTGTTTTGAGTTCGATCAGCGGTTGATAGTTGAACGAGAGTTCGCCGCGCCACGTGGCGAGTCTCAGGTCCGCCTCAAGTTTGACGATGTCGTAGGCGTTCCTTCGCCGCGCCGCCGAGAAGTAGGCGACTCGGCTGTTCTTGTCGGCGCGCGCGATGCGCATCGCTGTCCGGGCGTTCTCGAACATCTCCTCTGGCTTTGCGCACTCGAGGCTCCCCGCAATGCCGACGTTCGCGGTCACGACGAGCTCGTGTTTGCCGATTCGCATCGGCGACGTGAAGATCTGATGCACCCTCGCTGCGAGCTGCTCGAGTTCCGCGCCGGTTCGTACGCTGGGAATGTGCACCGCGAACTCCTCGCGAGCCAGGTGAGCGACGTTGTCCTTTGCCTCGAAGCCGGTCGCGACCGCGCCGAACCAATGGCAGAGACGTCTCCCCACGTCGACGAGGACCTTGTTCCCGCCTTCGTCTCCGAGGCCGTCGGTCAGCTCGTCGAATCGATCTAGGCGCAGGTAGAGGAGCGCTTGGAAGCCGGCATCTGACGTCGCCGCTGGCGAGCGATGCGTCTGCATGATGGAGCGGAGCAACGACTCGCGATTTGCCAATCCGGTGATGGTGTTTCGCGAGCCGAGGCGCTTGAGTTCCAGGACCGCGGAGCGGGCCTCCGTAACGTCTTGAAGCGTTCCAATGATATTGGTCGGCTTCCCACTGGCTCGGTCGACGCGCCCGGTTACTCGCAGGAAACGAGTCTCATCGTCGGGTAGCGGGATTCGAAACTCCAAGTCCACGTCTGATCCAGAACGAGTCGCCACGTTGACCCGTGTTGCAATCCGGCTTGAGTCTTCTGGGTGGACGAGGCTCAGCCACGACTGCAGGTTGTATTGTTCGTC
>JBLHWZ010000431.1:0-4102 GCA_047629415.1 Bradymonadia bacterium | reverse complement strand
CTGGGTTTCAACTTACACGGAATATGCCGACTTCCTTGCTCGCAGAAACGCCAGCCATGTCGAGTCGACGTTCTCCCGCGAGGAGCGACGTTTGACGATCGAACTACGGTTGGTGGGTCCCACCGGCGCTTCCCGACCGGAAGACGAAGACGAAGCATCCGCACTCGCTCAGCACACGCCGGGCGTCGCCTTCCCGACCCGCTTTGAGGGCAGGCCCGTAGAGCGCCTCATCGTGGACAACGTCTCGACCCCACTCTCCGTCCTCAGCCTGACGGGAGACCGTGTCCTGCACATCCTGGAGATGCCCCCAGGCGAGCACCGAGTCCAGGTAATCTATGGTAGCCCAGTCGACTCCGGCACAATTGAGTAGGCACAATTGAAGCAGGCAACCTCAGGCGCCGCTACCGATTGTGCCCTCGCCAGAACCACTCGCTAAGAAGAGTCGACGGTTGGCCGCCGACTCTTCTTAGCGAGCTACTGGATGCCTTCGCAGCTCAGTGAGCTACTGGGTGTCTTCGCAGCGGTAGCGCCGCAGGTAGAGCTGATCCGGCTCCGTCCCCTCGCCCTCGGTAAGCCATACTACTGCGATGCCGGTCGCCGTTCGGGCTACCCGATACGCGTCGATTCGGATGCCGCCGCCACCCGATGCAGGAAGCGCGGTGAAGCGCGGCTGTCCGTCATCGCCATACCGCTGGACCCATAAGTCAAACCGCCCAGCGCGACTTCCGAGCCATGCGACGATGAAACCATCGGGATCGTCGCTAGCCTGGATCAACGCGAGATCGCCGAATTCGACGGCGATCTCCCGGGGGGTGACCGACGCGGTGGCGTCGGGGCTTAGAACAGAGTTCGTCGTCTCATCAACAACAACCATATAGGCACTATCTTCTCCTCCCGTACGCTCGACCCAAACGAAGCCGCCGGCAACCGTGGACTGCACGCTTTGAAGCCCACGAATCTCAAAGTCAGTGGCAAACTGGTCCGCGCGGATCCGAAGTGCGCCTACTCCCTCGGTGGTCTCATCCGTCGCCAGCGCGACCAGGTTCCGCTGGCCACCGCCTGCGGTTGAGTAAGCCGTGTAGAACGTATCGCCTACGCGGGTCACTGCGGCACCCACTGCGGTCCGCTCATCGGGCGTTATCTGGGCTGGCGTAGCGGAATCGTCCTCCACAGCGCCGACTTCGTCGGAAGCGAGGATGCGGACGCCACTGCTCTGGCCAACTTTGAAACGCCACGCGTGAAAGAGGCCACTGGGCGACCGTCGGACGTCGAGGTCCCAAATTTCGGTCCGGCTCTCTTCCTGCATCGTCCGTCGCACCTGAGGTGCGGAGATAGGATCGATGATGAACGTCGCTGAGTGCACTTCATCCCATTCCGACGCCGCCACTCGCCACGACATCGCGAATCGCGGGTTGTAGACAGGCGTCTCATCGAGGCCGATCGGAAAGTAACGGAGCGTGGGGTTGTATGGGAGAAACGCCTCGTTCGGCTCTGCGAGCCGGACCAACCCGAGGTTCTCGTCTGCGGGATCGTCGACGATATCGCCGTTCACGTTGAACCGCGCGAAGCCCAGCCCCTCGGCGCGCCCGATGAGCACTAGGAACTGCTCTTGCGCCCGCGGAACGGTAGACGGGATCTCCCCGCCTCCAACCGCAATCTCAAACTCAGAGATCGTCGGCGGCAGTCCGGTCAGTGGAACCGGACCGTCATCGATGGGCTCGCAACCTGTGGGCTCACAGACCGCTGTGTCCTGGTCGCAGACGAAGCCGTCGGCGCACTGGGAGTCGCCGGTACACCGGTCGTCACACGCGATGCCGTCTGATTCACAGACGTACGGCGCGCAGTCCGAGTCGGCGCAGTCAGCGTCGACATCGATCACTACAGAACAAGCGCTAAGCCCGATGACGGGCAGGAGACCAAGGCGGAAGAATCTTCTGATTTGCATCTACGGCGGGAGCTGAGGCGTCAGGTCAACCTTCTACCACCTTGACTGCTTCGGCTCTAGTTCGAGTTCGAATCTCTCCGGAACTGGGCTGCTGACTACGTACTATGATACAAGTTCACTGGCCTTCTCTGTCGACTGGAACATGCAATTTTTCCGACTCATAGCGAGCACGATGCTCGCTCTTGTCCTCTTCTCATCGGCGGCACACGCGCAAGACGCGGGTGATCTCGTCGAGCGCGCAACTCAGGCGTTCAGCGACGGTGAATTCGAGGACGCGGCCACTCTCTTCGCTGAGGCGTTTGAACTCGACCCTCACCCGGTCATCATGTTCAACCTCGCACGCGCCTACCAAGAGCTTGGTGATCTGCCGGGCGCGCTGAACTTCCTCAAGATTATTCGTACGATGGACGCCCCGGCGCATGTCGCTGAGGCTGCCGAGGAAAAAATTCAAGAGGTCGAGGGCCTCCTGATCGCCGAGGGATACGACCCAGCGACAGTGACATCCGCAACGTATGTCCCGCGCGGAAGCCTCACGTTGACAACCCAGCCCGAGGGCGCAGAGGTCTTCATCGCCGGCGAGTACGTAGGACGCACCCCTTTCGTGCGTAATCTAATGGATGAGGGTTCGTACAGCATCCGGATGGAGTTAGAGGGGTTCCACCCGATCAACCAAGACATTGAACTCAGCGGCGGGCGGATGAACCTGCGAGCCTTCACGCTCAACGAGCGCACTCAAATCGCCGAGTATGTTCCGCCGGACCCTGGCTACCTCACCGTACGCGGGCCCACTTCGAGCCTTGAGATTCTCATCGATGGAGAGATGGCTGGCTACACCCCAATGCTCGCGGAGGGCATAGCGCCTGGCACCTATTCCATCACTGTTCGAGGAGAAGGCTGGCATCCCTTCAGAACGGCGATTGAAGTCTCCAGCAATGAAGAGACTGAGGTTTTCGCTCGTATGGAGCCCATCGATGCACGCACCGTTATGAATCCCAACCGTTCACGCAGGAACGCAGGAACGGGTCTGATGGCTAGCGGCGGAGCCGTCATCGTCGGCGGAGCCGTCATGGGTTTCCTCGCGATTAACGAAGCCGGTCAATACAACGACAGTCCCGGCGACCCCGAGCGCGGTGCATCTCGCGACAATGCGCGGCGCAACGCCCTAATCGCAGACATTTCGTATGGTGTCGGCGGCGTCCTCTTTGTTACCGGCGCCCTACTCCGGTGGGTCAACTCTGGCGGAGACGACGTCAACCAGGACTTCATGGTGACTCCGGGACCCGGCTTCGGCCTCGGATTCGCGGCCGAATTCTAGGCGGTCCCTTCCTGAGTGACGCGAGTCGCACGTTCAACGGCACCGAGCCTCAACCGTCGGGCGTAAGTTCTACTCTCCGAGCCTTCGACTCTCGCTGCGTGCGATTCGCTGGACGGGTAGCCGACTCGTTTTTCCGTGCGACCGAGAGCCTAGCGCATCAATGTACGCAGTGGCTGTCACAGTCACCTGACGGCCCTTCGAACGCCGTGGTGAAGAATCGTCGTGCGGTCCAATGAGACGCAGCCGGCGGCCAGAGTCAGCTTATCCTCGGCGAAGCACAGACTAGTTCTCAGCCGACAGACGTGGAACTGCTCTTGGGGACGACCTCCGGAGCAGAGGCTATGCCCAGCGGAGACAACTCTCCGGTGGTCACAGTATTACGCACGTGAAGACGCCTGCCCGGGCATCATCCGCTAAGGCCAGGCCCAGGCGCCGGCCGAACAGCTGAAAGCCTAGGAAGTCCGCGCGTAGGCCTGAAAGCCCGACGGCGGAACGCTGGAACGGCGGAACGTCTGGAAGCCCACGCCTAGGCCTGAAAGCCCGGATGGCTGTAAGCTGAGATGCCCGAGCAACCGACACCACGACGATCGGACGCCACGACGATCGGACGTCGCGACGACCGGACGTAACGACGACCGGACGCCACAACGATCGGACGCCACGAAGGCACGACTCTCACTGTTTGGTTTGACCCCAAAGTTGCTACCAAAAACGAAGTCCGCCTGGGTAAACCCAGGCGGACTCAAGGTAATCTCGCTCGGCGCCGAGCGAAGTCATCGTTTCCGGCTAACGGCGAATGACCACAACATCACGGGTTGCCGGCTCGGCGCGCTGGTTCAGGC
>JBLHWZ010000430.1:0-4163 GCA_047629415.1 Bradymonadia bacterium | reverse complement strand
GAGGATCTGATCGACCCGTCGGCGGGTCTCCTCGCTGTTCTTCAGTCGACGCTCTACACCGCGATCGAAGATGAGATCGCCAACGCAGAAGCGAACATGACTGGTCCGGTCATCGACGCCTGTGACCCAACGACATGGACCACCCCGAGCGAGCTCGCGGATGCAATTGAGGCCGCGGTGAACGACGCCGTCTCCGAGCTCGAGGCCGAGCTCAGCGCGGACTTCCTGCTCGTCAAGGCTGCGGTCGAGCTAGCGATCAGCACGCCCACATCTGTGCTGAATCAGTTGAAGACCGATATCGAAATTGTGAAGGCCTACTTCGTGGACGTCTCGTCCTTCCAAGACCTCATCAACCTCGACTGGGCAGAGCTGATCGGCGTGCTCGAAGACATGGTGCCGTTCTATGAGGCCGTCGCGACTGACATCCAAGATGCTATCGCGGACATCACGGGCGTGTGGGACAACATCTCAAACTTCGACAGCCGCATCGAAACCCTCGCAGACGACCTCTATCAGAGCGTACTGGACGAGTTGGAGGCTTACGGCGGAGACGTCCTCGCATGCGTGGACGCTCTCGAAGACGCAGGCAGCTACTTGGTGGGCTACGACCCGACCATGTTCCTCGACGACCTGACCGACTCCCTGCTCACCGTCGTAGATGACACATGGGACGACATGCGAACGCGGGTCATGGACACGTGGCAGAGCATCGAAG
This sequence comes from Bradymonadia bacterium, assembly GCA_047629415.1. Lineage (GTDB taxonomy): Bacteria > Myxococcota_A > Bradymonadia > REDH01 > REDH01 > CBDUJZ01. The sequence continues at coordinate 3,448 of JBLHWZ010000430.1, read as the reverse complement.
ACCGCATCACCGGCATCGGACTTGAAGACGCGACAGCGATCTTCGACATCTGGGCCGCCGGTGCGCGCTCCCTGATCACAGGGACGATCGAAGGCTGCTACATGCGCGGCACACGGCCCGAGTGTTTCGACTTCTGTAGCGCCTCCGGAGCGACCGCACAGGATGATTTCATCTGGATGCCGGTCGACTTCCTGCAGGACCCCGCAGCAACTGCAGCCGGCGCCGCTTCGGGCGCACTCTTCGCGCTTGAGCAGACGGGCTGGCTCGACGAGATCCGCGAGTGGGTTTCCACACAAATGGAGACCGACCTCGGCGCGGCCTTCACTTCCGTGCTCGGCTTCCTCGGCGACTTTGCCGCGGCTATCGAAGACGTCATCGAGTTCCTCGGTGACGCGTTCGACTACGTTGACCTGTTCACGGAAGGCTACCACCTGGGTGCGTACAACGAAGTCCGCCCCGACCTTCACATGTGCATCGGCTACTACGGGCACGGTGCTTACGCCCAACTCGGCGCGCTCGGCGGTGACACCTTCTCGATCGGCGCGCGGTACTCGTCGCACAATCTCTCAGAAGAGCACCGCGTTCAGTTCCGCAGCGGCGGATTCGCCGTCAGCGCCTTTGGGCACGACCTTAGTCTCCTCCCCGGCATCGAGTTCAACACGCAGATGGACGGGTGGAAGCTCTGGGATCAGAGCGCTCCATTCGGAATACCGATGGGTGCGACGATCGATCCTGACACCGTCGGCCGACTCGACGTCTTCAACGTCGTGCCAATGGATCGCTACCCGTTTGGCCTGACGCCCGGAGTACCGATCGGTGCCTTCCTCGTGCGTGACATCTTCCCGTCGCGCCCCGGTGGCTTTGCGACGGCCGAGTGGCCGCGACCTGGTGTCGCAGCACCGTGGGAGCAGCGCTCCACAGCCGTCGTCTCGATGGGCTTGAACCTTGAGTTCAACTATCCGCCAGACGGCCCTGCATACATCGAGCTGCCCGCCATCCCGATCATTCCGGGCATCCTCGTTGTCATCCCGTCCTTCGGCTACCAGCTGGGTGTCGCCTGGGTGCATGACACCAACCACATGCGCGACCGCGTCCAGGAGATGATCAACGCCAACCTTCCGGCTTCCGATCAGCTCTCCGCGGCCGACTTTGACCGCGATATGCACGCCATGCAGGCGCCGGATCTCACCGCAGACAACAAGACGACGGCCTACGTCCAGCCGTCGATCGCTATCGAGGCCTTCCTCGGGTTCAAGATCTGGAAAATCAAAGTTGGTGCGGGCGCCCGAATTGAGCTCGCGGTCAACATCCGCCCAGGCGGAACTGGCGGTATTCTCGACATGAACGCGGCACTGGCAGACGCGCTCCTTCACTCGAACCCACCAGCGGACGCACCCTGCGAACCGATCTGGAACTTCGGGGAGACCTACGAGTGTACCAACACAACGTTCCCGACGTCAGACGGTGTCTACTCATGCTCACCGGCCGACAGCGGAGCATCGTGCTGCGTGCAAGTCCTCGTGCGCGAGGGGCGCTTGGCAGACAACTACCGTCTCTGCATAGACGAGTGGACCGGTATCACCGAAGAGTACTGCGGCTACCTCAACTTGCCGCGCGAGGAACTGCCAGGAATCATCGAGACGATCGAGGGCCTTCCGAGCTTCCTCAGTGGCATCAAGACGCGTCTCCTGAACGTGCTCGCCCTCGCGGACAACGCAGAGATTCAGGCCGAGTGGCGCGCCGATGCATCGTGCGCCGAGCGCGAGTGCGGCAATCGTGAGCAGGAGACTCTGCTGGACACCGGTTCCGTCAATATTCAGTCGCTCTCTGAGTGTGAGCAATTTGGCTACTGTACCTATGAAGACGGTACGCTCGCCCAAGACATGACGCTCGACCAGTGTGAGTTCGAGACCCGATCGTGGATCGACGTTTCGACGGCGGGCGCGACAACCTGCGGCGTCGACTCGGATGGGCAACTCTACTGCTGGGGACGCTGGGACTATTCCTCGGCGAATGCCTCGCCGACTGTCTACTCCCAGGTCACGACGAGCGGCTTCTATGGGTGCGCGCTTCGAGCTGACAATGGACAAGCAGAGTGCTTCCGCTTCCGGAACAGCTTCGACCTGCAGCAGGATCATCCGCCAACCGATTCTCAGTTTACGATGATTCGCGCCGCCGAGACCCACGTGTGTGGCGTCAGAACCGACGGGACCATCCAGTGTTGGGGCGGCTCGTATAACTGGGGTAGCGGCTCGTCGCCGAGTGGCGATGGCTTCACTCTTGTAGAGTCCGGATACAACCGATCGTGCGCGATCGATGACAGTGGCGTGATCGTATGCTTCGGCGAGGGTGTCGAATTGGGCTACCCGTTTGGCGATAGCCAGTTCACCGACGTTTCGATGTCGAGCTTCCTTGGAGTGTGCGGACTTCGCACCACCGGGAGCGTGACGTGCGCCCAGATGGACCCGACCGGATTCGGTGGCGGTTCAGCGAGCTGCAGCGCGGTGCGCTACGGCTCGCCTCCTCTCGGCACGTATACGGACATCGAGGACCAAGGCGCGTGCTCGGTCTGTGCTCGACGTCCGGACGGCTCGGTCGTGTGTTGGGGTGAGACCCCGATCACTACCGGCTTCTCGGCACCCACCACATTGATCGCCGGATACTCACACAGCGGTCGGAACCTTTGCGCCATTCTAGACGACGGTTCGCTTGAGTGCATCAACTCGGACCTCCGCGGCTTCCCGACCGATGACGATGTGAGCTCGGGCATCTTCTCTGAGTACACGTGCCGGACGATCACGACGCCCGAACTTCAAGGATGGGAGGGCGATGGCTGTCACCCGCTCCAACAAGGATTCCCGTCCGCCTGCGGATGCGGAGTCGACGACGACTGCGCGGCCGGCGAGACATGCTCAGAAGAGGGACAGTGCACGGACGGAGGCGCCGGATACTCCTGCGCATGTGGACCCGGCGGGATGTGCCCATCGGGGCGCTCCTGTACTGATGGCGCATGTGCCCTCGATTGTGGGTCGGACAGCGACTGTGCTGGATCGAGAGAGTGCATCGCGGGCGCTTGTGCGCCGCCGCATGGAATCCCGTACAGCGAGGAGATCACATGGGGCATGAGCAACGTCGACGCTCCGGCACACGTGGTGTCGAGTTATGCGATGAGTGACATCCTCGCGACACTCACACTCTCGGTGAATCTCTACGTGGAGCTGTCGTTCAAGCTCTTCGGCAAGGAGCGTAAGTGGCGCATCCTCGACTTCAACCGCGGATGGGACCTCGGCTCCACCTGGAAGGGCTGGTACCAGCCCGGTCTCGAAGCGTTCTACCAGGATGAATGTGCATCACCGGACCTCCTCGAGAGCGTGACGAACCGCTTCCCGCGCTCGCTCACTTCAAACCCGTACGACAACGCCTTCGACACCTCCGGTATTACGGACGC
>JBLHWZ010000429.1:0-4164 GCA_047629415.1 Bradymonadia bacterium | reverse complement strand
GAATCGCCGCCCGTTGCTGGACGGAGTTCTCTTCGACAATCGGAGCTCTCCTGCAGAGCCGATCGCCGTTGTGCTCGACGGGGAGGAAGGCGCCGAACTTCAGGCGCTGGTCGAACCTGAAACGGCCGCCGAGACTTTCGATGATATCCAGGACGACGGCAGCACGGTGGAAGATCGTGAGCGCCTTCAATTGACGTGGTTTTCGACGATTGGAACGATCGAGCGCACCCGAACCTTCTTCTCCGAGGAGAATGTTACGGCGGCTGAACTGCAATCGAACCTATTCGATCTGACGAGGGGGACGACGCAAGGAGTCGTCGGAGACGCAGGCACCGTCTACCTCGTGCTACGAGACAACCGCGGCGGCCTCGACTTCTTGGCGCAGGAATTCGTCATCGTTTCAGGCGAGTGAGAAAAGACGACCACTGAATAGTTGATCAGTGGTCGTGCGTGCAGTAAACATGCGTTCAGTATCAACCACGGAACAACATGTCGGCACTCACCTTGAATCTCGCAGCACTCGCATCGCTCACCGCTTCCCGAACGTCGCTCGTTCAGGACTACGTGCTGCCGGGTGATACTCACGCTGGCTTGGACCTCGCGGTCTGTGCGGCGGCTTGGTCCTGCGGCAATCAGCCAGTGTTCGTTAGGGTACAAGTTGTAGGCCCGGATACCGCTCATCTCTCGGTTCTTCGCTTTGATTCGGACGGTTTTGGGACACTGGTACATGAGACCGTGACCAATGGGATGTCGTCTGAACTCGTTTGCGACGGCGCACTCAGTGGTGCTCAGCACGTCGTTTTGTTGGCTCCCGAGGGGACTGATATTGCAGACATGGGTCTCGACGCAGCACTGGTTGAAGTACGTTACACCTCGCGTGTTCGGCTTTTAGAAGAGCAGGTTTTAGGGTTGTCTCGCGAGGATCGGGACACTGATCCATCGGTATGGATTGCCGCTCGCGAGGGTGACTTGCTCGCGTCGCGACACGTCGCTGCGGCCGCTAAGGCAGATCTATTCGCGCTTGTTTGTTTGGGCGGCGACGACATCACCATTCACTGAATTGGGCGCCCAGTGTTCGGTGGCGGTCGCATCGGGGTCTGTGACGCCACGATTGCTGTCGTCGCGGGTGATTCTGGATCGGTTGCAGAGTCGCTGTACGGGGGGGATGGGCGCGCATCCCAAGCCCCCCGGAGACTATGAAGCTCGATCCGGTATTGCCTGACGTTCTTACAGGAAACGTGCTTAGCGGCAGGAAACTCGCAGCTCACGTGAAGAATCGAGTCGCTGAGGTCGTGCAGAACCTGCGTGAGCATCAGGGTGTGGAACTCTGTTTGGCAGTTGTTCTTGTCGGCGCAGATCCAGCGAGTGCGGTCTACGTCCGTAACAAGGTGCGAGCCTGCAAGAAGGTCGGGATTCAGTCCCGCTCAGTCGTGCTGTCTCGTGAGGTCTCTCAGGAGGCGTTGATTCAGCAGGTCCGTAAACTGAACGACGATGACTCGGTTGATGGCGTGCTGGTTCAGCTGCCGCTGCCCGAACACATCGACGAAGATGCGGTAATCGATGCGGTTGATCCCGCGAAGGACGTGGATGGGTTCCACCCCGCGAATCTTGGGCTCTTGCTGGGACGAGAGGCGCTGCTGCAACCCTGCACGCCCTCCGGCGTGATGCTCTTGTTGGCCGCTGCCGGAGTCCCGCTGAAGGGAGCGAGGGCTTTGGTTGTCGGGCGGAGCGTCATAGTCGGCCGGCCGATGACTCAGCTGCTCATCAGGGCCCACGCGACCGTGACTTGCGCTCATCGGCACACGACGAACTTGGCCGAGTTGGTGGCCGAGTCTGACGTTCTGGTGGTCGCTACTGGAGTCCCGCACCTCATCCGAGGCGAGTGGGTGAAGGAGGGCGCGGTCGTCATCGACGTCGGGATAAACCGCCGCGAAGATGGAAGCCTGACTGGCGATGTGGAGTTCGACGAGGCCGTAAAAAGAGCGTCCGCGATCACTCCTGTTCCTGGTGGCGTTGGGCCAATGACGATCGCCATGCTGATGTGGAACACGACCCTAGCGGCGCGATTGCGCCGTGGTGTACCGTCGTGTGGCATCGTCAGCCCACTCTAGAAGGAAGACATGACGGAACTACGACAACTGCCCCTGCACGATCGCCACGTAGCCGCGGGAGCTCGAATGAGCGGTTTCGCAGGGTACGAAATGCCCATGCGGTACTCAAAGGTGAAGGAAGAGCATCACGCCGTCCGTAACTCAGTGGGGCTCTTTGACGTTTCGCACATGGGTGAGGTCTTTGTGCGGGGACCCGGCGCGATCGCCGCCGTGGATCGCCTAGTCACGAACGACATCCAAGCTCTCGTTGATGGCAAGGCGCTCTACACGGTCATGTGCCGAGAAGACGGCACGATTATTGATGACCTGATCGTGTACCGACTGGCTTCAGACGAGGTCCTGATCTGTGTGAACGCGTCGAACAGATTCAAAGACCTTGTTTGGATCACCGAGCATATAGGTGAGAGCGCGGTCGTCACTGATGAGTCCGATGGCTGGGTGCAACTCGCTGTTCAGGGTCCCAAGGCGGAGACCGTAGTAGCAGCAGTGACGGATGAGTCTGTTAGGCAGATCTCCTACTACTCGGCGGACTGGCGAGAGTTCGCTGGTGAGCGGATGTTGGTGGCGCGCACTGGTTATACCGGAGAGGATGGTTTCGAACTCTACGCCCCTACTTCGGTCGCGCATGAGCTCTTCGACGCAGTGATGGCCGCCGGCGCTGAGTACGAGATCAAACTTGCCGGCTTGGGCGCTCGCGATACCTTGCGCCTGGAAGCCAAGTTTCCGCTCTACGGGAACGACCTGACCGATACGACAAATCCTATCGAAGCTGGGTTGAGCTGGGTCGTGAAACTCGGTGCGGCCGACTTCATCGGTAAAGCGGCGCTCACCCGTGTCAAAGCAGAGGGCCCGTCCCGTCGTCTGCGGGGATTGGTGCTTGAAGGAAAGGGCGTGCTGCGAGCCGGCTACTCGGTCTTCGCTGGCGACAAACATGTGGGCACCACGACATCCGGTGGTGTCGCGCCAACGCTGGACGCCTCGATTGGGCTCGCCTACATCTCTGTGCCCGAGTGCAAAGAGAAGCGCCTCGAGGTCCAGATCCGAGACCGTAGGGTTCCGGTTCAAGTGACACGAAAGCCGTTCTACAACAGAGCATAACCCCCCAGTAAGTATGAGCGATTCGAAGATCCCCGCAGACTTGAAGTACACAGCAGAGCACGAGTGGACTCGCGTCGACGCCGACGGCCTCCTCTTGGTCGGCATTACCGACTTCGCCCAGGATGCACTGGGAGACGTGACCTACCTTGAGCTCCCCGACGCGGGCGCCGAGGCGACCGCCGGAGAGCCGTTCGGAGTCGTGGAGAGCGTTAAGACGTTCTCCGACCTCTACTCGCCGGTCGACGGCGAGATCGTCGAGGTGAATGCCGAACTCGTTGATGCGCCAGAGGGTATGAATGAGGACCCGTACGGAGCTTGGTTGGTGAAGATCAAGCTGGCTGATGCGTCGTCGCCCGACGGCCTGATGAGCCCCGACGACTACAAGAAGCTCATCGCGGAGCAAGAGTAGACTCGGGCGGCTCGTGACGTGATCCGCGAACAGGCCAAACTGGACTTGCGACCTCGGCCTGCCAGCCGCATCTGATAGTATGGTGCGGTCTCACGAGTCCCGATGCATGCGATCCAAAACTCACGAGCCCGAATTCTCGGGGCGGTGGTTATTTCCGTCGCCGCGCACGTGTGCGTGCTTCCGCTGATTGCGTATCTTTGGCCGGCGCAGCAGGCGGTCGACCAAGTCTCCTACTCGGTGGTTACAATCGTGCCGGTCTCCGAGCCCGTGGAGTCTCCTCCTGCAGAGCCTGAGCGCGAAGTACCTACTCAGCAGTTCGTGGATCTGTCGGAACCGGAGAGCGAAGAGGTACCTGATGAGGCCGACTTCGCCGATAGATTCGACCGAACGGTTGAGCGGGAGACGCGCGAGCGGGATGTTGGGGACGTCGTTCTCCGCAGCTCCAGTGCTGCGGGGCGAGGGGTACCAGAAGCGCCAGAGCAGGAATCGGTTGCTCAAAGTATCCCGCGGGCCGAGCCGCAGGTGGCATCCCTAGAACTCCCCAGG
>JBLHWZ010000428.1:0-4182 GCA_047629415.1 Bradymonadia bacterium | reverse complement strand
ACGTGCTCTCGCACTTCTGGTCGAAGTATGCGGCCATGATCTCTCTCACTGACGGCTCCGTGAGCGTCATTGGTTCGGACACCGCATCGGACAACACCGCGTTCTACATTCCGGCGTACCTCGCCTTCCCTGACGATATCGCCAACTTCTTCGGCGCGTTGATGTCCGAGGAGTACGAGAACTACGCGCTTTGTGTCACGAGGGATGCTGACGGAGAGGCCGTCGTTTCCGACATCGAGATGATTCGTCCGGCGAACTACCGTTGCGAGGGTGAACTCATGAACCCGTACACCGAGGTCTACGGAAATCGTGACTACAACATGCAGATTTACGCCACGCTTTTCGCGGCGTTCACTTTCAGCGGAAGCCTCGACTACACGTGGCTTAACCACTCATCGGTCTACGTCTGGGGTCGGGGCGAAACTCCCGATTTCATCAACGACGGGGACACTGAGTTCGAGTGGGTGACCTACACCGACGCCCTGGGAATGACCTACGCGGCCCGCTACGCCGCGACCGCAGTCAATCCGAACTTCGATGCGAGTAATCCAGACGACGAGCCCGAGCGGCTTCCGCTTGAGCCCGACAACTACAACGGTGACGGCCCGAACGTCGGCTACCGTATGGTTCAGCGTTGCATCGATCTTCAGTTGGACTTCGAAGAGGCGCTCCTCCTTGAAGAGGAAGCTGCAGGAGACCCGAACGTCTTCGCTCCGGTCCGTGACTCTGACGAGATCCTCCGAGAGCTCGAGAATCATCTCGAGACCGTTCGGTTCCTCATCGAGGTCAACAAGGTCAACCAGTAAACTGGCGACTTGATAGCGATGCAAGGCCCGGTTTGCGCCGGGCCTTGCGTCGTTTTTGAGGGCGTAACACTCCCGCCGATTGCCGACAGATCGAGTTCAGCGCACGGGGTGTTCAGCAAGCAACAAGATCGCTTCTTGACGCGGCGCGTCAATAGCGCATAGCCTCAGGGTTCCTGCACCCCAGAGCAATAATGCGCAGTATACTTCGCCAAGGTCTGAAGCGATTCGTCGCGAACAAGACGGAACGTCCTCGCGGGGACAAGAGCGCGACTGTGATCGCCGTCTCGGCCCGGAAAGGAGGGGTTGGAAAGACGACGACCTGTGTCAACTTGGCGGCGGCATTGGGCCGGTTCGAGGGCAAGCGTGTCCTCGTTATCGACCTCGATCCGCAAAACCATGTTGGGACCTCTCTCGCCTCGCAGGTTCAGGCTGGGGGGCGGGGCATCTCCGCGGTCTTCGACGAGGGGACCGACGTGAATGTCATCGACATCGTCACGCCAACGGACGCGGAGAACCTACACGTCGTGCCACCAGATAGTGGGCTCGATCGGGTGGAGGCGGTGCTCACATCAAGGATCGGCAAAGAGTTCGTCCTACGTGAACAGTTGGAAATCGCGCGGACGTACTACGACCTAATCCTGCTCGACTGTCCTCCGAATATCGGCAACCTGACCCTAAATGCGCTGGTCGCTGCCGATCTCGTCCTGGTTCCTTGTGACCTATCGCCGCTTGCGGTCGATGGCGTTCACGCGCTCGTCGAGACGATTGCTACTGTCTCTGAGCGTCTGAACCCCCGAATCGATGTGCTCGGCATTCTCATCACTCGGTTTGACGCGCGTAATGTCGGGATGAACGAGACGGTCCTTGCGGAACTGGAGGGCGCTTATGGCGACGTGGTGATCCCAACTCGCATCGGGATCAACACGGACCTTGCGAAGGCGCAGCTAGCTGGGAAGAATGTCTACGATTTCGCACCCAAGAGTCGTGGTGCGGCGCACTATCAGGAATTGGCAGAGTTTGTCGTTTCACAACTGGAATCGTAGTCTCGCGCTCACTGGGCTTCTTGTCGCGTCCTGTGGCGGCACGGCGTCGCCCGATACGGCTGTGCCGTGGAGCGAACCCCGGTCGTCCCCACTCTCGGGAGACATCCGCCTTGTTGCGGCCACCCCCACGGAGCGGTCGGGGATTCGCCCTCGAACGGTAGTATCGGAGGCGATCGACGGCGCTATGGCGGCTGTGGCATCACCGGACACATCCGGCGAGGTCGAGTTCAACTCGCTCGGCGATCTTCCGGAGAATCGCGGTACCAGCGCGCACTTGGAGGCTTGGCTGCGTGTTGACGAGGCGCACGTCTTCGCGGCGCTCGCAGGAGAGCCGCTTCCTCAGCCTGATCCTGTATCGGTGGAGACTCAGCGGCTGGCGAGAGAGGGGACGATCCCGCCCGGCGAACTCCACCTCTACGTTCCAGCTCTCGGCGAGCGGAGTGCGATTCGGCTCTTCGACACAGAAGGTCGCATGCGCCCCTCGGCAGTAAGGGAAGCTTCGCGCTTGCTCCGCGACCGCCGCGACGAGCGAACCCGTACGATCGAGCCGAGGCTGCTGACCATGATGTACATGGTAGGGCAGTACTATGACGCCGAGCTAGAGGTTGTTTCTGGCTACCGAATTCGCGGGGAGAACGCCTCGCGTGGCTCGAGACACGGCTCCGGTCACGCCTGTGACTTCCGCATCTCAGGTGTTGGAACACGAACCTTGACCCAAATGGTGGAAGGCGAGTTTGCCAGTGTTGGGGTCGGCTACTACCCGACGAGTAGATTTGTGCACCTCGATCACCGTTCAAATTCTTACTATTGGATTGATCGGTCGGGTCCGGGCCAGCGTTCAAGGACACGCTCGCGAACCCCGGGAGAGACGCCTGCACGAGCTATCGACGTCACGCTCCGTTCTGTTCACGTCACAGAGCGTGAGCTCTATGTGCCGCCGCCGCCGCCCGCGGAAGATTAGCCGCGGTGCCGCTGGAATCTAGGCGATTGGGATCTTGCCGGGTGCGCTCTTGCATGGAGAGTAGTTCCAGATCCCTTGTTGCAACGCGTCATGGCCCCCGATATAAGCGCGCCTTCATACCCCGCACGAACCAGTTAACATGCAACGATTTCTCCGCATTGCCTGTGCTCTTTTGCCGGTCTTGGCACTCTGCTTGGCCGGCTGCTCTGAGGACCCGGCCAGCGTCTGCTCGGCCTCCGCTGACTGCGATCGAGGGCTCTCATGCCAGTCGAGTGGAGTCTGCGGACCCTATGACTGCACTAGTTCCAGCGACTGTCTGGACGACGGCACGTTTACTGAGACATGTCTCCAGGAAGACGAAGCCGGGAACTACGATCCCGGACTTGCGGGAGTCTGCACGGATCAGGAATGCCGTAGCGATCGAGACTGCGAATCTGGCCAGGTCTGCATTGATAACGCCTGTTACAATGGCGCCTCCGGACCGATCGCTTGCGGATGTCGCGAGGATTGTCCGGCAGGAGATGTCTGTCTCGGCGGCGAGTGTGGACCAACGGTCGGTGTCTGCTCGGATGACTGTGAGTGCCCAACCGGCGAGGCATGTGAAGATGGCACGTGCGCAGCCGATGCGTGTGATGGAGTGGTCTGCGAGGTTGGTGAGTGCGTTGACGGAGACTGTGTCGGCGGCGGAGATTGCAACCCAGCGTGTGAAGCTGGCGAGGTCTGCAACCCCGATACGCTCGTCTGCGAAGGTCCCTCGGAAGGCGGCTCACTCTGTAGCTCGTGTACCGCGAACGAAGACTGCGGCGAGGAAGCCGACGCATGCATCGCGATTGGCGAGGAGACGATTTGCGGTCAGTCCTGCGACGATGGCCCTGAGTGTCCGGACGGTTTCACCTGTCTACCGGTAGATTCACGGGTCGGAAGCCAGTGTATTCCGTCGGGCGGAACCTGCGCGGGCTGCCTAGCCGACGGCTGCCCCGCTGGGGAGTTCTGCAATCCCTTCAGCGGCGAGTGCGGAGGTGTTGCGGAGACCTGCGCTGAGTGCACAATTGACGAAGAGTGCGGTGCAGGGTCCGTCTGTGCGACGTCGAACGGCATCACCATTTGCCTTGAATCGTGTACTCCCGGCGATGTCTGCGAAGACGGGTTCTCCTGTCGTGCGCTGGCTGGCGACGATGTTTGTGCTCCGGATGGTGACAACTGCGGCACCGGCGGCGCTTGCGATATCAACCCATCCGACTGCGTTGCTCCGTTGCCCATTCTCGACGGTGACCGCTGCATCTGTGTCGGCTGCGTTGACAGCGACGACTGTCCAGAGACGCTCGTATGTACCGCCGGGGGCAACTGTGTCGCTGATGGGCGTCCTTGCACC
>JBLHWZ010000427.1:0-4198 GCA_047629415.1 Bradymonadia bacterium | reverse complement strand
GCTGACACCGTTCACATCATAGCGAGGTACTTAGAAGAGGCGCCTCGGTCTGTTGACTCTGCGGATGCCACGCGCCGCACGATGCGCCATATGGCGGGCGCGTGCTTGCTGACTAGTGTGACGAGCGCCGTCGGCTTCGGAAGTCTGATGTCGGCGCATCTACCGATCATTAGGGGATTTGGCGGCTATACAGCGATCGGAATCATGCTCGCATTTGCCGGAACGATGCTTTTCGTACCGGTTGCTCTCTCCAAACTCAGCTTGCCGACGAGGGCCCCGGAGTCCAACCCGGTCGAGAAGTTTGGGTCGCGCGTTACGGAGTTCTTCGTCAGCGCCGTCACCATCCATCGTGGGGCATCCATTGCGGTCGTCATGCTCACCGTTGTGGTTGCATTGGTCGGCGCATCGCGCGTGGTACCTGACTCCCACCTGATGGAGGAGCTGGACGCAGCGAATCCGGTAGCGATCTCCAATGCGGTATTGGAGGCGAACCACGGAGGAGTCTTGAGCGGCGCGCTTGTCTTCAACGGTGAACGCGGCGCCTTCTCTGATCCAGAGGCGCTGCGGGCGCTAGAGCGGGTCGCTCAGAGAGCCGAAGATTGGCGAACCGAGGATGGACGGACGCTAGTGAGCAATGCGTTCTGCCTCTCCGACCTAGTTAAAGAAGCTCACGCAGAGTACCGCGGGGACGAGTCCTTTCGAGCTGTTCCGAGTACGCCCGCGGCGGTCATGTCACTCTTGGACCAAGTGGGAGCGGAAGACCGCGCGAGCTTGGTCAGCGCTGATTACGGCGTTACCCACCTGACGTTCCGCATGTACAGCGTCGGGTCGCGCGCATGGTCCTCATTGCGAGCCGAGCTCGAGGCCGCCGTCGACGCAGAACCTTCGCTGAGTCAAACAGACTGGTACTTCACCGGCTCCTCGACGCTGGGACAGGACGCCATGGGGTTCATGACGAGGGACCTGATCACCAGCCTTGGTCTGGCGACGATCATCATCATGATCTTGATGACCATCCTCTTCCGCAGCCTGCGGCTAGGGCTGATCTCCATGGTCCCGAACCTCTTCCCGCTGCTCATCACGCTCGGAGTCGTTGGCTATCTCGGCATCAACTTGCGGGTTTCCACGGCTGTAGTCTTCTCGATCAGCCTGGGGATAGCGGTCGACGATACGATCCACGTGCTTGTGCGCTTTAGGGAAGAACTCGCGAAAGCGGGCCGTACCTACGAGGAGGCGCTTCTCGCCGCGATGCGAGGTGCGGGTAGGGGGGTCGTCTTCACGACCATCATTCTCTGCGCCGGATTCGGCACTCTGACATTCAGTGAGTTCAGCGCGGTGCACGAACTGGGGGTTCTTGGTGGGGTGACACTTTTTGCGGCGCTCGTTGGGGACTTGCTCGTCCTCCCTCTCGTGCTGCTCGTTCTAGGTCCGAGCAAGCGCGTCAGTCGCTCACTCTCCTAGCGACAAGCGAACTGAGTCCACTGCTGTTTGCACGAAGTCGCGGGGATGGGCGCCCGAGTAGAAGATTCCGTTGACGAACCAGGAGGGCGTGGCGCGAACGCCTGCAGCGGTGCCGACCGCCATGTCTGCATCGACTGCTGCGGCGTGCTCGCCTTGGTCCAGGGCATCTTGGAACTCGCTGAGGTTCAAACCAACCTCGAACGCGTAAGCCTCAAGAGAACCGCGATCCACCGCCGTGCCATTCTCGTGCAGGACCCGATAGAACTCCCAGAACAGACCTTGCTCGGCCGCCTCCACCGCGCCCTGGGCCGCGAGGTACGCGTCGGAATGAAAGGCCAGCGGAAAGTGCATTAGTGAGATGCGGACATCGCTGTTGGCCTCCGCGACCTCCATCGCCGTCGCCGCGAAGCGGACGCAGAATAGGCACTGAAAGTCCGTAAAGAGCACCAACTCAATTGGAGCGTCCACCGCGCCGTATGTTGGTGCCGAACTCGTGTCGAGCGTAACTGGCTGTGGCGCATCGGGCTCCTGCTGAGCGGAATCGAGGCTACCAATATCTTCCATCATTGAGCCGTAAAGGCTGTCGCGATCGGTACCATTCTCGATCGCTGCTTCCGCGCGCTCACGCGCCGAATCAACGACGACTTGCAAAGCCTGGAGCGGTTGCGCACCGCGGATACGCTCACCATTTACGAAAAAATGTGGCGTACCGGCAGCGCCAAGGTCAGCTGCAGCCGTTTGGTCTTCAGCGATCGTGTCGAGCGTCGCCTGCGAAACGCGATCCTCCTGCCATTGCGGCATATCGAGCCCGAGCTCCTCGGCGAATCCCTCGAGTTCTGAGTTGTCGAATGATGACACCGATCCGAAGAGAATGTCGTGATACTCCCAGAACATGCCTTGTTGGGCCGCTGCCACCGCCGCCGCAGCGGCTTCGTCCGCCCGCTGGTGGAACGCTAGCGGATTGTGACGAATCACAACTCTAACATCATCATTCGCTGCGAGTAGCTCGTCGACTGTCGCGTTCGCACGCGAACAGTATGGGCACTGATAGTCCGTGAACTCGACGATCGTGACGAGGGCGTCATCGGGACCACGAAAGTACGGAGTAGACGGCAGGCCAGCCGCTGCAAAAGTGGAAGGCTCCGCGGGCCTCGCAGGTTGGGCTGCCACCGCTTCTTCCTCATCCTCTGCCAAGTTCGCATCGCGACGCCGTTGGTAGATCTGGCCTCGGGTAAGGTCCTGCTGCAGTAGCCCTTCTGCCGCAGAGAGTTCTTCTTCAACGGCGGCACGGAACACTTCGTATGGTTGCGCTCCGCGTACGTTTCGTCCGTTGATGAAGAAGTTCGGCGTTCCACGCACGCCAAGGCGAGCGCCTACGGCGAGCTGGCGATCAACTTCATCCCGGTAGGTCCCCGACTGGAGTTCCCGTGCGAAGGCAGCCGCGTCGAGACCGAGTTCTTCTGCACGCGCGACCAGGTCTCGTTCTAGGAGTTCGTGCTGATCCTGGAAGATGAGGTCGTGGTAGGCCCAGAACTCACCTCGCGAGTGTGCCGCGAGAGATGCTTGCGCGGCCCTGTGTGCATTTGAATGGAAGGCTAGAGGCGCCTGAACGAACACGACGCGCACGTGCTCGGAGAACTCCTCTAAGAGTCGATCCATCACCGGAGATACCCGCGCGCAGAATGGACACTCGAAGTCGGAGAATTCGACAATCGTGACGAGCGCATCAACCGACCCGCGAACGGGAAGACCACCGAGTTCCCACGAGTCATCTGGGTCGAACGCGTGTTCGGCGCTCAAGTTATCGGCAGCCTCAGCCGCTCGGACACTCTGAGCCACAAGATCGTCAGCAGCGTCCGCAGAAGCTGGGCTGATGAACAACAGGGCGTAGGCGACCATCAGTGGTCGGAGTAGTGAGCGACGAGAGCTAGTCATGGATTCATGGATTTAGGGTGCGCAGAGGATATGCGATTCTGTTGCTCGGCGACCAGTGAAACAGAGTGTCCAGACACACCATTTCGAGTTGACACTGCGACCCCGCTTCTTTAATAGCGGTTTTCCGCCGCAGCGCGGACTCGGTGATGTAGCTCAGTTGGTTAGAGCAAACGGCTCATATCCGTTGTGTCCGGGGTTCAAATCCCTGCATCACCACTCAAGAGGCGCTGGAATCCAGCGCCTCTTTTTTCGTGAAGCGCATACCCCCCAGCGACCGATGGACAAGACCGAACTCGAAGCGAAGGTGGCAGAAATGCTACCGAAAATCGGGGAGTCTACGTTCTACGAACTCTTGGGGGTCGGCCCGAAAACGTCCGAGAAGCGGATTCGGGAGGCATTTCACGCGCACGCGTTGATATTCCACATTGACCGCTATGCCGGACAGGACCTCGGCGAGCTCCGGGGTCCAATGGAGCGCATCTTCGGTGAGGTCTCTCGCGCCCACTCGGTGCTGATCGTTGCGGATGACCGAGCTAACTACGATGCGAGCTTGGCACTTGCCGAACGTGGAGTTCCTACAGACATCCAAACAATCTTCCAGGCGGACGAGGCGTTTCGCTCTGGAAAACGGTTGGTTGAGCAGGGACGGTTCGCACCGGCCGTTGAGCAACTTGAGCGTTCTTGCGAGTTAAATCAGTCGGAACCCGACCATTGGGCGTACCTCCACTGGGCGCGTTTTGGCGCGCTGCCGACCGACTCCGAAGGCAAGCCAGAGGCGGTTGGCCAGGTAAGGAAGATTCGA
>JBLHWZ010000426.1:0-4204 GCA_047629415.1 Bradymonadia bacterium | reverse complement strand
AAAGTTCGGCGGGGTGCTGCACCGGCTGCCCGGCCGACTCAAACGCCGCCGCTCGCTCTTCAAGGGCCTCGCGAGTCTCGGGTCCGAGAAAAGCCCATACCGCGACGTAGTTGCGCGTAAGCAGTGCGGAACGGAACGACCGGAAGGCGAACTCCGGCGCAGACTGTTCGTTCGGAGCGTCACTTCCGCAACCGTATAGAGACGCAGCTGCGAAGAGGACGCAGCTCAACCATTTTGAAAGTGCCGTCATGGTGAAAATCTAGGCTCTGAAGCCCCATACCGTCAAGCAACGAGCACGGTGTGGGCCGCCCGACCACACCACCCTCGTTCGTTGACTTTTACGATCGGCGCGGCGACGCTCCCTGCGTGAAACGCTATCAGTACTACGCCATCTTTTCCGCGATTCTCTTCGGAGCGTGCGCGGGCGAAAAGCCGCCGACCGAGCCGGAGGGCGGGTTGTCTCTGTTCACTACCGCCCTAGCCGCAGGGGACGAAGCCGCTATCTGGGACCGGCTCTCGCCGGACACCCAGCTCGTGTGCGAGAGCGCGCTCGCTGCGCTCGCC
The DNA here is from genome assembly GCA_047629415.1 of Bradymonadia bacterium. Classification (GTDB taxonomy): domain Bacteria; phylum Myxococcota_A; class Bradymonadia; order REDH01; family REDH01; genus CBDUJZ01. Next base: position 3,640 of record JBLHWZ010000426.1, on the reverse strand, counting down.
GCGACCGATCAACAGATCGAGCGACTACAGCCCTCGGACCAGGCGGATGCCAGGGCAGCCACCGGCTCCGAGCTAGCGACAACGCTTGAGTCTCCACTGGCACTTTTTGAACTCCTGACCGACACGGCGATCCTTCCCGACCTCGACGAAAAGGAGCGGCATCGCACGGGAATGAGAGCGGAGAGCGTAGTCCAGGTAGCCGAGGACACGACCATCGTCGTGACCCGCGCCGACCAAGAATTCGAGATGGTGCGTGGTGAAGACGGCGAGTGGTTCGTACGGGAGCCGATCTACTCGTTGCTCTCCCAAGCAACGACGCGGATCCACGAGAATCGCCAGCGAGTCGAAGACGCAGTGCGCCTCTTTGGAGTCAGCGCAGAGCTGGAAGACGAGCTTAGAGCCTACGGCCTGCTCGACGGATAGCTCCCGGGTTTAGCGCCAAGCGATTCGGCCGGGGTTCCGACGCACCCAGCGACGCCAGTACGTCTCGGCATCGATCGCCGGCCAGTGGAGGGACCGCGGCTGGTTCCTCGACATCCGCATCAGCAAACGCTGTGCATTCACGCTCAGCCATTCGCGCTCATCGTCGATAATCTGCGCGAGTTCCTCGGCCGCCGCACTCGCCCGACCATCCATCGATATTCCGAGGTCCGCGAAGCCACTCGCGACCCATTCGTCCCGACTTGAATCGGCCGCGCCTTCCAACCACGCAGTCCATTGGGAGGCGGCGAGCTCTGCTTCGATGGCGCTGACGTTCTGGCTCCAGTCGAAAGGGTCTTCGCTACGATTCGCGAGCATTCGCAGCGTTGAGGCTGCGCGGCGCGCAACCTCGATGTCGGGATCCTTCAGGAGTTCGACGACGCCAAAGGCTGGCTCCGCCCTGCCCGAGAGAGCAACCGAATCCAAGACGTCTAGCCTCAGATCGTAGGACTTTCCTGAAAGCTGCACCGTCACCGGTGCTCCCACAAGCTGAGCGAAGAGGAGGCCAGCCGTCCTGCCGCCCAGCGCTCCCCCTGCTGCGATGATCCGGGAGCGAACAAGATCGTCGCTCTCGTCTTCCCAATGCAGAACGAGCCAGCCCATCTCATCGCTGCCGCCTAGCAGCGCGATGGCGTCAACCGCGGCCGCTCGGACCGTCGGGTCAGGGTCACTAAGACGCCGCCGGATCAAGCCCAACTGTGACTGACCATCCAAGAGCGCTAGCCGCTCTACCGCCCGCCGCCGAGTATCGATCTCGCCCGCCCGAAGAAGCACCGCCGCGCGCTCGATTCGTCGGGCCGCAGCGTTGTCATGGAGATCAACGCCTGGATGGACCCGCCCCAAGTTCTGGCAGCCCCCGGTGCGATCGAATGCGCTGCAATAGACCCGAACATGAAGGTGATCATCATGGGGAATGTCCCTACCTGGCTGCTGCATCAGCCGAGCCGCTCGAGCGATGATGGTAGCGGGTTCCCCTCGTGCTCGGGCGTAATCTAAGAGCGCCTCCCTCAGCGGATTCGATATAAACAGGTACTGGACCTGCGAGTGCGCAGACACGACCAGCGCCTTCACGAGCGTCCAATTCCTCGACGTATCGAATCGATAGTATCCTCCGTACTCCCGACTCTCTCCGCTAGCACGATAGTGAAGGAGGTCCGGCGGTTGGACCAAGTTCCCATCGGGATCCGTCGTGTAGAAAGCCAGGTCCGCATCTCGGCCGGCATTATGGCTGACAGACCAAGGAATATCCCCGCCTCGACGACGCCCAATATTGCCGAACCAGAGGATCGAGCCCGGATGCACACGATCCACATACTCGGACGCCGAGACCAAGGCGGCGATAAGCTCGCGAGATCCGTAGCCTAGAGACCGGTGGTATTGTCGCGGCAACACGCCGTAGGTCCGTCCAGGATACGTAAGCGGCACCGCGTTCATGATTCGCCCGTCCGTAACCGTGCCCACCGACACGCTGTGGCCTGCTGGCTCATCCGGAAGGTAAGGGAACGCATCCGCTGGGTTCGATTTAACGATGTAGTGCGCGCTAGCAGGGATGCCGCCTGCAAAATAGAACAAGTCCCATTCCGGCTCATCGCCGCCCTGCGACTCGTGCAACGCTGTCGCGCTCACCGAGCTGGAGGCGCCTAGCAATACAAGGAAGATGGGGACTACGAAGCGCACCGCTACCTGCGACGGAAAGAACAAATTCACTCGCACAACATGTCGCCTTGGACGGCGATAACGCAAGTATGAACTTGCTTACCCCTGCCTCTAAACGGTTCCGCGCAATCGCCGCGGCCGTCGCAATGGGCCCTATGCTGCTGGCCGTCACCGACGACCGGCACCCGCAAAACCTCCCGGTAATTTGTGTGGCCGACCACGATGGACTCCTGGTGGCGACTCCGTGCCAGCGCACTTCTCTGTGGTTTGCGTCCGGCGACCTCCGAATGGCCGCCGGAGAGCCGATCTGTTGGTGGACGGCTGACAACGCACTCTTCACCAACATCCCCGGAGTCGGCCCATCCCTCGCCGAGCGGATCTCGAACTACCGAAACAGCGGAGGCGAGTTTAGCTTGGTTGGGCTGCAGTCCATTCGGGGGGTCGGCCCGTCGGTTGCCGACCAGGCGCTCGACGAAGTCACTACGGCCTGCGCCCACGTTTTTGCGCATTGAGCACGATAAGTCGTCTTAGAGGCTTGATTCGTAGCTCAGTCGCGGCTAGCCATTTTTAGCCTTGGCTAAAATCAAATTTCGCTATGTTTAAAACTTCAGTTACTTTCGCACTTCTTCTGGCGAGTCTCTTCCTCGCTTGCAACCGTTCACCTGCCCCCCCGCGGGCCGGTATCGTTGCCACGACCACGATGTTGGGTGACCTCGCGACGCAGCTTGCGGGAGACGACATCCAAGTAATTACTCTGATTGTGCCGGGCGCCGACCCTCACATCTACCGGCCAACCCCAGGAGACGCAGCGAAGGTGTCGGCTGCCCGGATCGTGATCACGAACGGGCTCCACCTTGAGAGCTGGGCGGACGGACTCATTGAGAATGCCGGAGACGACCTCACGAATATCGTGGCTAGTCGCGGCGTCGTCCCGCTCAATGATCCACAGTTTGCCGGCGACGTAGATCCACACTTCTGGTTCGACGTCCGCCAATGGAAGGAAGCGGCAGCACGGACAGCGGTATCGCTGGCGGAGGAGTGGCCGGAGCATGCTGAGGCCATCACCCGCCGAGAAGAGGCGTACTCAGCCCGACTTGATGCGCTGGATGTCTGGGTCCGTGAATCGATCGCTTCCATCCCTGAGGCACATCGGGTGCTTGTCACAAGTCACGACGCGTTCAACTACTTCGGCGAAGCGTACGGAATCGAAGTGGTCGGAATCCAGGGAATCTCGACGGAGTCCGAGCCCAGCCAGCGCGATGTCGTCGAGGTCATCGAGCGAATCCGCTCAAGCGGGGCGCCGGCCGTGTTCGCTGAGACCTCGGTAAATCCCACGCTCATCGAGCGGGTATCCGCCGAGACCGGAGTGCCCGTCGCCGGCGCGCTTTACTCCGATAGCGTGGGACCAGTCGGCTCCGGCGCAGAGACCTACGAGGGTATGGTGGTAGCCAACGTGCACCTCATCGTCGAAGGTCTTGGCGGTACTTTCACAGAGTTCTCTCCT
>JBLHWZ010000425.1:0-4205 GCA_047629415.1 Bradymonadia bacterium | reverse complement strand
GAGAGTTCCGGCCCGATTCGACCGCCGACCGTGCTCGCCGGGATCAAGGCACTCAATGCACCGGTGCTCTGCCAGTAGAGTTCAACTTCATCGTAAGGATCGCCGTATCCGGGTTCGAGCTCTGCGAGCGGACCATGGCCATCCATATTCGACTGGCCTGAGAGAACAAACACCAGCGCCTCATCGGTGTCGCGATCTCCAGCACACGGTCTATGGAGTCGCCGAGTCCATAGACTGCGACCGCTCGGACCGTCGTAGATGCCAGACCAGACAAGTGAGCCGTCGGCGGCAAAACTCGCAGACCCGACGTCCGAGTATCGATAGCTTGCCTCCCACGTCACCGTTCTTGCTCCAGGGCGTATTCTCAGTGCGCGAGCGAACCGATCGGCGGCACCGCCATTCGCGACCAACACCACTTCTCCGGTGGTGTCGACGTGAACCCCGACGGCCTCATCGTCCGGGCCCCAATCAAGTGTCGTTTGCCACGCGAATTCGCCAGCACCCCCTCGCAGCGTCGCCAACCAAACATCGGAGTCGCGCTCGTCCCGCGCCGTTCCGGTTAGCGCAATGCGCAGATCGTTGGCGGAGATGTCTACAAGATCGATCCCCTCTGGTGCTTCGAGGGACCAGAGTTCGGTTCCGGATGCATCGAACGATGCCGCAGTCGCCGGCTCGTTGAGCGCCACCAGAGTCGTCGTCCCGAGCAAGGCTAGGCCAGCAACCGATCCCACCGCGGCAGGGCCGCCGGGCCACGTAAGAGACAAGCCTTCCACTAGGTCGCCACGCAGCGCGTCTGTCAGCCACATCTCACCGCTGACGGTGACCGCCAACACAAGCCGGTCGGCGTTGAGATCGAGGGCGCCGCCATCGACGCCATCGAGTCCGATCGTATCGGACCAAAGCAGGCCGCCTACGTCGTCGAATTCCGAGAGACGAGTGCCCACTGAGTCAGCTTGCCAGAGCACGATAACCCCGCCTCCCTGTGTGCCGACGTGGTCCAAAACCACAAAGCCGGTCGTGTCGCTCGAAGCGCTCGGGATCTCGGCGACTCCGTTGGAGACGAGAACCGGCAGCTCCGACTGAAACACGAGACTTCGCCCGCCGGCGACGCTCACGGCCCAGGCACCACCGTCCACAAATTCGGTCGTATACGACCAGTGTGCGGTTCCGCAGGGCGCGCAGCTGTTGTCGATCACGGCGTCGCAGTCGTCATCAAGTCCGTCGCAGATTTCATGTTCGGGCACGCACGGTGGCGGCCCGAGATCCGGCTCACCATCGGGCGTAACATCCGGCTCACGGTCGGGCGCGACGTCTTCCAAAACTTCTGACGCGGCGTCTTCGAGAGCGTCGCTGGGGGTATCGCGACGTGTGTCGGCTATGGCGTCGCTGGGGGTATCGTTAGTCCGCGGATCCGAGCTTGGATCCTCCACGGTGTCCGCATCTTGGCTTATGTCCGTGCCGTCTGGCTCCTCAGGATCCGTGCGAACATCCGAAGCGATCTCTTCGGTCTCTCGGGAGTCGGGCAACGGGCCCAGTTCGTCGACGACGTCGCCACTTGCAGTGTCCGCAGATTGGGGTGTTGCGGTTCCGCACGCCGCTAGGACTGAGAGCCCCAGAGTGAGCAAGCTTCGTGATTTCGGCATTCTATGTCGGGCAACGAGATGCCCCGACCATAGCACAACACAATGCTAGGGGCGCCCGGACGAGCGACGGATCGGATTCCTTGTCAGCCAGATGGCAAGAGCGGGATGCGCTAGGGCTCCGGCTCCGGCTCCGGCTCCGGCTCCGGCTCCGGCTCCGGCTCCGGCCCCCGATTGAGCCACAGCCGCTCGAACGCACCATCGCTTCGAACATCTTCTGGCGCAGTCCGGTAGGTGTCCGCGAGGAACGCGGTGACCGCGTCTGAGTCGAAACAGCTCATCTCGAGCGCATGGCCCCAGGTCAGCACCGCGACCGGCGTGGCGAGGCCGGGTGCGGGCGTCAGGATCCATCGAAAATCTCCGCCATCATCGGGTTCGACTGCGATGGCGTACGCACGAAGTTCCTCAATCAATGTGTGCTCGACGCACGGGTCGTAGAGGAACGCGGCGCCTCCATGCTCAAGATTGTGCAGCCAACGCTGTGGCGGCATGAACTCGTACTCGCCCCACTTGCCCCACTGCGGCCGGTGATTGTCGCAGGTAGGAAGCGCTGCCTCGTACACGATGGGGTTCGGCTCATCGATGTGGGTCGCCCGCGCGGTGTCGCACTCAGTGTCAGTCTGCACTGGGTCCTCGCAGGAATCTACCACTAGAATCGCGCCATCGCAGGCATACGAGACCATATCGGTGTCTCCAACGTCCGGCTCGAGAGAGTCGGGGTCGACGTCGTGTGTGTGGTCCGCGTCTTCATCGCCATCATGCGGATGATCGAGCTCCACATCAGCATCGCGCGCAGGAGCGTCCCCGGAGTCGTCGGCATCCGTCGGCGTATCGCTCGAGGTACTGTCGCTCGAGGCACTGTCACCGGCAGCGTCCACGTCTTCCACGTCGACATCCTGCACGTCGCTATCCAGCACGTCTGTGTCCGCGAGCACGTCCTGCGCTTCCACCGTATCGTCGGCAGGGTCCGCAGCGTCGGCAGGGTCCGCAGCGTCGGCAGCGTCTGCGGCGTCCGGAGCGTCGGAGGCGTCCGGAGCGTCGGAGGGCGACGGAGAAGTGCAGGCGGGCGCGGCGAGCAGCGCGAGGACGAGAGTCTTCTGAGAGAGTACATTCATAGCCCTCATTTTGTCGGGAGTCGGTGTTCGGGTCAAGCTGTGTGCGCCCGGCCAAAACCTGCGTCTCAACAAGTTCCCTTCACAACAGCCCTCGACGTCCATTTCGAAAGCCCCGCCGGCCGATGTGCTTCCTGATCGGCAGCCTCTGGGTTCAAGCGAGCGCAATCTCCGTATCATTCTGGACTATTCCCTCACCACCAACGACCCAGCGGTTGCCGGCGCTCGGCATTCTCAACGGACCACGACCTAGACTAGCACCCGCCTAATCCCATGACTCTCGGCAACTGTACGCGTCGTCTTCAAGAACTCTACCGCCGCTCTTTTGGACGAACAGACGAGCCCAGCTCAAGGGCTACGCCAAGTGCCGCCGCCGACCTATCACCAGGCGCCGCCGCCCCCAGACGCGGCGGCGCCTACCCCACACCAACTCGAGTTCAGGCCGGCCGAATCAACAGTGTCGCACTGGCAAACTCAGGTCCACCACACATCGAGCGGCTCCCCGCTCGGCGGCGCGCGTCAGGGCTGGATGAAGAGCGCGGCGGGCGCTGTCGATGACGGTAGTGAGCGGAGGTACCCAGCTGGTCGTCACAAAGTCTCCCGTGAGCCCCAATCACGTGGCGGGTAGCCCCGCTCGTGCCGCGGCCGATTGCGCCTTGCGCCACGCGCCGGGCGGTACGCACACGTGACGCTTGAACGCGCGGTTGAAAGAGGCTTCTGACTCGTATCCAGCGTTTTCGGCCACGGCCAGAATCGAGTTCTGGGACTCCAAGAGTTGAACAGCCGCCAACTCCATACGCCATGCCGTCAGGTACTTCATCGGCGACATTTTCACTGTCTTCGCGAAGCGGTCCGCGAGCACCGACCGGGACGCACCGGACCGATGGGCGAGCATCTGCACCGTCCACGCTCGAGACGGATTTGTGTGCATGAGTGCCAACGCCTTCCCGACCACAGGATCCGAGAGTCCAGCAAGCCATCCGACGCTTGCGGTGTCCTCAAGATGGCGCTGTACGACCTCCACAAAGAGCAGCCCAGTGAGCCGTTCGACGAGTGCCGCACCACCGGGGCGATCCTCTAGCGTCTCATCAAATGTGCGCTCGAGCGTCGCCGCTAGCCACGGAGTACGAGCAGCGTCGTACCGAATCACGAGAACGGGCGGCAGCGAGTCCATCAGTGGGTTGAACAAGCGGCCGTTGCAGTGAAAGAAGCCGCAGAGCGCACGCACTTCGGCTCCTTCTCCCCCATGAGTCAGGGTAGGAGGATACCCCGCTACACAATCCATGAGCTTCGTCACCGGGACGGGCTTGGTGCCGGGTTTGTCCGAGAGAGAGTGCGCGGCCCCGTGGGGGAACACGATGATGTCGCCTTTCTCGAGGACCACGGCATCACTTCCGGGCACGACAAACCAGATCGGCCCTAGCGTCACGAGGTGAAACGGCAACATGTGCTG
>JBLHWZ010000424.1:0-4239 GCA_047629415.1 Bradymonadia bacterium | reverse complement strand
GCTCGCCGCAGCGCTGTACGTCAACGCACGGTCCGTCTTCCTTCCGTACCAAATCGAGAACGAATACGCAGACCAACAGGTAGGCGGCACGGGGTTCCGGAACTTGGTGTTTCAGCGCCTCATGGAGGACCTCGGTGCGATGCTTACGCAACGCGGCGTGAGCTTCGATGTCGAACGGAACGCCAAACAGTTGGAACCCCAACTGAAGCGCTGCGCGTACCGAGACTATGACACACACGGCGACATCGCTTTGGCGGCGTTTCAGGACTAGATGCTTACCTGCTGCGATACCTGTACATTCCCGCTCGATCCTAGCCAGGACATCTACTGTTCCGGCTGCGGGTCGCGAGTCGCCCTCCTTGAGGTCGTGCCGGACGCCGCCGTATTTTTCGCAGGCCCCGACGGATCGGCACGGGATGCGACCGTCGAGATCGTCCTGCGGAATCGATCGAGCGCCGTGCGTGCCGTCGAGGCGGTCAGCCGGAACGCCAGGGTCTCCGTCGCCTTCGAGGACGAGAGCGCGAAAGCCCGGATTCTGCCCACAGGTACTGCTCGCCTGAACATCAGGCTGCTGGGAGAAGAAAGGGTCGAACGGACGAGCGCGTACGTCGACACGATCGAGATACACGGCGAACTCGGGCTGATTGCAAAGGTGAGCGTCTCCGTCGCGTTAGCACCGGACATCGTAGTTCGTTACGCAGCCTGGGAGGGGGACACGCTCACAACGCGCGAGGCTTCGTTGCGCGACGAGGTGACGACGATTGGGATCGCTCTGCCGCGCGAAGATCCAACGGCATCACTCAACACCCTTCTGTCGAGTCCACGGGTTACGATCGCGCCGGCTGGACGAGTGCCTCTGCAACTCGCACAACGTCCCGCCGCGGCCGAAGAGTCGCAAGAGCGCTGGCTCTCCTTCGAGACGCCGGAATCGCTCCAGCTACGGGACGACGCGCCTCTGACCATCATGATCGACGCAATAGGCGCGCTGGTCAGCAGCGACCCTATCGAGCTGTCGGCGGCGCTCGAGTTTGTGGGGCTCGGCGCGCGCAAGTTGGTCATGAACGTCACCTCGCTCAGCGAGCCCGCGCTCCGAGTCGTTCCGCTGACGGTATTCGTGGACGAGGCTGGCGCGTTGCAGCGGCACAGCACGAGCCCGGTCGAACTTCGTTATGAACTCATCAACGACGAGACTCGCGCCGTCGTATTCGGCGGATGCGAGGTCGCACCAGCCGGCGCATTTACAGGGCCATTCGGGGTCGATCTGTGGCAATCGATCGAGCCCGGCGAGAGCGTCACGCTCGTTCTTCATTTGGTTCCCGCCCTACTCGGCCCATTGGATTTGCCTCGCCGGGGCACGGGCAAAGTCGAACTCGAGAGCTTCGAGTTCGAACTCGCCATTTCGACGCTCTGGAATCGCAACGACGGCGCGAAACGAAAGACGACGATCGTGCAGAGTGTCGACTTCCGATTGCCGCGCATCGTCGAGTTCGTTGGGCTGGATTTCGGGACCTCCAATACGTGCCTTGGCTTCGTAGACTCGGCGGAGGCTCTCTACGAGTCCGTGTGTCTGGCCGGCGACTCTCCTCGCGCTACGTTCGAAGCTGTTATCGCTGGCATCGAGCTCGTTGATCTCGATCCGCACGATACGCTGGGCTTCGAACTCCCTTCAGCCATCCGCGTCGTTACGCATTCGAGCGAGAACCGAAAGGCGCCGACAGACGTCCTAGTAGGTGAGCAGCCCTACAGAGAAATGGTCATATCGGGCTACGCGGCGCGCATCGCCTCGATGATGAAACGCGGTCTGCCCGACGACGGGCTCGGCAGAACCGTCTTGGACGATGCGGCGAATAGCCGACACTACAGGTGGTCGCTCCTTGTCGAAGGGTACTTACGACGGGCGTTTCGCGCCCTTCTTGAGGAGAAGAGCGTCTGGCCACGACGCGTTACGTTTTCCTATCCTGGTACGTGGCAGACGCGTCCGGAGATTGGAGTGTTGCTGGAGGAGACGATTCGCGCAGCGCTCGCGGGCGGGCCGTTCGTACCCGACGTGCAACCGGGTCTCTGCGAGGCCGAGGCCCTCGCGGTCTTCTACGCAAACCGCCTCGCTTCAGACGGCGAATTGCCGTCGACCGCCCGCACGTTGGACATGGTGATCTTCGACTGTGGCGGCGGCACGACGGATATCTCAGTACTCCGCCTCCACGGCGAGGAGATCTTTGGGCCACAAGGGCAGGAGACCGTCTGGGTGACCCAGCCACAAGAGCGCGCTGCATGCGCAGTTGACCGCGGCGGCGAGGACCTCACCCTCGAGTTCGCCAGGATCATCCACGCCGAGATCAACCAGGCCCTCGCGAGTAACCGCCCGAAGTCGAAGAAGGAGAGTGCAGAGGGTGAGAATGAAGGTGTTCTGAGCAGTCTGAAGGAACGAGTTCGGGCGAAAGCGAAAGCGGCAGCGAACGAAGGGGCGAGCGAGGGGGCGGGTGCCTCGGAGCCCATCCTCTCCCTGGCTCCGCTGCCCGACAGCATCATGAAGATCGCGTCCGGCCGAGGCTTCGACTCAGAAGACAAAGCGGTATTCGAGCGCATCGTGGCTTCCGCACGCACGCTGAAAGTGAATCACTACGGTGAATCGGCGAAGACACTGCCGATTCAACTGGAAGTGCAGCGGGGGCAGTCTCGGCAGACAGTGAAGGCTGCGATCCCGAACCGCTACCTCTCGCAACGCGCCGGCGTCTTCGTCGAGCGACTGATTCAGGACTCACTGCGCCCGACTGTCGAGTCATTCCATCAGACGTACGGGTTCCCGGACGTCGCCGCTGTCGTGCTGTGCGGCAACAGTACCAAACACCCCGCGTTCCACGAGAAGATCAACGAGTTCGTCGACCGCCAAGAAGAGGCGTCTCGGGTCGCCCGCTCGGCGATAGGAGTCAAACCAACGCAGTGGTTCCTCCCCGAGCCTGGAGACGAGCGAAAGGCGAACCTTGTCAGAGGTCTGCTCGTAGATGCGCTCCACGCCACAGAGGAACTCGACGGCGGACAGAACCCCTTAGTAGACGCCCTCGAAGCGCTGCCCGTTCGATCCGCGTCGGTGGAACAACACATCACTCCGGCTGAGGCCACCGCCGGTTCGATGATCCGCTTAGTCGTCGGTCAAAGCCCGGTCGAAAAGTGGTGTAATCACCGATCGCCAGATGGGTTCGTCCTGCAATCTAAGGCCGTGAGAGCGACACACGCCCACGTCGAGGTACTCACCGCGCCCTCGGAACGAGGACCGTGGGTAGAACGATTTAGGGAGCAAGTCGGTGATCCGACGTCGATACTCGCGACCCAACTGGCCGAACTCGATGGCGCCGTTCGGCAGCTACGATTCACGCTGGCAGTCGAGGGCGACACTCTGAATCTGAGTTGGGAGGCGACGCGTTCACGACGACCGAATCTCCCGGGCGGGATGCTCTGCTCGATTTCGGCGACGACGCCTGACGTCACCCTCGGGGAAACTGCAGCGGGTGGCGAGTGAACGACTTCGTCGCAGCGCTTAGCGACCTCGGCGGACTGCCTCTCGAACCGTTCGAGTACGTTAAGCTCGCGATCATGGCTCTCGTGGTTGTGGGCCTCCTCGCCTTGACCCTGGTGAAATACCGGCGTTCGATGTCCGATTCAGGCTTCCAGCCAGGTCTTGATCTCTCGGCACGAGGCGAGCCGACCGCGCCGGATCTCCAGAGAGATGACATTCACTACACGATGGAGAGAGAGCCGAAGTCTAGGACACTTCGACACGCTCCTCTCCAGCCGTCCGCGACGCCTGACCCAAGGGAGTCGATCGCAGAACCCGTAGGGGCCAATGGCGACTGGTTCGCACAGGCTTCGGACAGGTCTGAGTCAAAGACCTACCCTTCCCCCGCACCCCCGACTGACGGCCTCAGCCTTACCCGCCGCCCGTCACCAGTAACGGAGCGCGGACTAGCAAAGATCCACGCGGCACAAGAGCGCGCGGCTGACATCGCCTGCCTCGGGCACTTGGTTCCGCCCGGTGTTGCGAAACTGCCAACCTGCGTGAGCTTGGCGGCCGAACTAGAAACACAGTCAGCCGATATCGGCACCAGACTCCGAGCGCTCGAACGGGACTTTAACGGCCGGTATCAGCACACTACCACTCTCGCCAAGATCGAGAGCGACATCGCCGGCGTGGAATCCGATCGAGACACGTTCTTCGAAGACCCCGACACGTTCGGCGACTTG
>JBLHWZ010000423.1:0-4299 GCA_047629415.1 Bradymonadia bacterium | reverse complement strand
TGCGAGATGACCCGCTGAGGCTGCTACGAATCGCCCGATTCGCAGCGCGATTCGGTTTCCCGCCGACGGCAGATACGACTCGTGCAGCCGCAGCGAGTGCAGCAGACCTCCGACATATCTCGCATGAGCGCTGGCGCGTCGAGATGGAGAAGACCTTGCTCAGCCCTCGCCTCGACGTTGGATTCATCTGGTTGGTGCAGGTTGGAGGGCTGGCTCAGATTCTGCCGATCGCACAAGGGCTCAGCGCCGAGCGTGCCAACCTGATCTGCACTCGGCTGGACGCCACTGAGCACGACACGACATCACGCTGGGCGGTGCTGCTCCTCAGCTTGCTTTCAGAGGGCGACTGGCTCGTGGACCCAGGGGCGCTCGCCTCGCATCGGCGCGCCGTCGCCATCGAGGTCGCCGAGGAGTTCCGATTCAGCAACAAGGACCGAAAGTCACTCGCGGTCCGCGTCGAGCAGCCACTAAACCGGAATGCACTGGCGGAGGGCATGACTCTTACTGCGCTCCGTCGATTCTACGCGGATTCGCCCAACGACGCGTGGTCTCGGATTTCCGTTGCACAGGCGCTGGCCGACGGCGACGAAGAGACTCTGCAGACCCTAGGACGCCTCAAGCAGGACCTCTCGGTTCTGCTGGACAGCGAAGACCCGGTCCCGAAGCTCCCCAGCGGTCTAGGCGCGCTTCTCTCAAAGGAGTTCTCGCTGAAGGGACGCGCGATTGGGACTGCGATGCATGGCCTCTGCGAGGCGATCTTTGAAGGACACATTCCGAACCATGCGTCCCGCGAAGAGTTCGTTGCTTACTTCCGTACGATGCAAGAGAGCGAGTCAGAATGAAGAAGGCCGGGTTGTTGGTGGTGAGTATTTCGTTGGCAGCGAGTGCGTTGGTTGGCTGCGGTGGTGCAAGCGTCCCCGCGGAATTGGTCGCGGTCGAAGAACCCGTCGAGATAGAGGCCCCAGATCGCACCGTCGGTTCGCCAGCATGGAACTGGGCAGAGTCGACGGTAGCAGAGAGCCATCCTCGCGCGCTCGCGCCTGATCTGGACGCCTTTCACTACGACATTCGCCTGCGGGTGCATCACGATACGCGCATCTTCGAGGGATACGTCGACACGCACGCGACCGTGCTTGCGGAGACTGCATGTTTGGCGATGCACGCGGGCGAGGACTTGGAGATTCTTGGCGCGGCTCGCCGATTTGATGGTCAATCAGCGGCGCTGCCCGGCCGGACGGAACGAGAAGCAGATGTTCTTACAACCTGCTTCGACGAGCCGATCGCCGCAGGCACTGAGGTCGTTTTGCGGGTGGAGTTCCGCGGAGTTGCAAGCGAACGCGACCACTATGGCCTCTTCACGACTCAGTCAGCGGCGAGCGACCTCCCATCGTTCTACACGCAGTTCGAGGCCCAGGGTGCCCGCCTCGCGCTGCCCTTGCATGACGAGCCATACGACAAAGCGACGACGACTGTCGAATTGACGGGGCACCTTGATTACACGCTCCTGTCCAACGGCCGCGAGGTAGGCTGCATGTCTGATGTTCCAGGAACCCAGACATGCACCTGGGTCAACGAGGAGCCGATCTCCCCCTACTTGATCACGTTTGTCGCGGCCGAACTCGAGTCGGTCGAGGCGGACTACGAACGGGCGGACGGCTCGATCGTACCGCTACGGATCTACACAGAGCCAGGCTACGTCGCTGACGGTCTCTACGCGATGTACGCTCTGCAACGCTCGCTCGCGATCTTCGAGGAGACCTTCGGCCTGCCGTATCCATGGGAGACCTACGGCATCGTCGCGTTGCCGGGGTTCCGCTACGGGGGCATGGAGAACAAGGGCCTGACCAACATCCGCGCCGATTCACTATACGTTGGGGCCGACCGTCCGATGGATCGACGTTACGGCGCTTGGGGCATCGTGGCGCACGAGTTGGCCCACGAGTGGTTTGGCAATCTTGTTACGATGCAGTGGTGGGACGATGTCTGGCTCAATGAAGGCTTCGCGTCCTACATGACGGGCCTCTCGGTGATGGACGAGTTCGACTGGGTCTACCGTCGGCTTAGCGACTACGCCGGCCTGCAACGCTGGTACATGGACCTCGAGCGCGGGCCGTTCGCGCATCCGATTGTCTATGACGATTGGACGACGCCTGAGCAGCTCTTCGACGGCATTAGCTACACGAAGGGCCGCAAAGTGCTCGACATGTTGGAGCACATGATTGGCCGCGAGAACCTCTTCGCCGGCATCCGCGCCTACTTGGAGCAAAACGCCGGCTCCAACGCCGCAACCGGGGTATTCTTCAGGACGATCGAGGAGACGATCGACCAGGACCTCTCGGGTTTCGTCGAGCCATGGCTCTTTCACGCTGGTTTTCCCGAACTGACGGTATCGCCCGCCTGGGACGATCAGCTCGGAGTTTACCGAGTCACTATCGAACAACGTAGCTCGCGCGGTGCCGAGGACGACACGCTGTGGTCCTTCCCGATGCAGATCGCAGTCGAAGGAGATGGCTACTCCGAAGAGGACTGGGTCATTATCGTCGACCGGCATCACGAACTCGTCTTTGAGCTGGCATCGGAGCCGTCTTCGCTCTCGCTGAACCGAGGCGGCATCGCGCTCGTCGACATCGTTGTCGAAGGGTGGACATGGCAGAATTGGGCAGACCAAGCGCTGAACGATACGTCCCCGTTTGGTCGCGGTATGGCGATCTTCGAGATGCTCGATCTCGTCCGCACGGAGTTCGATGCCGTGACGATGGCGGGACAAATACAGCAACTGGCCGCGCCTATCGCCGCCGCGATTTCGGGTGATGACGAGGGGCTGCGCCGGTTTGCGATCGGCCGCATTGGAGACTCCGGGGCACCGGAGGAGATGCGCCAGGCACTCGCTGCCGAGCTTCTCGGACCTCTCACGCAGCTCGTTCGAACCGACGCAGGAGATGACCTCCTCGCCGTCCAGTCCCGTCGGGCCGCACTCGGCGCCTTGGGCTACGTTGACCAGGTGACGACACAGGAGCTTCTGAGAGAGGCCTCGGAAGACCGAATTGACTACCTGGTGCCCGCCGTTGGCGCCTTGATGCATACGACCGCAGCCGACCGCTATGATGTGCATTCAGCCGCGCTAGCGCGGGCAGCGGGAGACCAGCGCATGGTCGGCGAACTAGTTTCTGCGCTCGCGGCGACTTCGGATCCCGCGAAATTTGGGATTCTAGCGGGATATCTCGACGACGAGACAGTCTGCAGTCCACTCGACCACTGGCTCCCACGGCGAGTGCTCTACGGCGTGCTGAGCACACCGGACCTGGCCTATGACGAAGCAGGCCTGGAGTTCATGCTGCAGGTGTTCGAGAACGAGATGGATCGGCCAGGGACCATTATCCGAGTTGTCCGCGCGATGCAGGACGCTTCGGAGCGATCCGTGGACGAGCAACGGCGACTTCGTGGGATGCTAAACGACCTGGAGCAACTACTGCTTGACGCGGGCGACCCCGAGGGCGCGTCCGAGGTGGTTCGCATGCTGCGCGACTCACTCGTGGAGTAGCGTGGGGTGCTCGGACAGTTCGACCCGGCGAGCCGAGTGATCACGTGCCCTCGCTGTGAGTCGTTCATTCAGCCGCAGTAGCCGGGACTTCACGCCTACGAGGGGTGTGCGGGCGCGCTCCTGGAGTGGGACGAACTGGTTCTGCGCTATCTCGGCGACCGTGAACTCGAGCTCCGCAACGATTTGCGAGGTGGAGGTATCCCGTCGGGGGCAACCTGCTCACCTCGCAGTGGGGGCGACTGAGCGAGGTAGGTCATCAGCCGAATGGTCTTCGCCTCCACCTCTGCCGCGCCTGCCGCGCAATCTTCTTCGACCGAGGAGAGTTGCGGCAGAAGGTAACTCTTACGCGGGACCGTCCGGATTCGACGAAGGCGCTCGGGACTGAGGCATCCCGCTCGATCGAAGTACTACTCTCCGGCTTCGACGGGAGCTTGGTGAGAGTCCTCTGCGACGCTCTCTCAGCCCTCTTCTCGGGTGACTAGTGCTTCTGATCGCAATTGATGACCCAGCCTACCAAGGCTTCGCCTGATGGGCGTGAAACTCCCAGAGGAAGCGAAGGGGCCCGCTGAGTTGCTCGGCGATGAGCTTGGGTACGCCACGAACAAACGTGGGCTCCCATCCTCGTTTGTGCCGGACCTGAAGGTCGGCGACGTTGAACGCTCCGCTGCCCCCGGCGATGCGAAACAGCGGTACCCATTCCCCCTCGTCGTCGTACCCGATGACCGCGGTCGTTCCGCGCGCGCGGACAGCGAGGAACT
>JBLHWZ010000422.1:0-4364 GCA_047629415.1 Bradymonadia bacterium | reverse complement strand
GAGTCCGGCCACGACGAGAGCGTAGGTAGACAAGCCGGCGCCGGCGAAGTGCGGGAACTGCGCTGTGAAGATCATGATGGCGAGGGCGTTTACGAACCCCGTCATCACCGCCTTCGGTACGAACTTCAGATAGCGCCCCAGTCGCAACCAACCGAACGCGATCTGGATCACACCCGTGAAGACGGTCGCTGCAAGGAGGTAGTCGAGGCCGTGCTCACGAACGAGCGGGATGACGACTAGTGCCATCGCTCCCGTTGCCGCCGAGATCATGCCGGGTCGGCCGCCAGCGAAGGCGGTAACGACGGCGATACAGAACGAGGCGTAGAGCCCGACCGCCGGATCGACACCGGCAATAATCGAGAAGGCGATGGCCTCTGGAATCAGGGCGAGTGCGACCACTGCTCCGGCCATGAGGTCGGCGCGGGGGGTCTGGAACCATTCATGCTTTAAACGAGCGTACAAAAGTATTGCGTCCTTTCACGGAACGGCGGCACACGGTGTCCACCCAGCTTCAGTGCTCTACGTCGAGAGGTCAGCGAAGTTGGGTCGTTTGGTGGTTGCGGCGTTCTGGGGGAATTGTGCTGGCCTGCACGTGTGCGGCCGGCGGTAGGTTACGCGGCGCTCCTATGCGACTTCGTAAGCCAATGCAACACAAGATGCCGCACCGCGTTATGGCGGTATTGTGGGCGCGGGCCTACAGTGTGGTCAGCGCTCGGACGCCCAACGCCCTGGTCTAGACCGGTCTTCTAGAAGACGAGGGCGCCGCCTGCTCACGGTTCGATTGGGCTTCCCTTCTTTCATCGCTTAAACTGCACGCTCCGATCGGCAGAGAGCCAAGCAAGACGAGGCTGCAATCGGGTAGGCAGGCCCGCGGGCAAAGTTTTTCCCCGAGCAGGCGAGCCTCGCCCATTGAATCGAGTGACTAGAACCCGAGTGGGGGGAGGGCGGGTTCCTCTTCAATCGGCTCTGGATCGGGTTCCGCTGCCTCGGAGGGCACGACCAAGGCAGCGTCCTCGTCGAGATCGTCTGCCTCCTCTTCCTGTTCTTCCGAGGATGGCACCGCCACAGCAATCTGCTCGGGCGCAGGAGGAAGCACGTCGGGTTCGCCGGGCACTGCGCCGACCGAGGATTCGCCAGTCTCGGCAAGGCCCGGGAAGGAGGAATCGTCCTCGGCTGGCTCTCCGCCGGCCTCGATCGCGGCAACCGTCCCAGGTGGAGCGTCGGCTGGGACCTCGGCCGAGGGCGGCGCCTGCGAATCCTGCGCAGGCAGTCGTCCGGCCATCTCGTCGCCCGCTTCACCCAACTCTCTCTGCTGCGAGCCGATCTCGGCTTCTGAATCAGCGTTCCTACGCTGTTCGCTCGAACCGTCATCGGCCTCGGGGCCTTCCGCGCTTGGCTCGCGGTCCTCAACTCTTGGGGTGCGCGCTCCACGGTCGTCGTCTCGATCTTCCTCGGTGGCATCCCGAGGTACAGTCGTGGGGTCGGCAGCGGGTTCGTCCGATCCAGAAGGAAGCTCGACTACAGCCTGAGTAGCCGGCTCGGCTTGCGTCGCCTCTGCCGATGGAATCGCGGCCGCGTTGTTCGCTGGCGCCTCCTCGATGGTCGACTGAGCATCATTGGGTTGGGGAGGCGGAGTCGTTGCCTGCTCGTCGCCCTCCGATGGTTGCGCTGGCGCAACAGCCGTATCGTCGGGCGGCTGAGCCGCGTTATCGTCGCCACCGAGCGCGAGTACGATCGCGACCACCGCTATAACAAGGGCAAGAACGGTAATTACGGCGGTCCCCCTGCTGCGTTTTATAGCGATCAGCGGGCCGGTTTGGCTCGTGCGTGGACCGCGGATGGTATCTGAATCCATCGAAAGCGGCGTAACCGTGCCTCGGTACATCTCTGGGATGGAGTGCTCGGAAGCGTCGGGGTTGGCAGCCGAGAAGAGGTCGCCGACCGGCGGGCCGGGCGTTGTTCGGCCGGCCGCCCCCGCCCCCGCCCGCGCTCCGGCGACTAGCGAGCCCGAGCCTGGAGGCCCGAGCCATGAGCCACTGGGGATGGGTAGCGCGGCGGAGCCAATGGTGCGCTCTCCAAGACGCGGCATGAACGGTCCTAGAACGTCGACCTCGACGCTCGCCGCGATCGACTCCAGAGTTTCTCGCGCCTCGCCGGCGCTCGGTCGATCCGTCGGGTCGATCGCCATCATCGCCATGATCAGTTCGGCGAGCGCTTCCGGTGCATCAGGGCGGACCTCGCGCAGGTCTGGACGCTCATCAGTCAGGTGCCGAAGGAGCAGCCTGGGCCCCGCGAGCGGAATCTCGCCGGCGATGAGATTGTAGAGCGTCGAGCCGAGGGCATAGATGTCGGTTGCGGGGCCCAGCGGCTGACCCTGCATGTGCTCTGGGGACATGAAGCCAGGCGTGCCCAGTACTTGGGACCGTGGATCGGCTACGTCGTCGAGCGGCCGGACGAGGCCAAAGTCTGCGAGGACGACGCGGCCTTGTGTGTCGACGAGCCCGTTGGACGGCTTCACATCTCGGTGCACGAGGCCCGCGTGGTGCAGCGCATCCAGGGCGCGGCACAACTGGGCACCGGCAGCGCACGCCGGATAGTATGGCAGCGGGCCGGTCGCTTCGACCAGCGCGAGGAGATCCGGGCCATCGACGTACTCGACGACGAGATACGGCACCGCCCCCTTGATGCCCACGTCGTAGACGCCGAGCAGGTTAGGGTGTGCGACTCGAGCAAGTGCGCGCCCTTCGGAGATGAAGAGCTCGCGGTCTTCCGGGCTGGGTGCCACCTCAGCGGGCAACACCTTTACGGCGACGATTCTATCCAGGTGAGTGTCGCGGGCCTTCAGCACTCTCCCCATCGCGCCGGCGCCGAGCCACGCCAACGGTTCGTACCGATCCGATGGCATCGTCGCTTTGGCGCCTTCGTCCTCAAGCGGCGCCATGCTCCCAGTGACGGCGACGCGCACTCTTCGCAGCCCCTGAGCGTTCACGACAACAAACGAATGCACCGTGCCGTCCGGCAAGGTGACGTGTCCCTGAACTCGGCCCGAGGGGAGAGACGCAGAGACGACCCCACCACTATCTGACCGTCGCTCGATGCCACCGTCGAAGGTAACATCGACGTCCGACAACGGGCGGCCGTCGCGGGTTAGAGTGATGACGAGGGTCTTCACAGAAGGAAGGTCGTGGCTATGGAGATGCCGTGTGCGCGTGCCGTGTTGATACCCCAAACGGTGTAGCGATACGAGATGTCTACCTCACGCTCCCCGAGCTGGAGAATCGCGCCGACTCCGGGTGAGATTCGGCTGCGATCGAGCCGAATAGGTGTCGCGACGAGCAAGTCGGCGGTGAACTCGCGTGCCGGTGTTTCCGGTGCGTCAGTGGTCTGGCTGATGCCGATCGTTTTGCCTTCCGTGAACGAGTGCTCGGCGGAGACGAATGCGTAAGGAAGGAACGCCTGGGTGAGCCGCGTCCCGACCTTGAGGTCACCGATGACCTGTTGGCCTGGGCCAAAGGTTCGAAGGCGGACGCCTGCGTCGAGGCGGATAAACCAGTCAGGGGCTGGGACGAAGCCCAAGAGCAGCATTGCCTCGATATCTGCCTGCCCGTCTCCAAGTGTCACGTCGTCTTCCACGCCTCGGGCGAACTCGTCGTCCTCGAAGGTGCCGGATGGCGCCGCGTAGCCGGTGGGCAGTTTCAGCGCGAGTTGTCCCGTCACAACCACAGGCCCGAAGTCTGTCCAGCGGTGTCGAAGGTAGATGCGCAAGTCCCCCAAGCCAGCAGTCGTCTGATCGAGCGAGAGAATGTTGCCTCGGAACCTCTCCGGCGACCCTTCGTCACCGAATTCTGTCGTGAAGATATCACCGAGGTAGATCGGGTCGGCGTCGAACGTGACGATACCGGCGCTCAACGTTCCACCGACTTCAAGTCGATCACTGATCCCGTATCGAATCGAACCCCGGAGGCTCGTCGAATAGAACTCGCCGTCGAGCGGGAACTGCTGCTGAACGCCGGTGATGAGAAACTCGGAATTCGCGTACTGCAGGTCGGTTCCGACCTGAAGCGATAGCGAGCCCTCGGGCAGCGTCCAAGGGGATGCTGCGCTCTGCGAGGAAAAGAGGGTGACCGCGGTCAGCAGTGCGAGGCGTGTGAGACGGGACGTCATGCCACCTGTTGGGAGTAGGGAGGAGTCCAGCCTAAATGCTGTCCCTGATACGTGCGGTTCGCGGGATCGGATCGGTCGTCGGACCGTTTCCATCTGTCCAACCATAACAGTCCTTACCTTCATAATAACGGTCGTCTCACCGCCGTTCAACCATCTCTGTCTCAGCGCCGGTTCTCGACGGCACTCTCACTCCCGTTAAA
>JBLHWZ010000421.1:0-4375 GCA_047629415.1 Bradymonadia bacterium | reverse complement strand
CAAGACCTTGCGAGTCAGAACGCGCGATATCGAACGTTCCGTCGGTATAGATGAAGAAGACATCCTCATCCTGCCGTGGATAACCAGACGCGTGGTCGACAAGATAGACGACGACCGAGCCGTACGCGGAAGCCCTTGAGAGGATCCGTAGCGCGTTTGCATCGTCCTCTCTCCGCACAGCGTGCGCCGTCATCCCGTCGTCCATCTCGCCCTGCAGCGACTGAAAGATCGCGGCACGCTCAAGTGGCCGAGTCACAGCGATCCCCGAGAGCGCGACGTCGAGTGCCGGCCTCGCGTCACCGACTCCAAGCCAAGTCGCAGCCGCCACCGTCTCTGAGCGGGCCCGCTTGAGAGGCGCAAGCCCCTCGAGGTCTCCACGCATCGAAAGTTCTCGGATGGACGAGACGCGGAGATAGTCCGACTCCGCCGCGTCCATAGCAAGAGCGAGCAAGTCGGGGCTGGCGAGTTCGGCTGAGAGCAACCGGCGACCGACGGGATCAAACTCGTCGGCACCTGGAACGACGGAACCGCAGCGAAGCCCGTATTGATAGGCCGCTCTACGAACCCAGTAGGACTCGTCCGCGACGGCAACTGCGAGAGCATGCTGTGAGGCCGCACACCCCTGCTCAAGCGCTCCCAGTGCCGCGCTGCGTACACGAGCATCGTGAGCCCCGAGAAGGCGCGTCGCCTCACTACTTGCGGAGCCGTCTCCGGCGGCAATTGCAATCCCGAGCAACGGAACCCACTCGCTTTGCCGAGTCCGCTGATCAGAGAGACCATCGCGCAACCTTGGCGGAACTATGTCGGCGGCGTCGAGAAGGCCTGCGACCGCCTCGTGCCTTACGCGCGAATCGGCAGAGAACGCCAGAGACTCCAGGACCGAAACACCGGTGGAGCCAAGCTGCGTGGCACTCGCGACGAGCGGAGCGGCCGATTCCCACGACATCGACTCCGCGCTGACATGTGCCTCCAACAGGTCCAGAGCTAACGAAGGATCCGCGCTGGCCACCGTTGCTGCGATCTCAGCCGCCTCATCGGTGCCGATCGGAACTCGCTCCGCGATAACCGAACGAAGACAGTTTAGTGCCCCGGACTCCACCGCCCATACCGAGAGATCGACAAGATCCAGATCGGCCCAAGGCGTGTCACCGGCCGTTGCTTGGCAGAACGCTTGGGGCGTCGGGCTTAGCCTCAAGAGAGAGAAGCTCCCACCGTCCGCTGGGAGATGCTCCAGGGCTCGTTGGTCGCCTGAAACTAACCAAGCGCTAAGCAGTGACGGGTTCAGCAACTCGTTGTCCGGCAGACGCTGAGCCACCGAGTAGAATGCGTCCCAGCCGTCAACACCAACCGCCGAAAAGTAAGGACCGACGAGCGCAGGCTCCGACGCCAGCAAGGGCATCAGCGGCTGCAACCCCTCCTTGGAACCAAGCTCGATCAGCGCCCGAAGTGCCGCCTCCCGCGCTCCGGAAACACGCGGCGAGATGACTTCTGCGACCAGCGCCGGGGTACCCTCGTTCGCACCGAGGCGACCGATGCCCTCGATAGCAGCAATCGCCACGGAGTTTCGGCCAGTCCCGACCAGTTCGATGAGGGTCCCGATGGCGGCTTCGGAGCGCAGCTCGACCAGCGCCTCAACGGCCGCCAGCGCGACCTCTTCGCTGGGGTCTGTCGCCTTCTCAAGAACAGCGTACACGGTACCCGGCTGACCCAATGAGCCTAGGCCTTCGAGCGCCGCGATAACCACCTCTCGAGAACGATCTCCTAGCGCATTGCTAATCGCGATGATGGCGTCGGTGCTGCCCAGACGCGTCAATGACTCGACGGCGGCGACCCGTACATCAGAGTCTCGATCCGCCAGAAGCCGAGCGACCGCGACCGAGGAGTCGTCGATACGAAGCTCACCGATGGCCCTGGCGGCCGCTGCGCGCACGATGGCAGCTCGGTCACTCAAGCGGTCGAAGACCACAGACTGAAGCTCGATTGCACCGATCTCTCCCACGATCGCGCATGCGGCTTCCCGAACCTCCGGAGCGACGTCCGTGAGCGCGACGCGCAGCACATCCACAGCAGCCGAGGGATCTGCGCTGCTAAGTCCGGACACGGCGTCCGCGCGGTTACCGGGCTCCCGAGCGCGCGAATAGGCCTCCATCGCAGCTTCGGTCCGTCCCGGCCATTCGAGCGCTGACACTGGCATGGCCGACGCTAGCATCGAGAAGACTAAAGCCGCCCGGAGCCTCGAGTTCACTGAAGCCGAAACGGAATCGAGATCGTCATCGGCACATCGTTGAACTCGGGGAACCGGATTCGACGGAACGCGCGCCGCAAGCAGGCCTTCGCTTCGTCGGTCACCTCGCCGTGCTCTTCGACACGGATGTCGGTGGTTCGACCATCCGGAATGATCGACCACCGGACTGTGACACCAGCAAAATCGGGGTTCGAACGCAGCTCCCGTTGGAAGCATCGCTGGATCGAACTCTGGTTGCCGGCGATTGTGTCGTTGATCTCGTCTGTCGAGAGCTTCCGCGAAGGCCGACTGCTGTCGAAGCTGACCACGTAGTCTTCGAGGGACGGCGGCGCCTCCTCTCGCTCGCGATCATCCGATTCCGAACCCCCACTACGGCCTGAACGACCCGAACGGCCTGACGACGGCTCCTCAGGTGGCGGATCGCTGAAGTCGAAGAGGCTGGCGATCAACGATTCGTCGGCCTGAATCTCTACGAAGGTGGGTTCCTGGAGTACAAACTCATGCTCAAACGCCGTGATCATCGCATCGATCGGTACAGGCGGTGACTCCACCTGGGTAAGATAGATAAGCGCCATCAGGCCCATCGCCGCGAGGGTGCCAAGCATCGCGGTCAGCCCGCCCGTTCGCTTAGCGGTCTTCACGTTCCTTTGGCGCTTCTCTGCCTTCGCGATCTTCCGCTTCGCCCGAAGCGGAAGATACTCCATCACGAAATCTGTGAACGAAGGGACGTCGATGAGCACCATCGAATCCATCGTGAGCAGATCGACCACCAGCGTGTTCTCGTTGATGTCGTCATTCGTCAGGAGATCACGGATTCCAGCGCTCGTATAAGGTCCGAAGTCACGACCGTCGATATTGGTGATCCAACGCTCAGGGTCATTCGCCGAGGTCTCCGTCGCACCGAGGCGCGGCGCGTCTGGCAGCTCAATTCCACCGAGAAAGTCATCCAGAGCTTCGGTGTCGGGAGCCACTTGCTGTGCCTCCTCTACGGCCGCTGCGGCCGGATACGTGCGGCGGACTGCCGATCGCAGTTCCGACATGCTCTGGAGCCTCAGAACCGACTCAGCGGCCACGCTGGCTTCAATCGTCTCGCTCAGCGCGGGATACCGGGCGCAGGCCAGACGTACGAGTTCAGGCAGCTCAGTTCGCGTCGGGTGTCGGCCCGTAAGCAGGCCGACCATCAGAACGCCGAGGCTGTAGACGTCGCTCACTTCGGTCGCATCCCACGGATCCGCCCGGACTTCGGGGGCGAGATACGCCGACTCCCCAAACTGCTCGCCCGTTGAACCAAAAGCGCAGAGCGTGAGGCTCGCGTATCCGATGTTCACAACTTTCAGCTTCCCGTCACGCTGAAGGAAGATGTTCTCGCTGGTAAGACAGCCGTGCGCGGCAACCGCATGAAGGGCATCGAGCGCGAGGGAGGCCTGGACGATGAACTGAGCGGTCGTCGGACCGTCTACGGCACCGCCCGAGTCGACAACCTGTTGCAGAGCAGCCCGTAACGTCTGACCGTCGATGTACTCGTAGGTCAGGAATGTGCGAGGGCCGATGGCTCCGCGACCCACCAGCTGCTGGAGGGACGGGTGTTGCACGCCGTAGAGCGAACTCATTGTATCAGCGAATGCTCGGAGCGGTTCTTCTAGCTGAGGCGCCAAAATTTTGATGACGACGCGACCAATCTTGGGGTTTTCGCCGTAGAAGTTCAGCGCTCCTTCCGAGCGGCCGATGTACGCACCGACGGTGGTCCCGTCCGCTAGAACGGTCCCCGCCTGAATCGGCGCTCCGATCGCACGAGCCTTGGCTGTTCCGGTCGCGCTAGTCATCCACGACCTCTGATTGGGGCACTTCAAGTTCGATACGCCAGGCGTCGCCATCTCGCGTGAACTCGATCTCCGCCTCGTGCTCGAAGACGGTGACAATACGGAGCACAGCGCGCTCTTCGTCGAAGTGAACGCGCTCAACGGTGTCGATGTCCGCCTCGGATGGCACCCAGGCCGCGACCAAAAGTTCGGCGGGGTGCTGCACCGGCTGCCCGGCCGACTCAAACGCCGCCGCTCGCTCTTCAAGGGCCTCGCGAGTCTCGGGTCCGAGAAAAGCCCATACCGCGACGTAGTTGCGCGTAAGCAGTGC
>JBLHWZ010000420.1:0-4383 GCA_047629415.1 Bradymonadia bacterium | reverse complement strand
ATTCGACGAAGGCGGATCACTCGGTAGCCGCCGTGGTCCATGACTTCGGTCACAGCGTCACGGTATCCATCACGCGTCAGCAGACCGTAAGAGTCGCCATCCTCTGAGGAGACACCGGGCAAACGTGTCCGATAGTGCCAATAGTTGCCGACTCCCAGCGGGATAGACGCATGTTCGACGTCCATGAGTTCGGGCTTCAGGTCCAAGCCGAGATTCCGATAGGTGCGGAAGCGTGTATCGACCCGCGGCGCGGCGCGAAGTCTCCAGACCCCCGATTCATCCTGAAGAAGATTGGGGAA
The DNA here is from genome assembly GCA_047629415.1 of Bradymonadia bacterium. Classification (GTDB taxonomy): domain Bacteria; phylum Myxococcota_A; class Bradymonadia; order REDH01; family REDH01; genus CBDUJZ01. The sequence goes on along the minus strand of JBLHWZ010000420.1, from coordinate 4,084 downwards.
CCGCAGGACGAACTCGATGTCGGTGTTCCGAATACTGAAGGTCAGCTCTGAGCCCCAGTGCATGATTGGAATCTCGTCTTCCGAGCTCGCCGAACCGTCCACATTCCGACCGCGGCCGATCACGAGTTGCCCGGTCTGCAGCAGCGCGCCCAAACCGCCGGCTCTTGCATCCGACGGCGAGCCGAAGGTAAAAACCTCGAACGCGTCCTGTGTGGAATCGGCGATCTCGTCCGCAGTCCTCTGCGCCGTATCGGCGTTCATGCGAGAGGCTACCGCCAGCGAAGTGGGGTCAAATAGGTGGGACCGCAGTCGCGCCTCATCGCCCAGTGTGAGGGCAGCGTAGACGTCCAGGACCAACGCCTCGGGGGTCATCGACGGACCCGGGACCGCGGCTTCGCCATGCAGGACCACGGATGTCTGAAACTCGGTCGGCCAGGCAGTGGGGTCGGTGTTCGGATCCTGCCACTCTTCGAAGCCGAGGACGGTACGGTCCGTTCCGCGCGGGGCCTGGGTGTGTAGCAGCGGCCGAAGTGGCGGCGGCGTGGCCTCCACGTTCCCCCGACATGCGATGACGCTCATAAGAATGAACATCAGAATCCAGCGCGGTCTCTTCGACGTTCCGCCACGACACCCCTGTGCTCGGCGCGTTGACAACATTATGATAAAACTATGAACGTTTGAGGTATTGATCAATGACGCCCTGAATATCATGCGCATCAATGATGTCAGTAACCGGGTCCATCTTGCCCGTCTCGAAGACGACTGTCGGCGAGAGATCATACCTCGCAAACCACTCCTCATAGAGGACGTGGAGAGCTCGAAGGTAAGCCGTCGGAATGTCCTGTTCCATCGGTCTACCGCGCGCCTTGATTCGCTTTTTGAGAGTCCTCACAGGGCACCGCAGATAGATCATCAGGTCCGGCGGACGGAGTCGATCGGCTACCGATTCGTAGAGCATTCGGTAGGTCTCATACTCTCGAGGCGCCATGACTTTGGTCCGTCCGAGGTGCGCGGCGAAGATTTCGGCGTCCTCCCAGAGGGTCCGATCTTGGATGATATCGTGTTCTGCTTCTCGAATTCCGCGATGGATTTGGAGCTTTGCCGCCAAGAAATAGAGCTGCGAATGGATGCTCCATCGGCCCATGTCGCCGTAGAAATCTTCCAAAAACGGGTTCGCTTCGTTCGGCTCAAAGACCGGCTCGATGTCGTATTTGCTCTGCAAAAACTCCACGAAGGACGACTTGCCTGCGCCGATATTACCCGCCACTGCGATGTACCGACCAAGGGTCATCGCTGGACGCCGAACACATCTAGGAAGGGGTTCGTGGCCCGTTCGACGCCGATCGTCGTGGGCTCCATGTGCCCCGCAAACACCGTCGTCGCATCCTCGAGCGTGAAGAGCCGGGTAAGGCTAGGCCCCATCAACGAGGGATCACAGCCTGGGAGGTCGGTCCGTCCGACGGAGCCTTGGAAGAGCAGGTCTCCGCCGAAAACCTTATGATTTCGGGTATCTACGAAGCAGACGTGCCCAGGAGCGTGCCCGGGAGTGTGCCAGACATCGAACTCCAGCGAGCCTACGGAGACTGTGCCCTTATCTGCCAGATGCTTGTCAGCCTCCGGCGGTTGGGACACTTGGAAGCCGAACATCGCTCCACGCGAGGGAGCACGGGCTGCAACGGGCTCCGCGAGGGGATGAAAGTAGACGTCTGCCCCTGTAGCAGCCTTCGTCTCCGCCAAGGCGGCGACGTGGTCGACGTGCCCATGGGTCTGGAGAATCTTCGTGATCGTGAGCCCTTCCTGCTTACAGAAGCGAAGGAAGATGTCTGGATCGCCGCCAGCGTCAATGATGGCGGCCTCACGAGTTTTGAGACAGCCCACCACGTACTGATTCATCATGAACGGTCCTACGGGACGTCCAGCGATCAGGTAGGGGTCGTCAGCGAATACGCGCAGCACGCCCTAGAGGTTGGCGCGGTCGTGCGCGGCCTTCACGTTGCTCACCGCCGTCGCATAGCGCTCTAGGCACTGCCCGATCCGGGTGATCGCGCGCTGATAGTCCTCTTGCGACGCTTCTTCAGAGTCGATCGCGTCGATGGCGGCCTGGCATGAGCCTGCCGCAGCTTCGGCGGAGGGCCGGAACGTGTCCTCAACGTGCTCACGAAGTTCTTGTACGTGCTCACCAAGAGAGCGCATCGCAGCGTTCAGTGCATCCATCCCGATAAGATAGACCCCGAGCGAGCCACGAAGATCGTCGAAGTCTTCCCTGGTCAGCTCGCGCTCTGGCAGTTGCGCGATCACCTCAGCGACCGCTTGCCCGGACGCTTCGACCGTTCGGATGTTCTCGTTCACGTGCGCAACCGCTCGCTCGCGGTCAGAAAGACCGCAACCAGCAAGGAACGCAACGAACGCGATTATAAGGCTTAAGTACAGGCGTGGCATCATTGTCGCGGCGGGACTTGCCGAGCTCTAGAAAAACACACAATGCATAGATCACTTGGAGCGTAACACTCGCTTGAAACCGATTCAAGCGATCGTGCCTTTCTGACATCCATCACGCCCTAAGCCTTTGAACTCAATACGTTTTCTTTCGATGCGAGCCAACCGCGTCCGTCTCGACCAGCTCAGGCACGACGACACGAGCGAAGAGCTCGACGAGGTCGCTGTCAAGCAGCCCTGACCGCGCTTCGTTCTCAAGAACCTGAATCGCCCGCTCTACTGTTGCGGCCTTACGGTACGAGCGGTCCGCAGCCGTCATCGCGTCGAAAATATCGGCGATGGTCATAATACGAACCTGGTGCGGAACATCGTCCCCAGCAAGGCCATCAGGGTACCCAGAGCCGTCCAGCTTCTCATGGTGCGACCGAGCGAGCTCGGGAATCCGCGCGAGGTCCTCGCCCCAAGGAATCTGGCACAGGAACTCCCACGACTTTGCGGCGTGAGAACGCATGTCTTCCCACTCTTTGGCGTTGAGCGTCCCGCTCACGATCGTCATGTCCTCCAGTTCGCTGCGGGTCAGCAACGGACGGACGCGGCCGGTGGTGTCAGTGAACGTCATCTCGCCGATCGCTCTCATCGCTTGCACAACATCGGGCCCAAGTCGGCGTCCCGGCTGATGCTCAACGATCAGACCCTCAGCTTCGTTTAGCTCGCGTACACGTCGCCGGGCCAGCTGTGCTGCGTAGTCTTGGATCTCGCTCGCTCCCCAGTTCAGACGAGTCGCCCGATCGAAGGCGAGCCGATAGGCGTCGACGTATGCGTTCGCGCGAGCCGCTTCGAAGCGCTCAAGCACGGTCCCGAGGTTCTCGGGAGACAGCCGAGCACCCTTCATCAATACGCTCTCGCGCACGCCGATCTTGCCGAAGTCGTGAAGCAGCGCAGCGTAGCGTAGCTCCGTAATCTCTTCTCGGGTAAAGCTGACGCCGCGCAGAATACCGGTGTCAGTACGGTTGACGCGGTCTGAGAGCAGGACACTGAAATCGGCGACCCGTTCGGAGTGTCCCGCGGTGCTGGGGTCACGAGAATCGATCGCGGTTACCGAGAGGCGAACGATACCTTCGAACATCTCATAGATGTTCCGAGTTAGGTTCACCCGCTCGATCGCGAACGCCGTATAACTGGCGAGGACTGTAAAGAGGTCGAGGTCGTCGGGGCCGAAGAGGCCACCCATGCCGCGGGTATCCGCCTGCATGACGCCGAGCAGTCGCTTCGCGCCAACAAGCGGGGCCGCCATGCAAGCAGCGATTCGCGCGTTGATGATCGACTCGGTCGGCTGAATCCCGCTGGAGTCTCGGACGAAGAGCACCGACTCCTGGCTTTCATAAACCTGCCGAAGCAACGTATGCGAGAGCAGCGTCTTCTCGGTACTAAGCTCGGCTCCCTTCTCGCGCTCACGCACGAGAAGCGGCTTCATATAGTCTTCGCTCTGATCGTCGTCGGTCGCCGGAACACTGATCGCGAAGAAGTTCGCAGCCGGAAACGCCTCGTAAGTGGTCTCGACGATCAGCTCGAGGATCTCGTCGAGCTCTTTGACCGTGTTCAGGCTCCGAGAGAGCTTGAAGATGCTGACCAACCGGGGGTCTCGATT
>JBLHWZ010000419.1:0-4391 GCA_047629415.1 Bradymonadia bacterium | reverse complement strand
TCTCGAAGGAACCTGATGAAGACTCGTATCCTAGCCTCGCTCGCCATCGTTTCTCTCGCTGCGTCTGCTTCGGCGCAGGACACGACTCAGGAGGCGACCTACGGCACGATCTCTCTTGAGGCCGGATTCGTGCCCGATCCGAACGAGACCTCGCTCATGGCTGGTGGCTCCGTCACGGTCACAGAAGTTGGCTGCGCGGGTAACGTCGCAGCGGCGCCCAATCTTGAACTGACCTTTACGGGAGGTGAGAACCCGCTTCATTTCTACGTGACGTCCGACAGCGACACGACGCTTGTCGTCAACGGCCCCGACGGTGAGTGGTACTGCAGCGACGACGAAAACGGGTACAACCCGGCAGTCGCCTTTGAACCCGGACTCTCTGGCGTCTACGATATTTGGGTTGGAACCTATGACTCTGGAGCGCACGTGCCTGCGACTCTCCACATCACCGAACTCGACCCGCAGTGGTAGCCGGTGATTTGAGGGCTCCCCCGTGTGAATACCTCGACGGCAGAATCTGGTAGACAAAAGCGCGCCGCGAGGTGCGTCCTTTTTACCTTTTGAAGCCCCTCAGCCGGGTCCGAGCCCCAACATGGCAATCTGGAAAACTCACCCTGATCAGAAGCTCATCGCGTTCTTCTCGAAGAACACAATGGTAGAGGCCTTGGGTATTGAGTACTTCGAGATCGGTGACGACTTCGTCCGTGCTCGGATGCCTGTCGATCATCGGCATGTCCAGCCGGCGAGAATCCTGCACGGCGGTGCGTCCGTCGCGCTCGCGGAGACTCTCGGCAGTATTGGAGCCAACCTCTGCGTCGATATGGCCAAGAGCATTGTTGTCGGCGTCGAGATCAACGCGAATCACATTCGATCCGTTGGAGAAGGCCTCGCGGTGATCGGTACTGCTCGCCCGTTGCACGTGGGTGGCAAGACGCATGTCTGGGAGATTCGCATTGAGGATGAGGCAGAGGGGAGACTCGTCTGCATCAGCAGGCTCACCTGCTCCGTCATCACACGGGCGCAATGAGAAGGGCGTTGGGGCTGCTCATCTTGTGTGGCAGTGCCAGCGCTGTCGCGCACGACTCTCCCGAACACACGGCAGAGAGACTCGACGAACTTCTCCTGGCCGCGCCCGCCGCATCCGTTTTGATAGAGCGAGCTGAAGTGCATCGCGAGCTCGGAGAGTTCCAGGGCGCCCACAGATTACTTCAACAAGCCGCAGTTCTGGAGCCCCGCAATCCTAGTGTTTGGCTTGCACACGCCGAGAACTACGCACAGTTCGATCAACACGACGCGACGATACTGGCAGCCACGGAGTATCTGCAGCTCGCTGGCCCGAGTCTTCGGGGGCTGTGGCTCAGAGCCGACGCGCGCGCGGAGACGGGGCAACTGGACCCAGCACATCGGGACTGCTTGGCCCTCTCGGACCTCAACGCGAACGTCGAAGTTGCGCTGCTCTGCGCTCATGTCGCTTCACTGTGTGGCGATGGCGCCGGGGCATTTGAAACGCTCGAGCGTGGGTATGCGGAAACAGGGGCCGCTGTGCTCTTGCTCGCGGCTTTCGAGCAGTCGTTGGCGGTCGGTGAATTCCAACGTGCTGCGGAACTCGCGGCGCAGGGCGCAAGTCTGGGGTCTGTGAACACTCTCTGGGTTCTCCGACGGGCTGAAGCGGTAGAGCTGACAGGCGACGAAGGGCTCGCCGCTGCCCTTCGAGCAGAGGCGTTTGACTCCGCGACCGCCTCTGTCGCGCGCCGTGATTCGTGTCTGAACCGAGTGAATTGGCTCGAAGCGCTGGCCGCGTTTGATCAGGAGCGTGCTGGGCTGGAGATCGAGGCCGTACGCGGGCGTTGCTCGGACGAGCAGACGCTTCGGCAACGATTGTTGAATCTAGAGGAGTTGTTGTGATGAGGCGCGCGTGTTGACTCGCTTTGGCGTCAGTATTTTGGGGGCGCTACTCGTGGTTTCAGCGAGCGCGAGCGCGCAGGTGCGGTCGCCCTACATCCAACAGACGACCGGCGACTCCGTGACGGTCGTCTGGCAAGCGGAGACCAGAGAACCTGGGATTGTTTGTTATGGCGCGACACCCGAAGCACTCGGGGCTAGCGTCGCGTCGTCCGGCGAGCAAACCACACACGTTTTGACTCCGAGCGGATTGGAGCCAAGCACGCGCTACTTTTACTCAGCCGGCGCGTCGTGCGCACCGGTGGCCCATCCAGATGACTTCTTCGTGACGGCTCCGGTGATAGGGTCCAGCATACCGTTTCGGGCGTGGATCGTGGGCGACTCGGGTACGGGCGGGTCTGCACAGGCAGCAGTACGGGACGCGATGCTCGACTTCACCGTCGACGAGCGGCCGGACCTCTTCCTGCACATGGGCGACATGGCCTACTCGGAGGGTACGACCACCGAGTTCACGTCGCGCTTCTTCGATGTGTATTCTGACGTCTTGCGCAACACGCCCTGCTGGCCAACCATGGGCAACCATGAGGGGTATACCTCCGATTCTGCTAGCCAGGCTGGCCCCTACTACGACGCCTATGTGTTGCCGACACGCGGTGAGGCGGGCGGCATGCCGAGCGGCACTGAGGCCTACTACTCCTACGACTACGCGAACGCTCATTTTGTTGTGCTCGAGTCGTACGAGACAGACCGCGATCCTGATGGGGCCATGCTCAGTTGGCTGAGAGAGGACCTCGCCGCAACCGACCAGGAGTGGATCATCGCCTACTGGCATCATCCTCCGTATACCAAAGGGAGCCACGACTCTGATACTGAGGGCCGACTCATCACGATGCGTGAAGACGTGTTGCCGATCCTGGATTCGGCCGGCGTCGACCTGGTACTCGGCGGCCACTCACACATCTACGAACGGTCCTATCTGCTCGCAGGAGGATATGAGACTCCGAGTACCGCGGCGGGCATCCTCGACGGCGGAGATGGACGTTCAGATGGCGATGGGGCCTATCAGACATCCGGGGTCGGCGCGGTCTATATCGTCTCCGGTCACGGCGGCACTGGGTTGAGTCAGTTGGCGGAGCACCCGGTCATGTACTTCGCGGATACGCAGCACGGGTCCAATCTGTTGGACATCAACGGAAGCACGCTAACGGTGAGCAACTTGTTAACTGATGGCTCGATCAACGACGTGGTCACGATCGACAAGTCCGACGGGATTAATGTGCTGCACCCACGGTTCGGAGACGACCTGCTCGTCGAGAGTCCGACGCAGGTCCGTTGGACATCGCGCGGTGCCGGCGACTGGGTCCATGTCGACTATTCGCTGGACGCAGGAGTCGTCTGGTATCGAGCTGGAGACCGCGTCTCAAACGACGGCCAGTTTGAGTGGAATGTACCGGCCTGGCCGACCAGCGAGGGGATGGTTCGGGTGCGCGAGGTCGATGGCGATGCTGAGGACCTCGCTGGGCCATTCTCGCTCGGGAGCCGCTCGGACATCGAAGTCCTGCGGTACGGTTCGATGTGGGAGTACAGCGATTCGAACACGGCCCCACCGGCATCCTGGCGGACTTCCTCGGGGAGTTGGCCGAGCGGTGCCGCCCAGCTCGGCTACGGAGAGGGGGATGAGGCAACGGTGCTGCACAGCGAGTCGCCGAACATCCCCACGGCGTATTTTCGAACGCGTGTGGAGATCGACGGCGAGCCAGTTGCGGGCATCGCGAGCGTGCTCTTCGACGACGGCTACGTGCTCTGGGTGAACGGAATCGAAGTCGCGCGAGAAAACGTCGGCGCGATCGCGCACGAGGACTACGGAACCTCCTTGTCATCCGACGATGAGGTGGAGGTCACGGCTTTCACCGGGGGACTGAGGAACGGTACGAACGATGTCGCGGTACTGGTGAAGCAGAGGTCCACTGGGTCGAGCGACCTCTCGTTTGACCTCGCGCTGACCGTCACGGTCGAGTCGCTTGTGGACGCTCGCCTGCCGACGGACCCGTTGGTGGAACCGACCGTTGTAGAAGACGCTGAGATCGATATCGGTGCCGACGTAGCAACCGATACCGAAGATGACGCCTCTTTTGATGTACCGCCCGATCTCAGGGACGATGCCTTGGATGCCTCGCTCGAGGTGGCCACCGACGCCACACCGGCGAGGGACATCGAGGCGGACTCGCAGGGCGGGTCGGGCGACTCGGACGTGGACCACCAAGCCGACGTAGAGGAGGATGAGAATACAGAGCGCGGGTCCGACTCCCCGCTCGGAGAGTTGATCACCTCCGTCCCGGAGACAGACAATGTTGTCCTCCGCGGCTCCGGTTGCGCGACGTCTCCGACCCTCCCCGGCCCCTGGATACCCTTCTTTCTCGCTTTCCTTGTCCTGCGGCGCCGCCAGACACCTCTTCACTAACCAAACATTGGCTCCATGAAACTGACCA
>JBLHWZ010000418.1:0-4412 GCA_047629415.1 Bradymonadia bacterium | reverse complement strand
GGCCGCTGCATCAGTCGTGAAGTGTGCCCGTGGGCATAGCACATTCCCCAACCCAGGACTCGACCAGAGCCAGTGTGCAAAAACGCGCTTCTGTTCAGATCTCACTGACGGCCAGCCGATGCTGAAGTTCTTCCATGAGCCGGTCAGAATCAGCGACTTCGCACTGGAGTAACCATGCGTGCACCGTCGACGGAATCGAGTTGCACTCCTGGGGGACAAACGCCCAACCGGTGATTGTCCGGCCGTGCTGCATCAGGTTGTTGCTCACCACGACGGCGTGAGCCCAAACGCGGCCGACGAAACCAGCACGGCGGCCCCGCTCGAAGATTGCGTCCGAGTCAAAACGACCAGTGGTGGCAATCCACGGCCGCGCTGCGAAGGCCTCGGCTGCGTCGAGCGCGACCTTAGTGGTGACACGAAATCGGACAGCATGGAGCAGCTGTGACGGAGTCGTGATGTCCGAGCTGGTGATCAGCGGCTCCACGTCGATCTCTCGGAAGAGCCTGGCTACATCGTGAGCGTGGTGTGTGCCTCTGATCGCGTCACGATGGCGAGCCACCACGTTCGCGGCGACCAAACGTTCAGACTTCCCGAGGTCTTCGGAACGACGGACGATCACGAAGTCGGCCTCTTCGACATTCTCCAGCCGAGGTCCCGAGAGGGCCTGGAGGATCGCCGACAAGCCATGGGTGTTGCAGGAGACGACTTGAACCCGCGCGGCGCCCGCGACCTGCGTGTGCCCCACACCGGTCATGAATGGAGGACCAAAGCCGGTCTCAGAGCCCTGAGCGACAGCACCGCGCAGCGAACTCCAGGAGTCATACTCATCTTGCGACGCCAGCGCGTGGCCGTTCGGACCACAGTCGAACACGAACTCAATGCGCTCTTGCACATCTTCAGGCGATGGATACCCGTCGGCGGGAGCGCGGGTCACGATGGTGGCGCCGGCGGCCTCCAGACGCCGTACGCGTGGCTTATCCCAGGCCGGAACCGCGCGCCGAATCACGAATATCTCGTCGGCGGGGAGCAGCTCTTGGAACTCAAGAAGCAGCGAGACCAGCGTCTCGCCGACCGTGCCTAAACCGACGATTGCAACGTTCATGTCCAACGCTCCACACGCGAGGCGATCCGCTGGGCGCCGACGATTGGCCGAGCGAGAGAGAGGATCAGCAGCTCGATCTCATCGGTTACGCCTGCCTCGGCTGCGAATCGCCTGTCTCGTCGGGCAGCAAGGTCGGCGTCGCAGATCGTGCTGAGCTGCGTCGGACCGGTGATGCCGGGTGCGACTGCCCATCGCGGATCGTGCTCGACAGAGTGCCATCCAAGTCGTCTCACGTCGTATTGAGTAATCGGCCGCGGACCGACGAATCGCATCTCGCCACGGACGATATTCAGGAGCTGGGGAAGCTCGTCGACCTTGGTCCTTCTGAGCGCGCGGCCGACGGGAGTCACCACGCCTTGGGACATCGTTCGGAGCTTCAGAACAGTGAAGGTCTGTCGGTCCAAACCCACTCGCGATTGCGCGAAGAGTGGATTGCCGCCGCCGAAGGCTACAATCGCCACCGAAGCCGCCACGAGGACCGGCACGGATCCGGCGAGCAGCCCTAACGCGACCGACCGTTCGAACAGACTGGGGGAGGCTCTCGACACCCCTGCGCACTACCACCGCGGGCCTACACCGACCAGCGCGTGCCCAGCCCTAACTTGCCCGGGCCCAACCTTAACCTGCCCGGGCCCAACCCTACCTTGTGCGGGCCCAGCCCTAACCCGACCGGCCCAACCTTAACCTGCTCGAGCCCAACCTCAGCTGGATTCCTCGACCCCCCCTCTCGGGGGCAGCGAGTTCGCGACAACCCAGTCATCGACTTCTGACCAAATCCGCCGAAGGTCGGCAAGATCCGGCTTCGCCAGCGTCGGCGTCAGCCGCAAGCGAGCGCGCACAACCAAACCGACCAGGGAGCCGCTCGCAAGATCGGGCAGCCGGGTCGCACGCTCGAATCCGGTGTGTTCCAGCACAAGCAACCCAGCGGTCGGGGCCGCGTTCAACAACGCCAGCGTTCCTTTTGGTCTCGGCGGTAGCGTCGCCGTAAGTGACTCCGCGTAGTCCGCGAGTTCGGCGTCACCTCGCTCAATAGCCGAGCGAATGATTCGGTCTCGTTTGGCTGCTGTGAACCGAGTTCCTTCAGGATAAATCAGCACGCCATCTCCCCGCCCGATGCCCTTGGCCAGCCCCACGATCGCCGTGACCGCCCTCTCCGAGTCAGAACCCTCACGGCCGACGAATGCGTTCGGGAGACGCTGGCCGACAAGGTCTAGGCAGGGGTCTGTGAGCAGCTCCCGCTTGAGCACGTAACGGAGGCAAACATTGAAGGGATTGGCTACGACCAGAGCCGGCAAAAGGACGTCAGCCACGCCCGCGTGACGGGACAAGAGGACGACCGGCCCGCGCTCAATCGCAGCCGCGGCCTCCGGGGTCACCTCGAGCTCTAGCCGAAACCCGAACGCGGCCCGCGCTCCGTTCCACATTGCGCCGGTCCAACGCTGCTGCAATCGATAGTGCCAGCGCGCGTAGACCTCCGGGCTCGGCCGTTGGAGAGTGGCACGGCACCAGAATAGGGTGGCAGCCACGACCCCCGCGGACTCGGCCACCAGCAGCCAACCGATGAAGAAGTACGTGCGAAGCAGCGCGAATCGGCGTCGTCGCAGAAGCCCAGCAAGAGCGAGCACGGGAACAAGCGCAGGGGCTAGAGCAATCGCCGCGGCAAGCGTCACTCCGGTGGCACCAAAGGTAGCGGCGCGACGGCGCCATCGCCCTTGGTCATCGACCTCGAAGCTAGGCAGCGAAACGTCCGTTGTCGCATGGGCTATCACCCAAAGCGGATGCGACCGCGAGTGATTTCGGTTCGTTCCTCAGTATAGCCAGCCATCCAATCCAACGCTCTCGACTACGAATACAATGGTGTCCGAGCGAATCGACGCGTCGATGATCTCGGCCGCTTCTCGCAGCGAATCGACGTGCCCATCGGCGTAGGCGATGACCAAGAGAACCTGTTTTACCCAGGCATCTTGCTCCACCACACCGTCGGAGCTCTCCCGAATATCCTCAAGCTTGCCGGTCAGCAGGTCAAGGGCTCGCTCGACTGTATACGGCTCGTCGCGCGGAAAACCGACCGCGCGAGTCACACTCACGCCAACACGCTCTCCTCCGATTTCGACCAGTAGATCCGTGATGGAGCCCACATAGTCTGGGCGGTATTCGATGGTCCTTTCCGTCTCAAGCAACGAGGCGCCATCGCAGCGCGCGAGTACCTCGAACGCAAAAACCTCCGAGTAGAGCGAGCTGCCGCCCGCGTTGCCGGCCTCGAGCACCGCGAGCCCACCAGGGGTCAGCGCCCCCCGGTCGTCCGGGTCGTCGAACGAGTCGTCCGCGAAATCGATCGTGGCCTCGAAGAAGGAGCTCGATCCATCGTCCAACGCCCCCTCCAACACTCCGCAGCTCCCCGAGATCGAGCCGAACCCAGGCTCCGCACCGCCGTCTTCGACATCTAACGTGTCGAGAGCAGCGTCCGCCTCAATGACATTCCCCTCCGTATCAGAAGGATCGTTGGGCACGTCCCCGGCGTCAGGGGCCGCGTCGGCGGTATCCTCCCCGTCGGCATCAGGTTCGGCGTCCGCAACAGCATCGCTCAGGCCGGAGGCCGCTGCGTCTGAGCCGAGATCCTCTTCGGCAAGATCGGCCTCGGTGTCCGAAACGTCGACAGATGACTCAGGCCCTGCGCCCGAAAAGAAGAGCGGCGCACTCTCCTCACCACAAGCGACGCCAACTAACGCAGCAACGAAGAGCGCGGGTCCGAGTAATCTAAGGTTCATTAGTCACGAGTTCAGTGGGCCTTGGGCAAGCACATAGGGCGCGACGATCACGAACCTAAAAATCGCTTCAGTGGAGCCTTCTAGCTGAGCCTCGGTCGGGGCGAGCAAGTGCTGACCGTCGATCAGACGCTTGATGCCGGGGACGTCGTCGTCGCGCATCGCTTGAGCGGCGGAGAGCAGGTCCTCGCCAACCGAGAGAAGGTAGAGCGCACCTCGTGTACCGTGAGGAAGCAAGATGCTCCACTCGACCTCTTGAATTTCCAACTCGACGAGTTCTTCCATTGCTCCTTGGGGCCCAATTGAACTCCCTCACCTTAGCGCATTTTCAAGATCTCGGCATGGGGCCGCTAACTTGGGCAAGCTTACTCAAGGCGACCCGCGGGCCCATTGTCGACCGGTCTGAATCGATCTACGAGCGCCCATCTCTACACACCAAGAGCGACACGATGATTCTCGGTACGCCAAACAGCCCGTCAGCCACCCGTATTCTCTTCCTTGGCTCCGGAGAGCTCGGCAAGGAAGTCGTCATCGAAGCGATGCGG
>JBLHWZ010000417.1:0-4424 GCA_047629415.1 Bradymonadia bacterium | reverse complement strand
GTGCCGACTGACGCGTGCCGACTGACGCGTGCCGACTGACGCGTGCCGACTGACGCGTGCCGACTGACGCGTGCCGACTGACGCGTGCCGACTGACGCGGCGATGCGTAGCCCTCGGGAGCCCTCGCGACCTGCGCCAGCAGCTCCTCTCCAAGGCTCCAGCGCGGGAATACATCACCTCCTCGATCGGTTGGCTTCGTCAGTCCCAACCCTGGAGATCGCATGACCTCAGCTACCGTACGTCCCGTTCCAACGCCGCTCCCGGCCCCACTTCAAGTCGCTCTGACCGCCATCTCGGCTTTTGCCGCCTGGATCTGCTTTCGGGCCGTCCTGCTCACGCTGACATACGATATGCCGTGCGGAAATCCGCTCATGGCGCTCTGGTTCCTGGCGACGACCGCGAGCGCGGTAGCGCTGCTAATCGCAGCATTCGACGCCTCGACTCTTCGGCGTGCCGGCACCGTAGGGACCGCGCGCCACTGGGCGCGGGCGCGGCTTCTACTGAGCGGATTCGCGCTCACCACCGTCGCCGCACGGCTATTGGGTCTGCTCGGGTAGCGCGGCCGCTGGATCTGCGCAGCCAGTAACGCCCGAACGAGGCACGCGGCTTGTACCGAGTTCGATCGGCGACGTAGGTTCTGAGCCTACAATCCGCCGGGAGTACCCTTGAATCGCCCCACCATCGCTCTTCTGTGCGCTCTGTCCCTTCCTCTTTCTGCCTGCTCGACGATCTCTTCGGCGAGGACGGGAATCTCAGCGGGCAGCGCGCTGATCCTCGTTGGAACAAGCCTCACCGTCGCGGGTTCCGTGCCCGACGACGTTCCGGACGAAGTCGCGCTCGCTGGCGGGATCCTCACACTCATCGGCACCTTTGTCGCGTGGCCAAGCGTCGCGTCCTATGCTGGCCTCCAGGAGCAGTCGCACTACGCGGTGCCGAACCACACCCATCGCACACCTCCACCGCCGCCACAGGCCCTAAACTAGGTCGATCGGGTGCCAGATGCCGCGTTTGTTCCGATTTCGGAACCCGCCACCCCGGACTCGAGAGTTGAGCCGGACACTGAGGCGCCGCTCCCCGCTCACTACGCGCTGACCGAATACCTCGGCGACCGCATCGTCCCGGCGGACACGCGCCGGGATGCTGCCGAGTGCGACGCAGGCGTTGTACCCGCCTGCCGTAGATTCGCGACTCTCCTGCTCTACGGCTCCGGCGGAGTCGAGCAGGACCAAGGTAGAGCCTGCCAGATCTTGATGGGGCTGTGCCTCAACGAGGACGACGCCCAGTCATGCGCGATGGGCGCGTCATGCGCCGCCGAGTAGAGCCACACTCCTCAGGAGCGAGAGGCGATCGCACTCGTGCGATCGCCTCAGAACTTGCTCTCGTGCGCTTCTCACGCCTCAGCCTCGCCCACCGAACCATGGCCAAAGAAGTGCCAACCGCCGCGGCCGTGCCTAGACTTGGGGCATGGCACATCGTACCTACCGGCCTCGACGTGACGGCGGCACAGTTCTCTTTGGGCTCGTCTTGTTCTTCACCTTCAGCCTCGAACTGCTCCGCGCGTGGAGGCTCGGCGGGATTGACCAGGGCGTGCTGCAAGCGCGGACCTTCATCGTGCAGGTGTTGTTCTCGCCGTTCTTGGCGTCATTGGGTGCGACGCTAGTCTTCGCGATTTGGGCCTCGGGCAAGGCGCTAGATGACGAGCCAGACTGGCGCTCGACGAGCGTCACGTCCGCTTGGCTCCTCACTGCGACGTGCCTTGTCGCATCCCTACCCATGATCTGGTTCGGATACGTGCAACCAATGGGCGCTAGCGCTGCGCTGCTCATGTTGGAGTCGGCGGTCGGCTTCAGTGCGCACGGTGAGCTCCTCTGGTGGCACCACGCGCTTCTGGAGGCCGTTCCTCGCGGCCTGATTCATCTTGGTGTCTCGATGCCACTGCTCTGGCTCCTCGACTGACCAAAGGGGTCGGACGAGCAGTGGGACGACAAACGTCTAGCTCTGACCGAGCGCCCGGATACGACGACGCAGCACCAGGCCGAAGAACGCGACGGCTGGGAGCCAACCGCTCCCGCCCGATCTGCTCTGCGTGCACCCGCTGGCTCCGCCATCAGAACCGCTAGCTTCGTCTCCGGAAGCGTCGTTCTGTGGCTCTCCGGAATCGGCCTGTACCGAGTCTGCGCCAGCACTATCCGGAGTCGGCTCGGTCTCTGGGACCGCGTCCTCCGAAGGGTCGTTCTCCGCGTCCGGGGCCGTATCCGGCGCCACGTCCATACCCGGCTCGGCGTCGGGGGTATCAGTTCCCGCGTCCGCATTAGCATCAGAACCAGCATCCGGCCCAACATCCGGCTCGGGCTCCGGCCCGACATCGTCATCTGGTTCTCCCGGCTCGGGCCGCTCCGGAATCGAGCACTCAATGAGTTCGGGGGCGGCGCGGACCCAGAGGTCGTCGATGTACGAGTCATTGTCGTTGCCGGCGTTCCGCGTTCCCGAAAAGAAGAAGTTCACGGCGGCGGCAGTGTCCGGCACTACGACGATGTTTCGGACTGCGTCCCAAGTCGACTCTGGACGCTCCAGACGCTCGGACTCTGAGATGGGGGTGCCATCGTCCGAGACGAACTCGAGCCACAGGGCGGGGATATCGGATCCGCTCCAGTCCCGCATGTAGCCGCCATATTCGAGGCTGCTCCCGATCCAGTCCAGGCCTAGCTCCACGCGCTGGAACGCCTCGCCATACTCGCTGCTCTCACACAGGCCGCCTCCGATGAAGTAGCGCTCGCCAGAGTATGGCCGCGTGCCATCGCATTCCTCGGCCGCGAGCGACTCGACGATACCCACGCTGACGGTCCAACCTTCGAGACCATCTTCCGCTCCGGCGTTAACCAGCAGGTTTTCGCCCGCGCCAGTGTCCCCCGTTCGGAATGCAGCGGGCAGCGACCAACGCGACCAAGCAAGAGACCGGTCGCGATAGCGAACGCGAGCGCACAGATCGGTCTGCGACGGCAGAGAGCGAATCTCCTCGTCTGTAAGGTCGTCTTCTGCCTGCAAGTCAGAGCCCCCATACACGTTCTCAAACTGCATCCAGCTATCGAGAAGCGGCGCGCTGAAGTCGTCGCATGTCTCAGCGATCTGCCAGTGCGAGGCGCCGAGGAGATCGTCGTCGCGGTCGATGAACTCCGACGCGACCATAACAGTGCAATCGGGATTCGCGTCCCCTTCGGGTACAGCGATGACGGGCCGTACCGGCGCCTCGTTGTAGCGGCGGACCTCGACGACATCGACGATCTCGTTGTCGACCGGGTCCTCTGGTGTACCGCGGTTGACGCGCTCCAAACGGAACGACGGGTCATCACCGGCGCGGACCTCAAAGATCACGAATCCGTACTCGTCTCGTGAGACGGTGAACTCGTCGTAGTCCTCTTGTGGGTACTCGCCCCAACGGTCGATTCGACCACCAGCAGAGGCGACGTTGATCCACAGGTGATCGTGGTCTCGTGACTGCCCGCGAGAGTAGCCGTGGGTGTGGCCGAAGAGGTGGGCGCTCGGCTTGCCGCAGTCCGCACTGAAGCTCTCCATCCGAGAGATAACTTCACCGGTGAAAGGCAGCTCGCCCGGAGTCCAAAGCTCCGAAAGGTGCGGGTGGTGGAGTTGCGCGAAGACAAAGTCGACATGCTCCGCCTCACAGGTCTCCGCGAGTACATCCTCCAGCCAATCCAGCTGAACCGGGTTAGCGTAAAGCGAGTTCGAGTCGAGACCGATGATGCGGACGTTCGAGTAGTCCATCCACCACCAGTGCTCGCCAAATCCAGCGCTGCCGTTGTCTGGCTGGTGGAAGTACTCGAAGAATGCGTTGGCGTTCTGCTCGTGGTTTCCTGGGACCGCATAGGTCGGAACTTGCGCAGCGAGCGGCGCGATGGCGGCCCAAAACTGGTCATACCAGTCCCCACGCTGGTTCCCGTTCTCAACGAGGTCACCCGGGATCAGAGTCATCGCGAGCGAGTCGGTCAAATCCTCCTCGTAGCGGTCTTCGAAGACGGCCAGGATACCGTCAGTGACGAGCTGGTTGAAGATGATGGGGTTGCTTGAGTCGTTCTGCATGTCGCTCATCGCGACGAACCGAAAGTCTGCCTCGCGACCCGCAAGAGGGGCAGTCACAAAGTGGGTCGTTTCGGAGACGGCGGCCCCAGAAGTCACGCGGTAATAGTAGCGCGTGTAGGGCTCGAGCTCGCTGAGTTCGACCTCATGCACCCAGCCACCGCCTGGCACATCAGCTCGACTGCCCTCGGACGTGTCGCCGAGCGCATCAGTCAGACCGAACTCGACGGTCGAAGGAGCGTCAACGTCCGTCTCCCAGAGGATCCAGGCGCTCTCAGCCTGCACGAGCTGAAGATAGGGTTCCACCTCAAAGGACTGGGCGGCCGCGGGGA
>JBLHWZ010000416.1:0-4460 GCA_047629415.1 Bradymonadia bacterium | reverse complement strand
ATGTCCGCGTAGAACGAGACACGCCCTTCTCTCGCTAGCGTTGGATACCAGAGGGAGACAGGAATTGTGCGCGTCTCGTCGACGCTGCGCGGTGAATAGGTGAGCTCGATCTGCCGGTACCCCACGTTGTAAGGCCCTCGAATGTCTCCCGGCCCGAACGGCGCTGCGCCAGGTGATGGGAGAAAGGCGTCCTCTTCTGCGTCCGGTATGTCCGTGATGTCTGCGATCACGTCACTCGCAGGGTCGAGCGTGGTATCTAGTGCCACGCTCGGGTCCGACACGACGTCCGCGGAATCCGCGGCGATATCCTCTTCGGTGTCCCCACGGACGTCCTCCATCGGTTGGGCATCCGGCGAATCTGAGTCCGCTGGACTGACGTCGTCGGCAACATCGACCGAGTTGGAATCCGGATCGTCCTCTACGGGCGAGTCGGAGCAGCCGCTCACTAGAACGATGGCGGACAATGCGAGAATTTGTTTGATCATGAATTCCTGGGGAGCATCACGAGCCATAGGCCCTCGTCCTCGCCGCGAGAAGTCCTGTGCAAAAACGCCGCGCGAGAGCCGGTACGAATCCGGCTCCCGCTTGCGAACGTCCGAGGCCGACAACCTACGGGGCGGAGTAGAAATAGAAGTTGTCGATGTACACGTTCGCGCCGCCGGCTGGCACAGCCGAGAAGATGTACTGCGAGATATGCTCGCGGGCTGCCAAGCCTCCGAAGTCGCTCAGCGGAAGGTCGACCTGGACCCAAACCCCGGTCGTGACAGCAGGGGTAGAACCCGGGTCAAGGACGATCTCAGAGTCGGTGTCCGCAGCGTCCCCTTCTCCACCAAACGCGTTGTCCGTGCCCCAGTCTGCCAGCTTGATGCGGAGGACTTCGGCATCCGAAGTCCAGAAATCAAAGTGCACGTGAGTGGCGCCGCTGATGTCGAGCGAGTTCTCACCGGTCGTCTCGATTCCGACGAAGTCGAGCGAGCTGTAGAGGATCGCTTCATTGCTCTCGCCCAAGTCCACAACGCTGTAATCGGCGACGCTCCAGTCTGTGCGAAATGTGGTCACCGTTGTGGCTGCGTAGGAGTCCGAAAAGAGCGAGGCGATCACGGCCCCTTCCGGCGTCACTGGCTCAGGAGCCGGTGTTACTTCGAGGCCATCGACCACACTCACCGTCATCAAGCCGCCGGCCGAGTTCCCGCCGACCGTTGCCGTGATGCTTGCCACGCCTTCGGCGACGCCAGTGACTACCCCCGTGGCGTCGACGGAGGCGATTTCATCGTCAGAGCTTGACCAGGCGAAGTGCGCGCCCGCGGGGAACGCTTGGATCTCGGCTCCATCGACGATGGCAGTGATCATGAGTCCACCGGCGGTCGCGGTCTGTCCAACTTCCAGCGAAGGGGTCGTGGTGCCAAACTCGCCGATGATGTCGCCTAGGGTCTCCTCACCGAGTGTGACGTAAGACAAATCGTCGATCCAGATCGTGTACGCTCCTTCGTCCGAGCCTTCAGCGAAGTGAAACAGGCCTGAGAGCTCGGTCAATAGCGCAGGGTCTGCTAGCGGAATCGTGAATTCCGTCCAGACGCTGGTTAGAGGAAGGCCCGGTCGTTCCAGTTGCCAATAGGAGTCGGCTGCATCGTTACCCAGACCAGCGGTGTTCAACGTGGCCTCTTGACTCGCCTTCGCCCAGAACGTCAGCGCGTTGTAGCCGGAGAGGTCGAGTGGGGCACCGGCCACGACTGCGCCGCCGGTGTATCCCTCTCCGGGTACTTCGAGGCGCAGCGAGGCCTCGCCGTTGTAGAACTCCGCGGTGTCGACAGCGACATCGTTTGTCGATCCGCCGAAGGGCGCGAACGACACTTCCGGGTGATAGTCGTCGTCGAAGAGGACTAAGGACGAGGGCCCTGGGCCAACGTCCGGCTCAGCGTCCGGCTCAGCGTCTGGCTCAGCGTCCGGCTCAGCGTCCGGCTCAGCGTCCGGCTCAGCGTCCGGCTCAGCGTCCGGCTCAGCGTCCGGCTCAGCGTCCGGCTCAGCGTCCGGTTCAGCGTCCGGTTCGGCATCCGGCCCGGTGTCGGGGGTGGCGTCTGGCGTGACGCCCGTATCGCCAGTGTCCGTCGAGACGTCCGTAGTTGTATCCGGGTCGTCCGGGTCGTCCTCGTCTCCGCAGCCTGCGAGGGCCAGAGCGGAGCACGCGAGGGCCGGAACCATCAGAGTGCGGAAGCGGGAGAATGTCTGTTGTTGTCGGAGTTTCATCGGGTTTTGCCTGAGGTCTTGGGTGGGTATCCCCGCGCCGAAAGCCCGGGAAAGAATGAGCGCATTCGCGCGGGCTAAGGGACTGTGAAATAGACGTTGTCTACGAGGAGCAGGTCGCCGTTCTCGCCAGCCGTTCCCAGCATGACGAGCGGGGCGGTGACGGCGCTGGTATTCAGGCCAGCGGAAGCGAAGTCCGCCAATGGAATCGTGAGTGTTTTCCACTCCCCGTCGGCCTCCCAGCCGTAGTCTTCGGCCTGCACTGTGTAGGTGCCCGCCTCGTCGTTCATTCCGAGTTCGACCGTCGCGAACGTGTTTGAGGACGAGCGCAGCGAGATGTGGAGAGTTGTCCAGGGAGCGAGCGAGTCGGCAGCGTCCCAGTGAACGCCACCACCCCACCAGGCGAGGCCTGCGTGCTCGACGCCAATAGACTCTTCGCCTTCGAGCCTCTCGGAGTCCGGTACCAATCGCATGGTACCGTCGTAGATATAGACGTGAGTCGTCACGTCATCGACCAGGACCAGTTGCGAGAAATCCCCCTCGTAGAACGCGCCAATAGAGAGCCGGTCTTCCCCCGCGAGGTAGGGGTCTGGCCCAGCCAGGAACTCGGTTGGTCCGGTGTCTTCCTCTGCAAAGGCGAAATCCTCTTGGCTTTCATAATCCGACGGACCCGCGTCCGGGCGGCATCCCACCGAGAGAATCGCGAGGGCGCTCGCGAGCGTGCCGAGCGCGATCGTTTGTGTGTTCATGGTCTCACCGCCATTGGCTGTCCGTTCGGTGCCGCCACCAGCACCCAATCCCCGTCCGGAATTGCCCCCAGTTCGAGGATCGCGAGGTAGGAGGGCGTCACGAGATCGAAACTGAACGTTCCCGTCGAATCAAAGCTCTCTGCGTCGGGAAAGTTGTCGAGGACAGACTGATACGCCGCGATCGCCGAGCCCTTCACCGACTCCAGATCTTCCTGAACGGCTTGGCCGTTCTCGTAGATTTGAGCGAGGTTAAGCGCGGCGTAAAACTGATGTTCGCCGGTGGGTTCGAGCGCGAGCACGCTCGCCCAGGAGTAGAACGCTGCAACGTTGTCAGCGTAGGACTCGATCTCCCACTTAAGCGTGGAGCTCGGCACGCTATCGGCGAACGGATTGTTCGGATCATCGAGTACGGAGCTATCCGGATGGATGCCCACGCTGGAGGAGTAGAGTTCGAGGGCCGCGCCATCGATCGTGTCGCCGTAGATGTACTCTGCCGCATCGTAACATGCGGTGGCGCTCGCCCCGGTTACCGTGAGTAGGGTTAACATGAGGGCCCGTTTGTTTGCTTGTTTGCTCATCATCTGCCTCACATTCCAATGTTGATATAGAACCCTGCCTCGTACTCTCGGGCGGTTCCTGGGACGTCTGGGTTGGTCCAGCCTGTAGAATTCTCGTCGAGTGTGCGTGCCTGCCCGCGGATACCAACGCGGGTATCGAACCTGCCGAGTCGCATCGCCTGAACTCCGTAGGAGAGGTCGCCGTACCACTGCAGTGGGTACGTCTGATTGAAGTCGCGCTGGAAATCGTACGGGCCCCAGTCGTGCAGGCTGAGTCGAGTGGAGAATCGTGCGGTGTTCCAGTCCACCTGCACGCTGGCTCCACCGCGTGTGATGATCCGCTGGCTGTCCCCCTTCGACTCGTTGCGGCCGGCGAAGAGTGTGCCGTGCAGCCGCAGATTTCCGGGCCGCGCGAACCAATCTGCCGTGACGTTCCACTCATCGTGTGCATCTGGCGCGCCGCCGAACGGAACCACCGCGCCACTCTCCAAAACCACGAGGTTCGCGTCACGCGAGGTGGGGTGCATCCGGTAGACGAAGTCCAAGCTCCAGGCGAAGTCGGCGTCCTCTCGGTCCAACCGGTCCCAGAACCAATACCAGGTGCCGGGTGTCGGGTCCCATACCAGCAACAGTTCAAGACCAATGGTCTCCCGGTTGTCGAGCACGGCGAACGGATCGTCGATGACATTACGCGGCCCAATCGAGGGGTAGAAGATCCCGGTGTCGCTGCTGTAATGCGCGTCCACGTTCGGATTCGGTCCGACCAATGGAGCTTGGTAAAGTAAATTGGGAGCAAGAACTAAGTTCCCGGCTCCAATCGTCAGCCCCGAAGAGACGGCGTAGTGGTTGCCCCGGCCGCTCTCTTTCAACGACCATTGCTGCCACGTAATGGTCCGGTCGTAGCCTCCGTCGG